>CACHCY010000001.1 GCA_902578495.1 uncultured SAR86 cluster bacterium
GCTCTCAGTGCAAGACTCAAGGAGATCTTAGATCAGGCATGTGCGGATGATTCTATTAAAGTAATCGTTCTTACCGGAGAAGGGAGAGGATTTACTGCAGGTGCTGACATGGACGGTCTTGCTAGTACCTCTGAAGGAAAATCAGACTCCTCTGAACAATCTAAAGATGATGAGCCTTGGAAAGGATTCAGTTATGTGCGTAATTTAGATAAACCGGTTATAGCAGCTATTAATGGTCCTGCTGCCGGGGTTGGTTTTATTCTATCTCTTTACTGTGATATCAGATTTGCATCCGAGACTGCTGTTTTTTCAACAGCTTTCTCTAAAAGAGGTTTGATTGCTGAGTGGGGCGTTGGCTGGATGCTTAGTAGGATAATTGGTTTATCTCATGCTAATGATCTTCTTTTTTCTGCAAGAAAATTTGACGGAAAAGAAGCTGAAAGAATTGGTCTCGTAAATAAAGCTATTCCGGCTGATTCATTTATGGATGAAGTCATTGCTTACGCAGAAGATCTAGCAAAGAATGTTTCGCCAAGATCTGTGAAAATTATGAAAGAGCAAATGTATGCGTCTCTGGAAGAGTCATTTGATGATCATATTCAAAAAGCATTTAAAAAGATGGTTGAAAGCTTCGGGTCTGATGATTTCAAAGAAGGAGTCAAACATTTCATAGAAAAAAGACCAGCGAATTTCACAGGTAAGTAAATTATGGCTGGCCAGTTGGATCTGATTGATCCTCAAAAAAGATTAGAGACCTTTGAAAAGATTTCTTCTGAAGGACTTCTTGGAGTTAGTAAAGAGACAATTAGAGGGAACGAATATTACGTTTTTTCTGAATCTCCAGACAATCTCTTAGGATATTATCAGCTGGGTTTAACTCATGGGGAGTGGACTCATGTCGTTTTTGAAGATCAACAAATTACTTATAGTGAAACTCTTTCAAGATCCTATCAGCTGGCAAACTCTCTTCAGAACATTTATGGCATTAAGAAAGGAGATAAAGTTGCTTTTTCGATGCGAAATTATCCTGAGTGGATGTTCGCATACATGGCGGTGACATCGATAGGTGCAGTTGCTGTTCCCTTAAATTCCTGGTGGCAAGGAGATGAACTTGAATACGGATTAAATAATAGTGAATCAAAATTATTTATTGCTGACCAAGAACGTTTAGAACGACTTGGAGATAAGTGTCCTGAAATTGAAAGAATTTCGGTAAGATCTGAAAATCCAGATCATTCAGACATAGACTTTTATAAAGTTATCGAAAATCAGAATAAAACTCTTGATAATGAAGTTGCCGTCAGTCCTGATGATGATGCATCAATAATGTATACATCTGGAAGCACAGGGCATCCTAAAGGAGTTGTTTCATCGCATAGATCGGTAATGTTTGCGCCTTTTTACTGGATTGCTCTTCAAACCTTATTGAAAGAGTCTTCAGATGAAGAAAATCTAGGAATTATGGGCGAAGGAGATCAAGCTGCTGTTCTTGTAAGCGTTCCTTTATTTCATGTGACAGGTTCTCATGCCATATTTTTGTTATCGATTCCTGTTGGCAGAAAAACAGTGCTCATGCATAAATGGGATCCAGAAGTTGCCTTGGACTTAATCGAAAGAGAGAAAATTTCTGATTTTACTGGCGTGCCAACAATGTCATATGAGCTTGTTGAAGCACAAAAAAAGAACCCGAGAGATATATCTTCTCTAAGAGGATTAAACGGTGGTGGCGCTGCTCGACCTCCTGAGCAAGTAAAAGAAATGAGAGAAAATTTTAAAGATACATCTCCCGGAATTGGTTACGGTCTCACGGAAACGAACGCCTTAGCAGCGAATAATGCCGGCGACTTATATTCAGAAAAACCCTCAAGCACAGGGTTTCCTTTACCAAAATTAATAGACCTAAAAATAGTTGATGACGATGGTAATGACCTCGGAACAGACGAAATTGGAGAAGTCTGTATCAGAGGTGCTTGTAACTTTAAAAATTATTGGAAAAATCAGGATGCCACTGATGAAGTTTTAGATGCTGAAGGTTGGTTTAGATCAGGAGATTTAGGCTTATTAGACAGCGATGGCTTTTTATATATAAAAGATAGAAAGAAAGATATTGTTATCAGGGGTGGTGAAAATATTGCTTGTCTCGAGGTTGAAGCCGCTATAACTGAACACCCTTCTGTTTTAGAAGCATCTGTCTTTGGAATTTCTGATGAAAGACTTGGTGAGAAACTAGCAACTGTTGTATCGTGTAGAGAAGATCAAATGATTGATGAAGTCGAATTATCAGGCTTTTTAGCATCCAAACTAGCTAAATTTAAAATTCCAGAATTTATGAAATTTCAAACAGAAAAACTTCCAAGAATTGCTTCTGGAAAAATTGCAAAAAAACAACTGAGGGAAGAAGCAGTTACTACCATAGGAAAATAATATGAATATTGAAAATAAAGTTGTAGTTGTTACAGGAGCTGCTAGCGGAATTGGAAGAGCTCTTGCTCAGGCTTTTAAAAACGCTCGAGCGGATAAAGTTTACATAGCAGATCTTAATGAAGAAGGATTAGCAGAAACGGCTGATTTAATGGATGGTATTGCAATAAAAACTGATGTCTCAAAAGAATCAGAAATTAGGAGTCTCATTGAAGAAGTTAATAAAGAAAACGACATAGATATATTTTGTTCAAATGCTGGGATTGGAGGAGAATTTGGCCTCCTCGATACCACTGCGCAAGGTTGGCAAAGTATATGGGATATCAATGTCATGTCTCATATCCACGCAGCTAAATATTGTTTGCCTAACATGCTAAAACGCGAATCCGGTTACTTTATGAATACCGCATCAGCAGCTGGGCTTTTGACTCAAATCGGAGCCGCACCTTACTCAGTTACTAAAGCAGCCGCTGTTTCTTTTGCTGAATGGCTGAAGATTACATACGGGTCGAATGGGATTGGCGTTACCTGCTTGTGCCCTCAGGCAGTAAGAACAGCGATGACTGCTAATGGACCTGGTGTTGCAGGAGTTGACGGAATGATTGAACCTGAAGAATGTGCCGCTGAAGTTTTGGATGCCATAGTCAATGAAAGATTTTTAGCAGCTCCGCATAAAGAAGTCCTTGAGTATGTATCCAGAAAAGGGAATGATCGAGACAGATGGATTTCAGGCATGCAACGATTACAAACACAGTTTACTGATTTCATAGAATCGGCTGATCCTAATAAAGACAGTCATTGACGACCACATAGTTCATAGATACATACATCTCAGAATTTCCCCAGATTCTGCAAAATTTGACTCCGTCTACTCTCATTTCTTTTTCTATTAATTCGACAGAAAAATTATCGATAATTTCTCCTTCAGGAAAGGAAAATATATTTATTCGCGTGCCAATTTCCATAGAAGTTACATCCAAAGTGACGGAATAATCAATTTTATATTCATCATTCTCTCTGTTAACGTAAAAAGAATCACCTTCCCAACTGATTTTATTTGATATCTGATTTTCAGAGCACGAAATTAAAAAAGCTAAAAAGATATAGAATAAATATGTGCCTTTGACATAAGATTTAAACATGTTTACTGAAGAGCCTTTCATAATATTTGGATCCGATCACTTGATAGCTCTGGGTTTGATTTTTATTTCAATAATCATTATTCCCTATTTAGTCCTAACCTTGAAAGAAAAAACTCAAAATGTAATTTCCACCTCGTTGGCATTGTTGATTCTACTTAATGAATTTTCTAAACCAATATACTACCCTGCCCTTTATCCTGATTATTTTTCCATATTAAAGATATTGCCTCTTCATTTTTGTCACTTATCAGCAATCTGTGCAGCCATTTTTTTACTCTCTAGAAAAAAGATTTTTTTTGAAATATCTTTTTTTTGGGGAATTGCGGGAGGATTGATTGCTAATACACAGCCAGATATCAGATTTGCCTTTCCTGATCCAAATTTCATTCTCTTTTTCTTTGGTCATGGATTAATGTGGTTAGGAATATTCTTTTCCTTAATTGTCTACAAGGTAAGACCCTATTTTAAAACTTTCATAAAGATTTTCTTCATTACTGTCTTTTTATCTCCAGTTGTCTTCTCTATTAATAGTTTTATAAATTATTTTGCTGAGGGTAACCCTGCAAATTATTGGTACCTAATGGCAAGACCTGATGGTGCATCAATTGCTGATTTTCTGCCTGATCCACCAGCTCAAATTCCAATTTTTGTTCTTCTTGCATTCATAATTTTTGCATTGATATATACTCCTTTTGCAGTCTGGGATAAATTAAAGAAATGAACTTAGAGAAAAATGCTCCTTATTTAGCGATGGCTCTTATCGCCATTATTTTAATTTTTAGTCAAATAGGAATATTCGATGAAAAATATAATTTGGACCTTAATTTATTGATTCAAGAGTCAGAAAATGATGCCTTTATAGAGTTAAATGAATATTCGCTATCCAAGATCCCACGACTACAGTTATCTGTCAGAAATTCATCAGAGAGCAATCAATCAGAGGATTTAACGATTTTTGTGGATATTTATCGAGCAAAGAGCGGTCAAAGTGATGCAGAAAAATGGAAAACTTTTGATTGCCCACCTAATCCCGATGGGTGTTTAGTATATTTTTCGGATACGTCTTTTCCTTCGGGAAATGATCACATGACTTATTTCGCAAAAGCATCATTGAGCAATTCCGGTGAAAAAAAGTTTATATCCAATAAGATTAAAGCGATATTTAAAAAATAAACATTGTGTTTAAAATAAGTTACATTTTTCTTATTTCATTTCTAATTTTAAGTTGTTCGGAGGAAAGTGAGATGTCAAATCCATTCTATGAAGATTATAAAAACGAGTTTCTAGTACCTAATTTCAAATCAATAAAAATAGATCATTACCTACCTGCATTTGAGGAAGGCATTAAGGCGCATGAAAAAGAGATAATTAATATTTCAAAGAACAATGAAAATCCATCGTTCAAAAACACGATCGCTGAACTTGAGAGATCTGGAGAGTTATTAACCAAAGTTACAGCTGTTTTCTATAATTTATTATCTGCAGATACTAACGATGACTTAGATAAACTATCTGAGAAGATTGGTCCTAAACTTTCTGCCCACAGAGATTCGTTATTCCTGAATGAGAAAATATTCAAAAGACTTAAAGCTATTAAAACTAATGAGTACTCTTCTTTAAGTTTGGAACAACAAAGATTAACCGATGAGATGATAAGAAACTTTGAGATGAATGGTGCAAACCTTTCTGAACAAAGCAAAGAAAGATTTATTCAAATCAATAAAAAACTCACTGAGCTCTCTATAAAATTTGATCAAAATGTTTTAAAAGATACCAACAATTCTGAATTGTACATAAGCGATGAAAAAGAATTAGGCGGCCTTTCAGAGAAAATTAAAGACCAAGCTAAACGTTTAGCAAAAAATAAAGGTTATTCATCCGGTTGGGTCTTCAATCCCACAAGAATTAGTATGTATCCGTTCTTAACAAGTTCTACAAATAGGGACTTACGTGAGCAACTTTATAAAATGTATATAAACAGAGGAAAAAATCCTAATGAATTCAATAACGAGGAAATCGTCAGGGAAATGGCTAATTTGAGGTTAGAAAAAGCTCAACTGATGGGTTTTACAAACCACGCCGAACTCTCTTTACAGAAAACCATGGCGAAATCTTCGAATGGAGTTAACGCTCTTCTCAATCAAGTATGGGAGCCTGCAAAAGCAATGGCCCAAGAAGAGATAAAAGATATGCAAGACCTTATTCAAGAGGAAGGTAATAATTTTGCTCTTCAAGCTTGGGATTGGATGCATTATTCTGAAAAAGTTAGAAAAAGAAAATACGACTTTGATTCAGCGGAGGTTCAACCGTATCTTGAAATGGATGCAATCAGGGATTCTGCCTTTGAGCTTGCTAACAGACTATTTGGAATAAAGTTTATTCAAAAAAATGATATTCCTAAATATCATCCAGACGTAGATACCTTTGAGGTACTAGATAAAAATGGAGATCATTTAGGAGTTTTTCTAACCGATTATTTTGCCAGACCTTCTAAGCAAGGTGGTGCTTGGATGAACACTTTTAGAGATCAAAGCAATTTCGATGGAAGAGTTAGACCTATTGTGTTGAATGTTTGTAATTTTGCAAAACCCAATGATGGTGAAAAAGCATTTCTAACGTTTGAGCATGCCGAGACTCTGTTTCATGAATTCGGTCATGCCTTGCATGGATTACTTTCGGATGTGGATTACCCTTATCTATCAGGAACAAGCGTCACAAGAGATTATGTCGAGTTTCCCTCTCAATTAATGGAAAATTGGATAAGACATTCTGATTTTTTAGCCGAATTTGCAAAGCATTTTGAAACCGGCAAACCTATTCCAAAAAGATTGTTAGAAAAAATGTCATCTGCTGGTACTTTTAATCAAGGATTTGCTACCACTGAATACATGATAGCTTCAATGTTGGATCTTGCTTGGCACACAATTGAATCGCCAGTAAAGAACACAGAAGAATTTGAGCAAACTCTTTTCAAAGAAATTGGAAAGCCAGTCGAAATAGATAGTAGGTATGGAAGCACCTATTTTGGTCATATTTTTGCTGGAGGTTATGCTGCGGGTTATTACAGTTATATGTGGTCTGAAGTTCTTGATTCTCATGCTTTTGAGATATTTGATAAAGAAGGATTATATGACAGTGAATATGCTGAAAAACTAGAAGATTTTGTTTATAGTTCAGGTAACTCAGTTGATTTGATGAATCAATATAAAAAATTTAGAGGTGAGGAGCCAAACGTGATTTCTTTGCTGAGAAAACGCGGTTTAAATTAAAAATTAGGGGATAAAAATGGAGAACTTATATTGGAAATTTCATGGAATATTTGAGGATATTTATTACTACGTAACTGCCCTACCTCGCTTTATTCTTTATTGGGGTGAAAAATCTCCACTTAACCTTTACACGTTTGTTAAATGGAACATTAAAAAGTATCCAAACGAGAACGCATTTCTATTCAAAGAAGAAGTTCTTACTTGGAAACAAGCTTCAGACAAAATCGATAGTTACTCTGGAGTGATTAGATCTCTAGGCTTAAACAAAGGAGATTCTTTTGCTCTATTAATGGATAACCGAATCGAGTATCTTTTGTTGATTTTGGCTGCTGTTAAGTCAGGAACTATAGCTGCATTAATAAATACGACTGTCAGAGGTGAAGGTTTAAGACACGTTTTGAACGTGGCAAATGCCAAGGCTGTATTCATCGGTGCTTCGCACCTTGATAAATTTAATTCTTCTCTTACAGATGAAGAAAGGGGAAATTTAATTATTGTAGGAATAGACGATCAAGAGCAAGTTCCATCAGATATCCAAGATTTAGAAAGCTTAGAAAAAAATTCGACTCCTTGCGATGAAGTAACTACGACATTCAAAGAAGCATGTATGTATATGTATACATCTGGAACAACAGGTTTACCAAAAGCAGCCCTAATTACAAACGAGAGAGCTGTTCGTATGACTTATTTTGGTCAATTTTTAGGTTTTAATTTTAAACAGAGCGATGTTCTCTACAATACCCTGCCGCTCTATCATGCAACCGGTCTTCTCTATTGTTGGGCAGCTTCTTTAAGGGCTGGTAATGCTATTGTGATTAAAGAAAAATTTTCAGCCTCTGATTTTTGGTCAGACATACAGAAATACGAAGCTACAATTTTTCCATATGTGGGGGAACTTTGTAGATATCTTTTGAACTCTAAAGAAGTTCCTGAGGAGAAAGGTCATAAAATAAGAAGAATTTCTGGAAACGGTCTGAGACCGGATATTTGGGAAAAATTCCAAGAAAGATTTCAGATTCCTGAAATAAGGGAAATTTATGGTGCTACGGAAGGCGTGACTGGCTTTATAAACAGAGCTGGCAGACCTGGCATGATAGGCAGACATAGATCAGCTGATAGGATCGTTAAATGTGATTTAGAAAGCGGTGAATTAATAAGAAATGAAGAAGGTCGTTGTGAAAAGGTTAACGTTGGTGAAACTGGTCTTTATATCAGTGAAATTTCAAAATTAGCTTCTTTTGACGGTTACCTAGATTCGCAAGCTTCTCAAAAGAAAATTCTGACAGATTGCTTTAAGGATGGAGACAGATACTTTAACAGTGGAGATCTGTTAACCCTTCATGAAAATAATTGGTTGTCTTTTGCCGATAGAGTTGGCGATACTTTTAGATGGAAAGGAGAAAATGTTTCAACCATGGAAGTAGCAGCAATAGTTAATAAAGCTGAAGGTGTTCTTGATGCTAATGTTTACGGAGTTCAAGTTGAGAATACCGAAGGACGAGCTGGCATGGCGCAGATGAATGTAAGCGAAAGCTTTAATTTAAGTTCGTTTGCTGACCACGTAGAAAAAAATCTTAATGGTTTTCAAAAACCCTACTTTTTACGTCTAACAAAAGAAATGCAGACGACTGGTACCTTTAAGCATCAAAAAGAAGACTTAAAAAAATTAGGTTTTGATCCATCTAAATCTCAAGATCCAGTGTATTTTTTAAATGGCAATAAATACGAAGAAATTAACGAAGAGTTATACAGAAGCATCCAATCGGGCAATGTAAGATTTTAATGTTAAAAACCCTTTTGAAATTTTTTAACAGATCGACAATTGCAGCTCCAGTGCGAAATCGCAATATGATGGGTTTTGCAGATAAACAGGCTTTTCTTGATCAAAGACTAAAAGCTGAAGAAACAAGAACTAAAGAAAATCGGCCTCATGAAGTTTTATATTTTCATAAAGTTGATGATCCCTACTCGTATTTAACTGCATCTTATGCAGGAGAAATAAGCAAAAGATTTAACGTTGAAGTTACCCCAATATTAGTTGGCGATGATGTCTCTGAGACAGTTCATGAGCCCAACATGTATGACGTTCATTGTTTGAATGATGCAAAAAGAATTGGACCGTATTACGACGTGCATTATCACAAAGATACGTATCCAGATAATAAACTCGTTCAGCAAGCTAATTCTGTTCTAATCAAAAGCGACAAAAAAGAATTCATCCACAATGCCCTAGAAATTGCCAAGGTTATATGGGGAGATAAAAATGAAATATCCAACGAACTATCAAATAATGAATTATCGGGCACAGAGATTCAAAAAGCTCTTAAAGAAGGAAGCACGGTACGAGATAAAGTCGGCTATTATTTTGGTTCAGCCTTTCATTATGAAGGAGAAAATTATTGGGGCCTCGATAGGCTCAATCATCTAGAAGATAGGCTGATAGATCTTAAATTAAATAAAGAAAATTTTAACGACTATATCATTTCACCTGCATTAACTGCCCCTGCTGAGATTACTTCAGAAAAAAAATTGAATTTACATTTTTTTCCTTCTTTGAATAGTCCTTACACGTATGTGAGCATTAATAGAACAAGAGATTTTGCAGCTAAATATAATTTAAATCTCATTACGCGCCCTGTCCTTCCTATGCTGATGAGAGAAATGTATATTCCTTTATATAAAGCCAAATACATAATTTCTGATGCGGCTAGAGAAGGAAGAAGGTACGAGCAAGAGATTGATAAAATTTATTCGCCTCTAGGTCAACCAGCCAGAAGAGCTTATTCTCTCTTTCCGGTTATTGATTCTTTAGGAAAAGGTTTTGAGTATATTGCTTTGTTGATGGATGCTTCCTTTAATCAAGGAATTAACATAGGTGAGATTGATAAATTGAAAGCAATAGCTAAAAAGTTAAATATCAGCTGGGATGTGTTGGACCCTCATCTTGATTCTGAAGAATGGAAAAAAGTATTATCGGATAATCTCGAAGATATGTATTCAGGTAACTGCTGGGGAGTGCCAAGTTATAAATTAACCAATGAAGATGGCTCAAATCCTTTTTATGTATGGGGTCAAGATAGAATCTGGCTTCTAAAAGAAGAAGCCTACATGCGTCTTTCTTAAAGTCGTGCCTACAGAGAAGAAAAAATCCAAAAAAAACCCTGTCGCAAAAAATCTCTATAAATTTAATAAACCAAAGGTTTTTAAAGATAAAAGTAAATACAATAGAAAAAAAACTATCAAGGAAGATGAATCTACACAATGATATTTTAGAAAGCATAGGAAATACTCCTATGGTTAAGGTCAATAATATTGACACTGGAAAATGTGACCTTTTTTTAAAATTGGAAAACCTAAATCCAGGAGGCTCTATCAAGGATAGAGTTGGGAAAAGCATAATAGAGTCTGCTGAAGAAAATGGTCTTTTAAAACCCGGAGGGACAATTATTGAATGTACTGCAGGAAATACAGGCTTGGGATTGGCTCTTCCTGCAATTTTGAAGGGATATAAACTGATTTTAGTTATCCCAGATAAGATGAGTGAAGAAAAATTGGCTCATTTAAGCGCAATGGGAATTGAGATCATTCTAACTCGTTCAGATGTTCAAAAAGGAGATCCAGAGTATTACACTGAGGTTGCAGCAAAATTAGTTGAAGATACACCAAATTCTTTTTTTGCAAATCAATTCTCTAATCCTGCAAACCCATTCATACACGAAACAACAACAGGGCCGGAAATATGGGATCAAACAAATCAAAAAGTAGATGCATTTGTTGCTGGCGTTGGTACAGGTGGAACCATTAGTGGAATAGGAAGATATTTAAAAAGTCAGAATCCAGAGATAGATATTATTGTCGCTGATCCAGAAGGTTCTGTTGTTGCAGATGCTGTAAATCATGGAACTTTTGAATATTCCGGTGGTCAGTGGCTTGTTGAAGGAATTGGTGAGGATTACATCCCAGATAACCTAGATTTGAGTGTTATTGATGAAGGAATCTATGTTTCAGACAAAGAAGCTTTTGAAATGGTTAATCTGCTTTTAAAAAAGGAAGGTATACTAGCCGGCTCTTCTTGCGGGACTCTTGTGAAAGCAGCTGTAGATTACTGCAAGAGACAGAAAAGTCACAAAACTGTAGTTTCTTTGATTTGTGATACTGGAAATAAATATTTATCTAAGGCTTTTAATAATGCTTGGTTAAGTGAGAATTTATAATGAAAAATAAAGATTTAGATTTTGAGACAAAAGCAATTCATATTGGTCAGGATCCTGATCCAGTAACAGGTGCAGTAATTCCACCAATATATACTACTTCTACTTATGCTCAGAAAAGTCCAGGGGAACACAAAGGATATGATTACTCTCGAACATCCAATCCAACCCGACATGCTTTTGAGGTTTGCGTAGCCAGTTTAGAGGAAGGCGAGAAGGCGCATGCTTTTTCTTCGGGTGTTGCTGCAATTTCAGCTTGTGTGGAGCTATTGCAACCTGGCGATCATATCATTGCGATGGATGATCTCTACGGAGGAACCGTTAGACTCTTCAATGAAATAAAAAGCATTTCTCAAGGTATTGAGATTTCATATGTTGATATGTCCAAAGAGGAAAACATTGAAGCATCCATTAAACCTAATACAAAAATGCTGTTTGCAGAGACGCCTACTAATCCCCTTTTAAAGATTATTGATCTCGAAAAACTAGCTGATTTTGCAAGATCTAAAAATATCATTACGGTAGCAGACAATACGTTTTGTTCACCCTACATACAAAGACCTCTTACCAAAGGTTTTGATTATGTGATCCATTCGGCAACAAAATACTTATGCGGCCATTCAGATGTCATCATGGGTGTTTTAGTAATGAAAGATGCTGAGTCAGATAATTCCAAAAGACTATCGAATATACATAACTCTTTGGGACCTATAAGCAGCCCTTTTGATAGTTATCTTGCATTAAGGAGCCTTAAAACTCTTGCCCTTAGAATGGAAAGACACTCTTCAAATGCCGAAAAAATTGCTGATTTTTTAGAATCTCATCCTAAAATATCAAATGTTATTTATCCAGGCTTAGAAAGTCATCCTCAACATTCTGTTGCTAAAAAACAGATGGATTTCTTTGGAGGAATGATTTCTGTAGAGATAAAAGATGGACTTAAGGCTTCAAAAAACTTTTTAGAAAAGACATCACTTTTCACCCTCGCTGAAAGCCTGGGTGGAGTTGAGAGTTTAATTGAACATCCTGCTTTAATGACTCATGCATCCATATCAAAAGAAGTTAGAGACCAGATTGGTATTACTGATGGACTGGTTAGATTGTCGGTTGGAATTGAATCAGCAGATGATTTAATAAACGATTTAGATAAAGCTTTAAATTAATCAAAGACAACAGTTTTTTTATCGTTGATAAAAACCTTTCCTTCCAAATGTTTTTTTACGGCTCTTGTAAGAGTAATGGATTCAATATCCTGACCGATAAGCTCAAGTTCGTCTGGACTCTGCGAATGATCAACTCTCTCAACAGTTTGCTCAATAATAGGTCCAGCATCTAATTCTTCAGTAATGTAATGGGCCGTAGCGCCCATTATTTTCACTCCTTTTTCATATGCCTGTTTATAAGGTTTTGCTCCCTTAAAACTTGGTAAAAAAGAGTGGTGAATATTAATAACTTTACCTGAATATTTCGAACAGAAGTCGGGTGAAAAAATTTGCATATACCTTGCTAAAATCATTAACTCAATATTGTTATCATTAATTAATCCCTCAATTTCAACTTCAGCTTTTTCTCTTATTTCTGAATTATTTTTAATATAAAAGAAAGGAATTGAATAATTGTCTGCAATGGTTTTTAAATTTTCATGGTTTGAAACGATCCCACATACATTCATCTTCAAAGAATCAATGCTATTTTTGTAAAGTAAGTCTTGTAGACAGTGCCCATATTTAGAAACAAAAATTAATGTATTCGGAGACGAGGGCTCATTTTCTAAAGTCCACTCCATCTTTAGATCACTACAGGCTTCATCAAAAGCATTCGAAAAATTAGAGAATTCAATCTCTCCTTTACTTGAGAATATTTTTAATCTCATGAAATAGCTTTTCGTTACAGGATCACTGAAAAAAGAAGAGTCCATAATGAAAATATCCATATCATTTAAAGATGTCGAAACTTTGGCAACAATGCCATAAGCATCGGGACATTTGATTCTTAATATATATGTTGTATTTTTCATAATCTTTGCAGCCGCATAATATAAAGCAAAAATAATACAAATAAAGACTAAATCTAATTAGAATAATAAATACAAAAAAAAGGAGTTTTATATGAATCTTGAATATGGTCCAGAATACGAAGATTTTAGAGCCGAAGTTATAGATTTTTGTATGGAGTACGAGGGTATCTCCTTTGAAAATACATCAAGTAAAAATATCTCTAGATCCGAATGGCAGAAGATACTTATTGAGAAAGGCTTCATAGCAAGAGCCATTCCGAAAGAGTATGGTGGCTTTGGAGGGGAAACAGACATCATCAAAAGCAGAATCATTGCTACAGAACTTTCTAAGGCAAAAATTCCTGGAGGTATGGGCGGTCAAGGAATCGATATGCTAGTACCTACCCTGTTGGAATGGGGAACCGAGGAACAAAAACAACACTACATTCAACCTACGTTGCACGGAGAAATGATTTGGTGTCAGGGATATTCTGAACCCAATGCCGGCTCAGATTTGGCTAGCTTACAAACTAAAGGTGAGCTTAAGGACGGCAATTGGGTCATAAATGGACAAAAAATTTGGACAAGCACAGCGCAATACTCACAAATGATGTTTTGCCTAGTTAGAACTGAACCACAAGCTCCAAAACACTCTGGCATTAGCTTTATATTAATTCCCATGGATACTCCAGGTATTGAAATTAGACCGTTAGTAGATATGACTCTAAATGCTGGATTTAATGAGGTTTTCTTTACTGATGTTACGGTTCCTGAGGGAAATATTGTGGGCAAAAGAGGAGACGGCTGGTCGGTAGCTAATTCTGTTCTAGGACATGAGAGAGGATCTTTAGCAGATCCTAATGCAACGATGAATCGACTCAATACCCTTATCAATATGATGAAAGAAGAGACTATCGATGGAAGAAGGTTGATAGATATTCCATCGTATAGAGATCGTCTTATGCAAGTTCAGGGTAAGGTTATGGCTAATCAAGCTCACTCCTTGAGGTTGCTTTCTTCAAAAATTAATCCTGGTCAGAATGTTAAATTAGGCGGCATGATTCAAAAACTAGTCGGTACAGAACTTAGACATGAAATGGAGGCTTTGGCGATTGATGTACTGGGTGAAATAGGAACCTTATATGAAGAGACACCAAGATTAAAAGAAAACGGATCATTTCAATTTCATTACATGTATTTCCTTGGGTTGATAATCGGAGGAGGTACTAATCAAATACAGAAAAATATCATTTCTGAAAGAGGGCTTGGAATGCCTAAAGAACCTAAAGTACAAGAGGCTTCATAATGTATTTCGGACTATCTGAAGAGCAAAATCAGTTTCAAGACTACGTAAAAAAATTTTTATCAGATAACGTATCCGTAGATGAGATCCGAAAAATAGCCAACGGAGATGATCAAAAACTTCATGAAGATATTAAATCTGGTTTGATGAATCTTGGATTAAGTAGCTTATTAATTCCTGAAAATTATGGTGGCTTAGGTGGAGATTTATTATCTGCAGTGTCCATTGCTCAAGGATTGGGGACCGGAGTAGGGCCAATATCCTTTGCTGGATCTTATGTTATGGCTCCTATTGCATTAAGTCTTGGTGGTAATGATGATCAAAAAGATAAATACCTACCAAAAATTGCATCAAATGAAATTAAGTTTGGTGTTGGTCTAAGTGAGTACGTTGCTGCAAGGGAAGATTCTGGCATTGAACTAAATAAAGGCAAGGCCTCGGGTAAAGCCCTTTTTGTGATAGATGGAGACGATGCAGATTTCTTTATTTTATCGGACAAGGGTGGAACCATGTTTATCGTTGATAAAAATGAAAAAGGTCTTGAAATCATTCAGCTAACCACGGTGGATAAAACTAGATTGTATTTAGAACTTAATCTTAAAAATGTTAAAGCTGAGGTTCTGCAAGAAACAGAAAATAATCCTTTTGTTATCCAGAAGGTTATAGACGCGGGAAGAATTATTCTTTCGGCAGACTCAATAGGTGCTTCTGAAACAATGATTGAGAAAGCAGTTTCATATGCAAAAGAAAGAAAGCAATTCAATCGTGTAATAGGATCATTTCAAGCCGTAAAACACATGTGTGCAGAGATGGCTGCTGATTTAGAGCCTTGCTACGCAATGCTATGGCAAGCTGCTCATTCTTTTGATCATGATCCTGACGAGGCTCGCCTACAAGCTTGCCAAGCAAAATCACATATTTCTGAGGTTGCAAAAATGGTTTCTAAAAAAGCAACAGAAGTACATGGAGGCATGGGATTTACAGATCTCTTAGGATTGCATTACTGGTTTAAAAGAATTGGATTAAATAGACAAATTCTTGGTGGTCCAGAGCTAGTTAGAGAGGAAGCTGCAGAATTGCAGGGTTTTAATCAGTAAACATCAGATTGAGTAAGCATTTTTAGCACAATCGTAAAACATACTGTTTTTTTCATCTTCGCTAAAATTTTCTGATATTTTCTTAAAAAAATTCCATAAGACATGATAGGAAATAGATTGCTTATCAACTGGAAAATTACTTTCAAACATACATCTAGATGGCTCAAAAGATTCTATACATTCTAGGTAATAACGTTTTTGCTTTTCTACCATTTGGTCTGAAGTTGCTGGCATTTCTTGCTCATGAAATTTAAAGCCATTCACGGGCATGGCAAGTCCGCCTAGTTTAGCTAATACATTTGGTCTTTTAGACAGCTCTTTTATATCTTTTTGCCAAACTTTAAAAATATCATCTCCTTTACCCTCGTAAGGTCCTATTCCTATCGGCCCGCTAAAATGATTGAGAATGATTGTGAGGTCCTCATTTCTATCAGCAATTTCTACAACTTGATTAATCTGATGATAATATTGCCACGCCTCAAAAACTAGATCTTTTTCTCCAAGAATCTTAAGAGATTGATTAAAAACATCGCTTAAATACATATTTTTTGGTGGACTGTGATGAGAATTTCTCATGTTTTCATGCGGATCCCAGCCTCCAGCATGTCGAATACCTTTGAATAAAGATTCTCCATATTGAAAATGTAAATCTAAAACTTCATTAATACCCTCTCCTAAAGTCATATCAGCGTGAGAAACTATTCCTGATATTTGTGATTTGGATGGTTCTTTTGTTGCCTCATCCGCAATTTTTTTGACAAAAATTGTTTCGCCAACAGGTTTTAGATGGTCAGGTCCAGAGGTAAGAAATTCTTGAGTGCACTCTATGAATACCGTGTGCTTTATATTGTGTCCCGATGAAGTATCGTCCCAAAGATCTTCCAATAAATATTGTGATTCTCCAGGCCATAAATGATGATGAGGATCTATTATTGGCCTTTCAGCATCGATGATCTCTTCCGTATGTTGATTCAGCCATTCTAAATGGCGATCAAGCGGATTACTCATTAGCTGCCTAAAAACTCTTGTCTTTTTTCATGGAGAATAGGTTCCGTGTAACCACTAGGCTGGACTCTTCCCTTAATAACAAGGTCGCATGCAGCCTTAAATGCTACGCCATCGAAACTAGGCGCCATGTTTACATATTCTGGATCACCAGCATTTTGTTCATCGACCACCAAGGCCATTTTTTTCATGGTCTCTATAACTTGTTCTTCTGAACAAAGTCCGTGATGAAGCCAATTTGCCATATGTTGGCTGGATATTCTGCAAGTTGCTCTATCCTCCATTAAGCCTATGTTATTTATATCAGGAACTTTAGAGCATCCAATTCCTTGATCAATCCATCTGACAACGTAGCCTAATATTCCTTGAGCATTATTATCTAATTCTGCCTGTATTTCATCGGCTGAAAGCGACCCTTCATCCTCTAATAAAGGAATTGTTAAAATATCATCAAGACTTGCCCTCTCTCTTTTTAACAAATCTGATTGTTCAGAGGAGACACTTATTTGATGATAATGCATTGCGTGCAAGGTTGCTGCAGTAGGTGAAGGCACCCAAGCACAATTTGCTCCTGCTTTTGGATGCATGGTTTTAGTATTAAACATATCTAGCATCATATCGGGCATGGGCCACATACCTTTTCCAATTTGAGCTTTACCCTTAAAGCCTGAAGATAAACCATTGTCTACATTCCAATCCTCGTAAGATAAGATCCAAGGTTGCTGTTTCATTTCTGCCTTTCTTATCATTGGGCCAGCTTCCATACTTGTGTGAATCTCATCGCCGGTTCTATCTAAAAATCCAGTATTGATAAAAATAACTCTTTCTTTTGCAACTCTGATGCATTCTTTTAAATTTACCGTTGTCCGTCTCTCCTCATCCATTATCCCGATCTTCACGGAATTTTTTTCTAAACCAAGAGAGCTTTCAACATCGGAAAATAGATCGCAAGTAAACTGAACCTCCTCAGGACCGTGCATCTTAGGTTTTACGATATATATACTGCCTGTTTTAGAATTCTGGACAGATCCCGTTTGATCTAAATCATGCTTACCTATCGCAATTGTGAACATTGCATCGATTATTCCTTCGGGTATTTCTTTACCGTCAAGTAAAACCGCTGGATTAGTCATCAAATGACCAACGTTTCTAACAAGCATTAGACTTCTGGCTGCAATCGTCATCGGTTTTCCGTCTGGAGATAAAAAGGATAAATCTTCATTTAGACTTCTTGTAAGAGTTGACCCACCCTTTTCGAAAGTTTCTGCAAGGGTTCCTTTCATTAGACCAAGCCAATTTTTATAAACATCAGTTTTATCTTCGCCATTCACAGCAGCAACAGAATCTTCTAGATCCTGAATAGTGGTTACAGCAGATTCTAGAAAAACGTCTTTAATTCCTGCAGGATCTGTGGAACCAACTGAGTCATTTCTATCAATTTTGATTTCTACATGTAAATCATTATTTTTCAATAATATGCTTTCGGGATTTGATTCATCACCTTTAAAACCAACAAATGCTGAGTCATTTTCTAGAGAGGTTTTTGATTGATCTGATAAAGAAATTTCCAAGTCTCCATTTGATATTTGAAAAGAAACAACCTCTTGATATTTACCTTCAGTCAAAGGAAGGTAATCGTTTAAAAAGTTTTTTGAAAAATCGATAACTTTGTCACCCCTTACGGGATTGTAAGCACCTCCTCTATCAGCCCCATCATCTTCAGATATCATATCCGTTCCATAAAGAGCATCATATAAACTGCCCCACCTGGCATTAGCAGCATTTAAAGAAAATCGAGCGTTCATGACAGGTACTACTAATTGAGGACCGGCGATTTGAGCTATTTCTGCATCCACATTTGCGGTAGAAATTTCAAAGTCAGCGCCTTCTTCAACTAAATATCCTATATCTTTTAAAAAAGATTTATATGAATCGAAATCAAAGTCCTTATTAGATAAATGCCATTCATCTATTTTTGTTTGCAACTCTTCCCTTTTCTTTAATAGATCTTCATTGATAGGAATATATTTTTCTGCAATTTTTTGAAAATCTTGCCAGAATTTTGCAGTATCAAGGTTGAGATCGGGAGCAATTTCTTGCTCTAATAAAGCATGCAATGATGTGCTGATACTTAATTTTCCTTCGTTAACTCTTTCAGTCATATGCTCCTCTTTTTTAAATAGAAAAATTTCAGATTGTATTTTTTTACAATAGAATGTGCTTGTATGAACTTGATTGAATTTACACAAAAATTATTACGAATACAATCTATTACTCCCAGAGATATGGGATGTTTTGATTTAATCGAACCAGAGTTAAAAAAGTTGGGCTTCTCAACAAAAAGAATTAATTACCTGAACGTTGAAAACCTCTATGCTGAAATTGGTTCTGGAGAGAATTTTTGCTTTCTTGGTCATACCGATGTAGTACCTACTGGGCCAGTTGAATCATGGTCTTGCGATCCGTTTGCGGCAGAAATTAAGGAAAATGTTATTACTGCAAGAGGTGCAGCGGACATGAAAAGCAGTATCTCTGCTTTTTTATTTGCCCTAAAAGATATTGATCTCAGTAAAAATAGAAAAAAAATATCCATATTGCTTACTTCCAACGAGGAAGGAGATGCTAAAGATGGAACCATTGAAAAAGTCTTAGATGAGTTAAAACAGAATAACAATGCAATCAATTACTGTTTGGCTGGGGAGCCTTCTTCAAAGAATGAACTTGGAGACACGGTTAGAATTGGCAGAAGAGGATCTTTATCTGGATCATTAACAATAATTGGTAAACAAGGTCACGTGGCCTACCCTAGCGATGTTATAAACCCTATTATGCTCTCTGGAGGAGTAATAAAAGAGCTTTCAGAAAAACAGTGGGATCAAGGAAATGAAAATTTTCCTCCAACATCCTTCCAGATATCAAATATTAATGCAGGAACTGGAGCAAAAAATGTTGTTCCGGGAGATTTAAAGATTGAATTCAATTTTAGATTTTCTCCAGAAATAACAGAAGATGAAATTAAAGCTGAGGTAGTTAAAGTTATTGAAGAACATATTAAAAACTACGAGTTAGATTGGGAGCTTAATGCAAAACCCTTTTATACAGATAAACCTTTTCTAAGAAATATTGTTACAAAATCTATTAAAAGGATTACCGGTATTAATACTATTGAAGATACCGGCGGTGGCACATCCGATGGAAGATTCATGCACCCCCATGGAGCTGAAGTAGTTGAACTAGGACCCATCAATGCCTCAATACATAAAATTGATGAGCACATAAAAATTGATCATCTTGAAGTTCTCAAGGACATATACCGAGATATTTTAATTAGCTACATAGAGAGTTAATTTTTCCTTATTCTCTTAAGATATATATATCTATTTTATAGAATAAATATTTTATTTATAACTTAAAGGTATATATCATGAGGGCATGAAAAACGTTCCATTCGAAAAAACAATTGGATTTACTGATCAAGACAGTAAACACAAGTATCCTCACGGATTAAGTGACAGATCGGCATATTTGATTACTAGAGCTTTAAGAATAGCTGCAGACCTTTTCTTTAGAAAAAGATACGGACATAGGGCCGTTGTTTTAGAGACAGTAGCAGCTGTGCCGGGAATGGTCGCTGGAATGCTTCATCACTTCAAGAGTCTGCGTAGCATGACTGATGATGACGGAATTATTAAAGAACTCTTAGATGAAGCTGAAAACGAGAGAATGCATCTTATGACTTTCATAGAAATTTCAAAACCCACATTATTTGAAAGACTTCTTGTTTTGAGTGCTCAGATTGTTTTCGGAACCTTTTATTTTTTCTTATACGTATTTTTCAGAGGAACAGCTCATCGAATGATAGGATATTTTGAGGAGGAAGCAGTTACTTCATATACAGAATTTCTCGATGAAATAGATAAAGGAACTATTGAAAACGTAGCTGCTCCTAAGATTGCGGTTGATTATTGGAATCTTGGAAATAAGGCCACCCTAAGAGATGTAGTCGTGGCCGTAAGAAACGATGAAGCTGGTCATCGTGATAAGAACCACGAAATAGCTGACAATTTATTGTAATGGAGCGAGTAACGGGGTTCGAACCCGTGGCCTCGACCTTGGCAAGGTCGCGCTCTACCAGCTGAGCTATACTCGCAAAAGATGATTCAATTTACCTATTAAATATTACCTTTTCAAGCTATATTCGAAATCATTAGCTAATTAATTTCTGTTATTTAAATTGAAACTATAGTAGTTTTACTTATAATTAAATTTCCTAATTTTAATTATTAATCTTACTTATAAATAGATGAGCAGCATTAAATTATTCAAATCAGCGCAAGCTTTAATTAAGCATGAATCCTTTGGAAAAGCCTCAAAAAGCATTGGTCTAACCCAATCTGCTCTGAGCCAAAACATAAAAAAATTAGAAAATCATTACGGAGTAAAGTTCTTTCAAAGAGAAAATGGCAAAACAAAGCCAACTGTGTACGGTGAGATGCTTCTTTCTCTGACAGATGAGATAGTTGATATTGAAGAAAAAATCGTCAATCAAATAAGTCTCATAAATAATTCAGATTCAGGCCTTTTAAAAATTGGTTTAGATCCTTACCTATCTGGAACCATCCTTGAGCCTGTAATTTCTGAAATGATGGGAATATATCCAGATATAAAATATCGATTTTTTTATCTGTCAACCTATTCCGGTGTTGCTCAGTTAAAAGAAAATAAATTCGACATATTAATCAGTTTTGATGAACGTGAATATCGTCTTAATTCAAATAAGAATTTAGATACTTTAGATGTGATTCCTATAAAAATTAATCCACCGAAATTTTATGCTAGAGAAGACCATGAGATTTTTAATCAAAATGAAATTTCAATTGAAAATATTTTTGATCACAATATATATACAACGCTTCCGCCGGCATGGTTTCATAATTTTTATGAAAAGGAACTAGGAAAAGATGTGACTTATTCATATATTGTGGATAAAGTCTCTTTAGTTTCAGCTGATCAAAATCTACATCTGAGAATGGTTGAAAAAGGAAATGGCATTGGAATTTTTTATGAATTTGATTTACTAAATTCAAAAGAACAACTTAAAACTATCCCAATCAGAAATTATCCAAAAAAACTCAACGCGATGATTGCAATAAATAAAAAATGGGTAAAACCGCAAATTGCAAAAATTTTCTTAGAAATGGTCTCAGGAAGATTCAGTTAAATATTTCTTTACCCTAATTTATTGATATTCATAAATAAGCTATTTAAATGAAAATTACTAAAATTGATGATTATCAGTCTTGGTACATAGAGTCTGCTCATGCTGCAATAATTATTGATCCTTGGCTCGATAAGGTAATGCAACCTAAATCTAATCTCTTTATAAATCGTTCTAGAAATGAAAATGCCCTTGTCACTAAAGAGATGATCAGCAAGGTATCGTGCATCATAATAAGTGCTCCTTTTGAAGATCATTTTCATGAAAAAAGCTTGATGAGATTTGATCGCAACATACTTGTCTTAACCAGCAAACCTTCAGAAAAAAAATTAAGGAAACTGGGTTTTAATAATATTGAAGTGCTGAAAACTGGAATTCAAAAAAATATAGGTGACCTTACAATCAAAGCTCATGAAGCAGGCTTTCCTTATAATTATCTATGGACGTTTAGTTTCGAGATAACCCAAGGAGAAAAGGTTTTATATTTTGAAAGCCACGTTGATAAGCCATCTCGCATCAAACACAATAATTTAAAGGCTGATTGTGCTATTCTCACTACCGAAGAGGTAAAAATTCTTGGCTTACTACCTCTCTCAAATTCCTCTGAAACCACTCTAGAAATATTAAAAGAACTTGAATGCAAAAATATTATGATTCAAGGTTCTGATCCTGCAGAAACAAAAGGCTTCATAAGTTATTTCCTAAAAATTGGTAAAGAGAACTTAAGAATTTTTAAAAGTAACAATATAAATGTTTACAAAGATCCTGGATCCGAAGTAGTTATATAAAAAAAACCCCAGTAAATACTGGGGTTTTTTTATTTGCAGTTGGTTACGTTACGTGACCAGAGGCTTTTTTAGCAGCTGCCCAAATTGCTAAACCGAACGCAGCTTTGTTAATTAAGTCTGCAAGGTTATAAACAATGTTTAGAGCATCTTCATTTAAGCCATCTCCGAAGTAACCCCAAGCGTATCCAATTGGGTAAATTGCCCAACCAATAGTCACAATCCATTTGATTGTGTTGAATGCTTGTTGACTTGCAAGGTGTCCACTGCCAGCGTTTGCTTTTGCAGTTTCACCCATGAAGATTTCATAAATGATGTAAAGCCAAGCGATCATTCCAACGATCCACCATACGACTACATCACCAAGACCTGCTTCTCCAATGAAACCACCAACTAACATCACAAGTGATGCAATTAAAAGTTTCCAGAAAACCGCTGAGCTTACTGCTGTAACAGCAGCAATAATTAAATAAAACTCAACAATTTGAAGAGGTACAGTGATCAACCAGTCGATGTATCTGAATACAGTCGGAGTTTCACCTGCGTAAATCCAAACACCTCTCATGTATAAGTAGTGCCAGAAGGCAATACCAGTCACTAAACCAGCAACAGTTAGAGATGTCTTCCATTTAGCCGGAACATCTGATCTTTCAACAAAAAAGAAAACAGTTGCAGCTAACATGATAGCGGTAGCTAACCAAAACGATATACCAACGTAATCGTCAACAGCTAATATTTCTCCCATAATTCACCTATTTAAATAAGTTAAAAATTTTATATATAAAATATAACAGTTTGCATTCTGACAAAATAATGCCTAAAAAGCTAGTTTAATGCTTTTACCCACCTGCCAGATTTGAAACGCATTGTAAATAAGATACCTTTAGCTAAATAATCAGCAATTAAGGCTGAAAAAACTATCTCAACAGGCATTTTTAATAAAAGAAATATCGAAGCTAGGACCAATCTAAAGAAAATCAGACCTATCATAGTAATAATTAAGGGTGATTTTGTATCTCCTGCGCCTCTAAGAGCTCCACCCAGAGAAAATTCTATGCCCATAAGCGGTTGTAATAGAGCAAAAATCCACAAAAAAACGACTGTTAACCTTATTACTTCAGAATCATCTATAAAGAATCCTGAAACGGGTCTGGAAAATATTGCTATTACTAATCCGACAATAGTCATGGAAAATACGGTTAATCTAGCTGATTTCCAGCCGCTTCTTCTAGCTTCCTTGGGATTTTCAGCCCCTAAATATTGTCCAGTTAATGTAGCGCCTGCAATAGAGAAGCCATGACCAATCATAAAGCTAATCATTAGTATATTTATAGCTACGTTATATGCTGCAATGGGTTCGTTTCCATATACCGAAATAATCCAAAAGTAGGCCAAGAGGCCAAAATTGAAGACAACGGATTCTATTCCTGCAGGAACGGAAATTTCTATGAGATTTTTTAACCTTGAATATGTATAGAATTTTAGCGTTGGCATCGGAATGATAAATCTATTACTAAACCATATGCACAAAGCCAATACTGCACCAATAGAAAATGAAATACCCCAAGCATAAGCTGCCCCTACTACACCCATCGCCTCAAATCCAAACTGACCGTTCACTAAAGCAATTAGCAGAAAAACATTAATTACATTTACGATAAGATTTATGATTAACGGAGTGATTACATCTCCAGCTGCTCTTAACGCTGCACCGACAATAAATAAGATTGCCAAACCAGGGACAAAAGATAAAGATATCTGCAAATATTCCACGGCCAATTTCTGACTAAGCTCATCAAGCCCAAAGGCTCCAATGATTTCATCTCCAGCAATAAAAAATATTAAAGTAGAAGTAACTCCAAAGATAATGGCAACTATGGTCGATAACAAAGTTACTTCGGCTGCCTCGATTGGTTTATTTCCTCCAATTGCTCTTGCTACTAAAGCATGCGTGCCTGTAGCCGTTGCCATGAGAACTGCCTGTAAAAAAAAGAATATCCTTTGGCCTGTTCCTACAGCAGCCATAGCTTCTGTTCCTAAAGAACCAACAGCTTTTAGGGCAACAATACTTACAAAAGCAAATAAGATGTTATTTAAAATTGATGGCCAAGCGAGACCCCAGACTGATAAAGTCTCTGGACTAGATGGAGAATCTACCAGTTCTTCATTTTCGCTTTTATCTAAAGAATTCAAATTTTATCCTTCTATCCATCTAGAAAGATAATCAGTTAAATCTTCCGGTTTTTTTGTTCTAGCAGTTGTCCAATCCTCAATAAAAGGTGAATTAAGAACATCCTCATCTTGATCAATAACTAAAACAGTTGGAACTCCATATAATTTTTCAATTCCAAATTTTTTTGGTATGTGTAGGTTTTTATCAAACCTTCCAACATCAATGTGCTGGACAACGTAGTTTTTTTCAATCACTTTCTTTACATTTTGACTTTTCAGCATGCCGGCAAGAACTCTGCAATCCGGGCACCAATTACCTCCAAGAATTAACAATAATTTTTTATTTTTATCTAAAGAATCTAATGCATTCTTTAACAAAACATCTGCATCTGCAGAAATATCATAAGGTTTTGCCGGAACTTGAAGGGATTCGGGATTTCTTAAAAAGAAGGCAGTTATTCCATCTGGTGTAACAATTTCTAGATTCTTTAATGGACTAATTTCAATTAACTTACCTCTTGGTCCATCAGTCAATAGGAATATATTTCCATTAGGATGCTGAAGAATGTTTCTAAACCTATGGTTTAACTCTTGAAATAAATTATCTTCAGATGAGCTTATTCTATTATTGAACGAAATTTTGGAAACTTTCTTAGCTTTTAAAGATGAAATCATTAATGAATTTTTCCATTCAGGAAAAGCATCACCTGTGTAATAAATCATTCCTGAGGGTGCAATCGACGGTACCCAATATTTAACTGGCTGCTCCATGCCATCCATTTCTGTAAAGGGAGATATGATTGCTCCAGAATAGTCACGTCCGTAGGTAATGGCAGGCCAACCGTAATTTTTACCTGGTCGAATAATATTTATCTCGTCACCACCAAAAGGCCCGTGCTCATGTTCAATGATTGTTCCATCGTTAAGTTGGATTAATCCTTGAGGATTTCTATGACCGTAAGAAAAGATATCTTCGAGGGATCCATCAACATTAACAAAAGGATTATCATCTGGCACAGACCCATCTTTATTAATTCTAATTAATTTTCCAAAGTGGTTATCAAGGAATTGAGCTTTCTCTCTGTGATCAAAGCCATCTCCGCTTGAAATTAGTAAAGTGCCGTCTCTAAGAAAAATTATTTTTGCTCCATAATGAGCGCCAGTTCTTCTATTTGCCTTTGCTCTAAAAATTTCTTTAACGTTTTCTAGATTTTCTCCATTTAAAGAAGCTGAAGATACAGCCAAGGTATTGGTCCCATCAGCAAGGTTCAAACTTGTATAAGAGAAAAAAATTATTTTATCTTCTTTGAAATTTGGACTGACTTTAATTTCAGACAATCCTCCTTGATTTCTAAAGTGAATCTTAGGAAGGCCTTTAATATCCTGCACCTCTCCGGAAGATAAGTCTAAAAGTTTAAGATTTCCAACTTTCTCTGTAATTAATATCTTATTTTCAGAAATCAAATCCATACCCCAAGGCTGATTTAAACCATCCAATAATGTATTTGAGGAGTAATCTAATTGCTGAGAATAAATTCCAAAACTATATGAAAGAAAAATTAAAAAAATAAAATTTTTGAGCATAATGCGGATTAATAATAGAATGCGATTTTCTCATAGAAAAGTTCTGAACAGTGAAAATCTTATTTAAAAATTTTTCCTTATATCTGTTGGCAACATTAATTCTGACTTTGCTCATTGTTCCAATTACTTCCTTCTCAAACCTTATTTGGTTAAATTCCATGAATATGCCCATAGGTATAAAAATAGTTTTTGAAGTCTTACTTTCAGATTTCATCAATTTAGGAGCTATTTTATTTTTAATTCTTATGATTCCAGTAGGTCTTAGT
The DNA here is from genome assembly GCA_902578495.1 of uncultured SAR86 cluster bacterium. GTDB lineage: Bacteria > Pseudomonadota > Gammaproteobacteria > Magnimaribacterales > AG-339-G14 > CACNYO01. The sequence continues at coordinate 26,470 of CACHCY010000001.1, forward strand.
CTGATCATCTCTAGATATACTTCGAGATTGCCTGCTATATCTGATTTTGCTCGATACTTTATTATTTCAGCTCTTACTATGTGGCTTGTCTTGATCGGAACTGTTGAGCTGCTCTATGAGACGGAGGTAATTGCTGGAAATAGAACTAGCATCGGTACGTTTCTCCATGTTATGGCTGGAGGGCTATCTGGTGGAATTTTCTATAAATTAAGATATAAAATGTTTGCATGAGAAATAAATTTGTTATTCGCCTGATGTCTCTAATCCCTTGTATTTTGCTTGGCTTGGTTAGTTACCAATGGTTTACAGATCCGGCAACCACTGCATTAGGATTTGGAATTGATTATGAAGCCATGTCGAATCATGGACAAAATTCACTTTTTAGAGACTTTACAGCTTTTTTTGCTGCATCCTCTCTGTTTTGTCTTTTTGCATTCTTTACTTTTAAATCATCTTGGCTCTTAGCTGCTGGATTAATTTACCTGTTTGCCTTAGGTTTTAATGTTTATCACGTTATGTACTTAGGAGGCGAAGTTCAAACTCAATTATTTGTAGAAGTCTTTTTATCCGTTTGGATTTTAGGTACCGCCCTGCTGATGAGAAGTGCAGCAAATAGCAAGCCAGTTGTTAAAGAAGCTACAGCTGATACTGAATAGAAAAAGTAAAAGTTCTTCCTGTAGGATCATGAAGCCTGGTATCAAAACTAAAATCAGGAGCGTCAAATAATTTTGGTGCAGGCTCGTTTGTCAAATTTATAATTCCAAGCTTTAAATCTATAGTTCCATCCTTTAAGTTTATTGGTCTCGTAATTGATAAGTCATGAATTAGAAAAGAACTCACTTTATTTGTATAACCCAAGGATATCGCGTAATCACTTAGCTGCCTTTCATTCGTATATCCAGAAATATATCTCGAGGTCCAATTAAGTAAAAATTCGCTATATTCCCAATCAAGAAAGAGATTAATTTTATTTTTAGGAAGCGAGTGTATGTGGGCATCGTAATTAAATTTACCTACTCTATTAATTAATTTTTCGTCATCTCTTTGATGATCGTGATCTTCTGTATCATCATTATGTTCATCATGCTCAGGAGTTAAAAAAGAAAAGAGCGTTGTGGATGTTATTTTCAAATTTAAAGAACCAAAATCATACAAGTCAAATAAAGAGTTAAATTCAAAGTCCATTCCAGTGATAATTGATTTTTCTTCGTTCACATAAGAAGCGATGACACCAATAATTTCTCCTGAAGAGTTCCTAGAGATTTTTGAACTATTTGGATTATTTAAAACTATAGCTTGAGCACTTTCAGCTTCAATTCGATCTTTATAGTTAATTTCAAAAAAATCAAAGCTTAATGAATACTCTTCCCTAGGATAAAAGATAAAACCAAGGTTGGAATTAATAGATTTAGCAGGTTTTAATGTAGGATTTCCTGTTTGACCCTGCCTAACAAAAACACTTCCATTAACGTCTCTTACACTACCCAGGACTATATCTGATCCAAACATCTGAGACATCGAAGGCATAGTGAAAGAAGTGCCTGTAGAGAACCTTAAAGAAAAAATATCATTAGGTTGAAACCTCAATGATATTTTCGGATCCAATGAATTTTCATTCTTAAAATCCTCATATCTCAAGGCTGCTCTTATATCTAAAGTTTGCGAGATAGACTTATTGAGTTCCCCAAATAAAGCAGCCTTTGATCTTGATTTATTAACATCTGTTCCACCCCCAAGAAAAAAAAGGTCTGCTTGTTTTGTAATTTGTCCCTCTTTATCAACTTCTATTCTTCCCAAATCATTGTATTTGATATCTAAAGTATCTCTTGTTATCTGGAATCCAGCAGAAAAATCAAAATCATTTAAATTTGTTAAATATATTCCATCAATTGAACTCAAAGATCCTTTCTTTTTTGCTACAAGGTTCCCACTGACATATTGAACTAACTCATCCTCATTAGTATCGCTGAACAAATTCCAAGACAGATTTTTTTTCTCTCCCCCTCTGCCAGCAAGAGCTTCTAGAAATCTTGAATTAATTATGTCTGGTCTTACAGCAAGATTACTATGAGCGCTATGAGTAACTGATATATCTAAGAAATCATTATCAGAAAAAGAAAATTTCATAGAATCAGTCACATGGTACTGAAAAATATCTTTTGTTGAAAAAGGCGAAGGATAATTTGAACCAAGAGGTCTTCCTCGCCATTTAATTTCATTTTTAAAAGGACTACCTCCTTCGCCAGGAAAAATATTCCTTGTTAGAAAAGGAAGTGCTGGATAGGAAGGAGACTGGGGGTTATCTAGAACATTTACTTTTGCATAGATAATATTGAGGTCGTTAGAAATGAGATAAGAATCTTCAATAGAAGTATTTAAATTGAAATAAGCTTTATGATGTCTTTCTTTATTTATGATATTAAATCTTTCTCCATACGCAAATTTACAAAATCCGCTAAGCAAGATTCCACCGTTATTTTTGCAATTAGGATCGGGGATTTTTTCTCCTTTTTCGTAAGTGCCTTTATAAGGTCCAGATAAGATCTCTTCCTTTTCAGTTGTAATAAAAGTCTTTCCAAATGTACTGATTGATAAGTCGGCGATTCCATCAATTTGTCTCGCAGATAACGGAGACCTATAAAAACTTTCTAATCCAAAGACAAGTTTGTTTATATCGTTTTTGAACCCATATAAAAAACCTACTTTATTATCGTTTTGTTTATGAGACTCAGTGATCTGATGATCCGATCTGAGCAAGAATCCCTCAAAATCCTTTTGAGTTAAAACATTTACCACTCCAGCAACAGCATCTGATCCATAAATAGACGTAGCCCCTTCTTTGAGGATTTCAATGGATTTTATTGCAATCTCAGGAATGACGTTTGCATCAATATATCCTTCTCCCTCGTGAGATGGTATTCCTGCGAAAGTTTGTCTTTTTGTATTGATCATTAACAATGTTGAAGCGTGATTAAGGCCTCTTAATGTGATTGCTGACATTCCTTGATCTTCTCCATCCATTGAATTTGTTTGAAAATGCGATCCAGATATAGAAGGAACATATCTAGAAATTTCAGACAAAGACATCGTATTAAATTTGAGATAATCGTCTCTAGAGAAGGTTTCTATTGGACTTAATTCATTATCGGTATTTTTTATATATGAACCAGTCACAACTATTTCCTCTTCAGCAGACAAAAAAGCTGAAAAAAATAGCAAAGAGTAAAATAAGAATTTCACTTGTATAGTTAAAATTAAATTATTGGTTTGATTTTATAGATTTATTAACCAAATCTTTTGGGTCAGGAATGTCAGAAAATCTGTCAAATGAATCACTGAACATATTTTCTGGTGAAACCGATTCATGTTTTGCACTATCGTCATAAGGATCTGAGTAAAATCCGAGGACATACCCACCTTTAGAATAACCTATAAGCGACCTAAGCTCAGGACTAAGACCTTTAGCTATTTCTGGTGGACAGGACAAGTATTGATTTTCTTCTTGTCTTATCCAGTTCACAGCGTAATGTAGAAAAACTCCTGTTCTAATTTCATCTGACGTGACATTATCGCCGCCGCCGTGCAAGACCGTGCCTGTATAAATGAGCACAGAACCAGCTTCCATTTCGGCGTATGCTATTTCATCTGGATTAGGAAGTCGGTCTTTATCCCATTTATGAGAACCGGGCACAATCTGAGTGGCCCCGTTTTCTTTAGTAAATTTAGATGCAGCCCAAATGGTGCTGAACAAGGGTTCGACTTTTCTTGGAAGATACCCACCCCATATACCTCTATCTCTGTGGAGAATTTGAGGAGACTCACCAGGGCCAATGCAAACAGCCGAAGTAAAGTGTAACTGCAGTCCATCACAGTAAGGTTGAAGAAAATTCTTTGCTGATTTATTTATGAGAGGATCTAGAGCTAATTCCCTGCATTTTTCAGATCGAGCAATCAAAGCTCCGATTCTTTTTGTCTTAAATCCCGTAAATTCATCTCGGCCAAAATTATCATGAGATAAAAAAGGATCTAGTTCGTTATTTAAAGTTTCCAGAAAGTTTGAATCAAGAACGTTGTCGATAATAACGCAAGCATCGTCATGAAGAACTTCAATTATGCTGTCTACTGACGTATTCGAAGATAAATGCTTTAACTCAGTCATATTAATACAAGATTTTACCTGATAATGTTTCAATAAAAAAAGGGAGGTTAAAAAACCTCCCTTTAATTCATAACTTTATGCTATGCAGCAGTCTCAACACCACGGTAAATACCAGGTGTTTTAGACGACTTTTTGACAACGTTTGCGTCGTGCTTAGTTCCTCTGTAGTTTAAATCAGAAGCCTTATTAGACTTTGACTTAACATCAGCAGAAACTTCAACGCCTCTATAGTAAGTAGTCATATCGTTCCTCCAGTTTTCGTTTCAAACGTCCATATACCAATCGGTATACACCCTTATCAACGCGTTCCTTCGGTAGATATTCGGTCTCGTTCCCAATTTCTTGGTACTTGCTTACCTTTCTTTAAGATCAAAGAAAGAGGTTTTCCTATCTTCCTACTTCCGTTTAGTAAATTTAAATGAAAAATACTAAATGAACGTAAGACAATTGTACCATTTTTTTTAAAAAACAAAAAAAACAGGCGAGATAAAATCTCGCCTGTTTGCGGGAGGAAAATAAACTTAGTCGAACTCTGGGTAAGCCTCTACTCCAATTTCAGTGGAATCAAGACCTGCCGCTTGTTCTTCATCAGTAGCTCTTATTGATATGAACATATTGATGACGTAGATAACTATTAAGCTAGCAACATAAGTGAATCCTGCGATAGCAACAACACCGTAAAGCTGCCATAAGAATGAGGCATCTGAAGTAAATGGAACAACCATTACTCCGTAAATACCTACGATGCCGTGAGCAGATATAGCTCCGACTGGATCATCTATTTTTAAGCGTTTCTCGAAGAATAAAATTGAGAAATAGACTATAACACCACCGATAGCACCGATGATGACTGCCTCACCACCTGAAGGTGCGCTAGGACCAGCAGTAATGGCTACTAAACCAGCAATGGCACCATTGATGGCCATTGTGACATCCATTTTGCCAGTCGCAAAAAGACTTGTGAGTAATGCAGCAACTACACCGCCTGCTGCGGCCATGTTTGTATTCATGAATACTTGGCTCACTGCTATAGCGCTTGCTTCGTCACTAATAATTAACTCAGATCCTCCGTTGAATCCAAACCAACCCAACCAAAGTATCCATGCTCCTAATGCGGCGATAGGAATGTTTGAACCTGGCATAGCATTCACTGAACCATCCATACCGTACTTTCCGTTTCGAGGACCGAGGGCTGTGACTAAAGCTAAAGCTGCAGCTGCTCCACATAAGTGAACTGTTCCTGAACCAGCGTAGTCTGAATAACCACCTGAACTCAAGAAACCACCACCCCAATTCCAGTAACCTTGAATAGGATAAATGAAACCAGTGAGGATTACTGCGAACAAGAAGAATGGTAAAAGTTTCATTCTTCCAGCTACTGCTCCTGAAACAATTGACATAGCTGTCGCAACAAAGACTACTTGAAAAAAGAAGTCAGCTTGTTGAGAATAGTCCATTCCATATTCCATTCCAATTTCTTCTATTGGAAGAGCTGTTGATAGACCCCATGAAGATCCAATACCTGGAATAACTCCATCAATTAATGAGGATCCGGGATACATTAAAATAAATCCGCATGCTAGATACATGATGCAAGCAATTGAATATAAACCTAAATTTTTTGTTACGATTTCTGATACATCTTTCTTTTGAACCAATCCAGCTTCCAGCATTGTGAAACCAGCAGCCATCCACATAACTAAGGCGCCAGCCATAATTGCGTAAAAGGTATCTACCGCAAATTTTATTTCATCCATTAAAATCTCCTAAAATTAAATAGCTTTTGAGCCTGTCTCACCAGTTCTAATTCTTACAACATCAGTGAGTTCAGTTATAAAAATTTTTCCATCGCCAATCTTTCCCGTACCTGCAGCATTTCTTACAGCTTCAATGATTGAAGAAGTATCTCCATCATCACAAGCTACTTGAAACATTACTTTAGGGTTGGTATCTGCTCGATACTCAGTTCCCCGGTAAGTTTCAGACTGACCTTTTTGTGACCCATAACCTGAAGCTTCTATTATTGTTGCACCACCTATACCTGAAGAATGTAAAGCTTCCTTAACTAATTCAGTTTTTGATGGTTTTACAATCAAAGTAAGTAACTTCATAAGAGCTCAACAACTAAGCACTGTTTATGTTAAGGAAATAATACAAGTAGATTGAACTAAATTAGTGCATTAACATTACTTGAAAATAGGTGTTTTTAAAAGGGATTAAAGGCTTTGCCTTATAATTGATCAATGTATTTAGTGGCGTCCCCTAGGGGATTCGAACCCCTGTTGCCGAGATGAAAACCCGGTGTCCTAACCACTAGACGAAGGGGACTTAACAGGTGAGCGATTTTAACACGCTTTAGTTATTTGTTAAGCGATCTTCAAGCTTAGTCAAAATTCCTCTAAGGATACCTATTTCAAGTTTATCTAGTTGCATTCTCTTTATTAATCTAGTTAATCTAGCAGGAACTTGTTTTGGATTTTGGTGATCATAAAAATCTAACAATTCTAGAACTATCTCAATATGTTCCATCAACTTTTCTTTTTGCATACTCGTAGCTAATTCAACCTCCCTTACTTGGATGGAGAGATCTGATAGAGATTCTTTGTGTATTTCATGAGCAACTATTTGAACTGCATGAGACAAATTTAATGAGCTATCCTTCGTGGTAGGAATCTGAAGATGAAAATCACATTTCCCTAGATCTTCATTGTCTAATCCAAAAGCTTCGTTGCCAAAAACTATCGATACTTTTTCTTTTCTAGCTAAAGTTTCATTAATTACTTTTCCTAAGTCATTTATCTCCATCATTGGCCATGGCATGGAACGTGATCGTGCACTTGTTCCAATCACTAAGTTGGATGTATTTATTGCCTCATTTAAATTTTCATGAATCTTTGCTTTATCTAAAACTTTTTTTCCTGATTTGGCTCTTGCCTCAGATTCTTTGCTTGGAAACTCCTTAGGATTTACTAATGATAAGTTAAGGATTCCCATCGAGTTCATTGCTCTAGCGCATGCCCCTATGTTTCCAGGATGAGAAGTATCTACGAGAACAAAATTTAAATTTTGAAATATTTTCATAATAAATTTACCAATCTAATTATGATTCATCATCGTCTGTTACACTAGCACCCCTTATGGAGCCAAAAGTAAACATCGCAATCAAAGCAGCCCGTCTTGCTGCTAAGGAAATACACTACTTTTATAAAAGAAGAGAAAAACTGACTATATCCGAGAAAGCTCCAGTTGATTTTGTGACTCAAGTCGATAAGAAAGTTGAAACAATACTTGTGGATTCAATAAGGGAATCATTCCCTGATCATTCTTTTCAGGGCGAAGAACTGGGGTTTGTTGGAAATCCTAAGGCTGAGTGTAAGTGGATAATTGATCCGCTTGATGGAACCACAAACTTCATTCATGGATTTCCATATTTTTCTATTTCTATCGCTTGTTATATAAATGGAAAACCTGAACATGCAATTATCGTAGATGTTTCTAGAAATGATGAGTTCACTGCTAGTAAAGGCAAAGGAGCTTATCTCAATCAAACAAGAATAAGGGTAAGTAAAATTAAAAGCTTAAGAGGATCCCTTCTCTCTTCGTCATCTCATTTAGACGAAGATAACGAGCCTAAATTGGATCAATTGATGGCAATGAGGAATTTATATTCAAACGGTTTAACTATCAGGCGAACTGGATCTACAGCTCTCGACCTTGCTTACGTAGCAGCTGGGTATCTAGATGGTTTTTGGGGTTATGGTTTGAAGCAGTGGGATGTTGCTGCTGGAATATTGCTAGTCAAAGAAGCAGGAGGACTTGTCAGTGATCTTTTGGGAAACCCTGATCCCTATGACAGCCATCATTTAATTGCCTGCAGTCCTAAATGCATGCCTCAAATGATCAAGGCTTTCAGAGACGCAACCTCTTAAGGCATTCCATCATCAAAACTGTCTTTAGTTCTTTCTGCAAGATCATCAGCAGTAATGTTCATTGACAGCAAAACATTTGTTAGAACATAGATAGACGAATAAGTTCCTACAACCACCCCAATCGATAAGGCGATCGCAAAATTTCTAATAATCTCTCCGCCTAAGAATAAGAGTGAAAAAAGGACTAACAATGTTGTCAGTGACGTGATTAAAGTTCTGCCTAAAGTATTGTTGAGAGATCTGTTAATTACTTGTTCGCTATTTAGCTTTCTCTTGGCTCTAAAATTTTCTCTGATCCTATCGGATACGACAATTGTATCGTTTAAAGAATATCCAATAACCGCCATCAATGCTGCTAAAACAGAAAGATCAAATTCCAATCTAAGTATCGAGAATATACCCAAAACGATCAACACATCATGAAAAAGAGCAACTACGGCTCCTATTGCAAATTTATATTGAAACCTAAACATGATGTATATCATCATTACTAAAAGGGCTGCTAAAAGACCCAAGCCTCCCTGATCTCTTAATTCGCCACCAACTTGGGGGCCAACAAAGCCTGACCTTCTTAGTTGAAATGAATATTGCTGCTGCAAAGAATCAATAACAATATTCGCATTTTCAATATTTTCTGAACTTGGAATTTTAATAAGTAAATCTTTATCAGAACCAAAAGCTTGAACTAGTGCATCTATTTGTTTCCCCTCAAGATAAGTTCTGATCTCCTCAGGATCAACAGTTTCAGAGAATCCTACTTCTACAAGCGTTCCTCCGGTGAAATCTAAACCTAGTTGCAGTTGTTGAATAGAAATCGTAGTAAGAGATACCAAAATAAAAGAAACCGACGCAATCAGTGCAATGAATCTGAATCTTAGAAAATCTAGATTAAAGTTCATTAGATCCAAAGCCTCCTTACGTTATTTTTTCGATATATCAATGAAACCATAGCTCTCGTTCCTAAAATTGATGTGAACATCGAGGTAACTATTCCAATACTTAAAGTGATAGCAAAGCCTTTTATAGGACCTGTGCCAATAGCATAGAGAATAACCGCAACTATTAAAGTAGTGATATTTGCATCAAGAATGGTAACGAAAGCTCTGTCGTAGCCAGCAATAATTGCATCTGTAGCTCTTGAGTTACTTTTAAGCTCTTCTCGAATCCTTGAAAAAATTAATACGTTGGCATCGACTGCCATACCAACGGTTAAAACAATTCCTGCAATACCCGGCAAGGTTAGAGTAGCAGATAAAATTGACATGATTGCTGTAATGAGAATTAGGTTAAAAATTACTGCTATGTTGGCAAATAGGCCAAAGATTTTGTAATAAACGACCATGAATATCAAAACTAAAAAGAGCCCCAATATTAAAGACTGAACTCCCAATCGAATATTTTCAGCTCCGAGACTTGGGCCTACTGTGCTTTCCTCAACAAACTCCATTGGAGCTGCTAAAGCACCTGCACGCAGCAATAGAGCCAATTCGGATGCCTCATTAGGTGAATCAAGTCCAGTGATCCTGAATCTATTAGGTAGTGCTGATTGAATTGTTGCCAGACTTATTACCCTCTTAGTGATTACTGGCTCAATGATCAAATCTAAAGTTCCGTTAGGAAGAACAACTTCTTTAGCTGCTGACTTTCTTTCAATAAAAAGAACAGCCATTTTTCTGCCGACATTATTTCTTGTCGACCTATGCATTTTGGCTCCTCCCTCTCCATCTAAAGTAATGTTAACTTGTGGAAATCCACTTTCATCATATCCAACATTTGCATCTGCTACCTTGTCTCCTGAAATGATAATATTTTTTTCGAGATCAACACTAACTCCCCTGAAGTCAAAGGGTTCTTTTCTTGATCTAAGCGTGCGATTATTTGCTTCGAGTCTGAATTCTAAGTTAGCAGTTTTACCAATTATTTTTTTAGCCTCAGCAGTATCTTGTATTCCAGGTAATTGAACAGAAATTCTTTTGGCCCCTTCCCTTTGAACCACAGGTTCAGATACGCCTAACTCATTAACTCTATTTCTGAGAGTAGTTAAATTTTGCTGAACTGCATAATCTTGTATTGATGTAATGCCTTCTCTAGAAAATTTTATTTTAAATGATTCAGATTCCTCGATGATTTCAAAGTCTGTTAAGAAGCCTCTGAGAAATGACAAAGAGTCTGATTTATCTTCATCAGTTGCGAAAAGAAAAGTAACTGATTCTTTATCGCTTTCTATGGATCTGAACTTTAAAGATCCCTCTCTGAGTCTTCTTTTAAAATCTTCTGCATTAGCTTCAAGCCTTGTTTCGATAAGCGAGTCAGTATCTACCTCTAATAAAAAGTAGATTCCTCCTCTTAAATCTAAACCAAGCTTTAAAGGAGAAGCATTAAGATTTTGGAGCCAATCGGGCGTTGAGTAAGCTAAGTTTAAAGCAACAACATAATCTGGCCCTAATTCTCGTCGCAATTCATCCTTTAATTTGATTTGTTCATCATATGAATCTGTTCTTAAAAGTAATGATTTTTGATTTATCTCGATATTTTCGTCCGAGATGCCTTCATTTCTGGCTATATTTTTAACTGACTGAACTAGACGACTATCAAAAGAATCGCCAGCACTTTGGAGGGAAACCTGGACAGCTGGATCAGGCGGGCTCAGATTAGGCAAAGCATAAATAATTCCAAATAAGAACACACCCAAAACAAGGATGTATTTCCATAAAGAGAAATTGTTCAATTTTATTCAAATAATGATTTTACGGTTCCTTTTGGAAGAACGCTGTTGATCTGCTGACGTTGTAAAACTATTTCTTGATTATTTCCAGTTCTGGCAGTCACATATGCATCTGAAAGTTTAACTAGAGTGCATACTATGCCTCCGGAGGTGATAACTTCGTCTCCAATTTCTAAGTTATTTACTAACTCTTGATGAGCCTTGAGCCTTTTATTTTGTGGTCTGATTAGCAAAAAATAGAGCAACAATATAAACCCAAAAATCATTATGAGTTGGGTTCCAAAAAAACCTGATGTTTGGGCAGTTAATATTTCTACTTCTTTCATAATTCCTCACTTTTGGTGCCGGAGGAGAGACTCGAACTCTCACGCCTTGTGGGCACTCGATTTTGAATCGAGCGCGTCTACCAATTCCGCCACTCCGGCAAATCATGTAAAATTCGATCGAAATCTGAAATTTACTTAGCGGATTCTATCTAATGGCGAATATTAACATCTTTAATGGATTTCTTAAGGCATTCATTCGCGCTGAAGCTGAATTTGAAAATGACAATATCCCTGAATTACTCAAGGGTGAGTTTATTTTTGCTCTATCTAATGACTCCTCTACTAATCTTGCGGCAGTAGATAAGATCTGCAAAAAAATGGGCTTTATAAGACCCAGTAATAGAAGAGCAATTTCTCCAATCAATAGAAACTATTTTCAATTGAGAGAACCTAAACAACTTCTTCCCTGGGCCAGATCAAAAAGAAAACACTCTAATGACCTCTATGAAATAAGCAGATATCCAGATATTTCTAAAAAATTAAAAATAATACCGGTAGATGTTTACTGGGGAAAAGGTGCTGAAAGCCAAGACAACCTTATGAAAAAATTATTTTCTGAATCTTGGGAAGGAACATCAATTATTAAAAGATACCTTCGATTACTTATCAACGGCAGACAAGTAAAAGTTAGATTTTTAAATACATTGGAGATGGAAGATATTTTCGAAGATAGAGAATCTCCAGAAAAAATTCTTCTTAAGACAGAAAGGCTGTTGCGAGGTCGTTTCAGAAAAAATAAACAAGCTATTCTCGGATTGGATGTTTCTCACAGAAGAAATTGGATTAAAACTTTAGTGAATTCAAAAGAAATTAATAAATACATTGGATCCGAGGCTGGAAGCAATAAGAGAAAAGCCATGCTTCTCAATAGAAGAGCAATAAAATATGCAGAAGAGATTTGCTCAGACGTGTCCTATACAGTGGTTGGTTCATTATACGATGCAGCTTTATCCTGGTTTTGGAATAATAGATATGAGGAGCTAAAGTTTATAGGGCTAGAAAAAGTTAAAAATCTTGCTGTCGATAATTCCTTAATTTTTACTCCCTGCCATAGAAGTCATGTTGATTATCTAGCACTTTCTTACATCCTTTATAAAAATGACTTAATGCTGCCTCAAATAGCGGCTGGTATAAATTTAAATTTACCTATTCTCGGCAGAATTCTCAGAAACGGCGGTGCTTTTTTCATGAGAAGATCTTTTAGTGAGAATAGACTTTATTCAATTGTATTTTTTGAACATCTAAAAAAACTTTTAATCAGAGGTAATTCAATCGAGTTTTTTCCTGAAGGTGCCAGAAGCAGATCAGGCAAGCTTCTTCCACCAAGACCTGGCCTTCTTTCCATGTTGATAAGATCATTTAAGAGCAGAACAGAAAAACCTGTGAAATTTATACCGGTAAGTATTAATTACGAGAAAGTTCTTGAGGGAAATTCATATTTATCTGAACTCATGGGCGGGAAAAAACGAAAAGAGAGAATTTCAGATATCTTTAGAGTCGCCAGTGATTTTAGAGGTTTTCTAGGTAATGCCTATTTGCAATTTGGGGATCCAATTGATTTAAAAGATTTCCTTGATGCCCAAAACCCAGATTGGGAAACTAATGATTCACAAACTGATGAATCATCTTCTGACGATAATGCTTGGCTATTTAATGCAACGCCAAAATTAGGTGAGAAAATCATGATGAACATAAACGAAAGTACTGTAGTAACCTCTTCAAGTCTGGTTGCAGCAGCCCTTTTAAATTCAAATAATCATAGTCTTCCAAAAGATAAACTTGAGAGTCGAATAGATCTATATATTTCTCTTATGAATTCATCGCGATATTCCAATAAAACAATCCTCCCGAGTCAATCAAGCAAAAAATTACTTGAACAAGTTAATGCGTTAAAACTAATTCCGAAACTAGAGGATGGCGAGAAGTCCCTTGTTAAATTAGATAGAGCACAAGGAGCAATGATGAGTTTCTACAGAAATACCATTCTCCATTTGTTGGCATTAGAATCTTTTATTTGCGGCATTTTTCAGGCTAGAGAAGAAGTTTCGAAGAATGAAATCATAGAGATCATAGAAATGCTCTATCCGTATTTGAAGGGAGAGCTATTTTTAAAATGGAATAACGAGGAACTAAAACATGAGATTGATAAGCGGTTAGATGCTTTAGTAGCACTAAAATTATTGTCTAATGATAGAGATTTATACAAGAGACCTTCTTTTGATTCGCCTCATTATTTGGAAACAAAATCTCTTGGAAGAATGATCCAGCCAACAATAGATAGGTTTTATATTCTTATGTTGCAGCTATGGAAAAATCAAAGCGATCATATTTCCAAGAATCAATTGGAAATATCTTGTAAAGAAATAGCAACTAGTCTTCAAGCTAAGTATGACTGGATGGCGCCAGAATTTTCAGATAGATGGACTTTCATGCAATTCTTGTCAAAGCTGATAGAACAGCGCTTTGTTAAAGAAGATGAGCACGGACTAATTTACGCATCAAGAATTACGAAAAAAATGCAAGTTGCTGCCTCTAAATTCATAATGCCTGATTGGCGCGAGGAGTTGAATCAAACTTCCTATAAGTCTTGAATTTTCTCATTTAATCCCTAAATAAATACTGAGATAGATTGCTTTATGGATCTGTCCCTTGGAGGTGCGCTCATTAGAGGTGCCATTTGAAATTAACTTGCTTTATTAAGGAGTAAAATTATGACTAATAGAAGTTTACTGGATCTTTCCGATCCTTTCTTTTCATCAAGATGGTTGGGTTTTGAAAACCTTTTCGATTCACTTAGAACTTTCAGCGAATTACCTGAGACAAGGTCTTCTAGTTATCCTCCCTATAATCTAAGAAGGGAAGGTAATGAGTACACGATTGAAGTTGCTGTTGCTGGTCTTGGTGATAAAGATATTGAAGTAGAAACTAAAGATAATGTTTTATCCATCAAGCACGATAATCAGAAAAACGATAAAAGTAACGTTGTGCATAGAGGAATAGCAGCAAGATCTTTCCTGCTTCAATTCACCTTATCTCCTGAGATTCTTGTGAAAGGGGCTGATTTAAATAATGGTCTTTTATCCATTAACATGGAAAGGATTGTCCCTGAATCAGAGAAACCTAAGAAGATTGAGATAAATTCTGGGAAAGTTATAAACGGCGAAACAGCTTAATATTATTTTCTACAAAGAGGCTGCTGTTGCAGCCTCTTTTATTTTTGATACACGTCAAAGGCAACAGACTTTCCTATAACAGAAAAAGTAATAAATTTTTGAAGGGTTGATTTTTGTTTTTTGTGTCGTTTATAGATTAATCTCTCTGAACAGCAGTCTAGAAGTTGTTCAATGCAGTCTTGAGGATTTTTATCAGATGCTATTGATCTCAGAAGTTCCATGGGTTGTTTAGCAGTTGCTTTTTTTTTGAGATCAAAGACCGGATCAAAGTAAATGACGTCGGGCCTCATTTTTTCTGCTAATTCAAGCGAGTCTCCATACTGGAGATTGATGTTTTTTAATTCAGAGTCTCCTAATTTTGCTAAATCTAGTTCGTTTTTCATGACTTCATACAGCCATGAGATCTTCTCTACTGCAGTAACTTGGAAACCCATATTAGCAATGTGAACAGAATCATTTAATAAACCGGCCGTAGAGTCAAATACTTGTAAATTTTTATCAAGGGAAAGGAAACATTTTGAAAAATTGGATTTAAAAATTTTATCAACATTCATAGGCTTGAGATCTAAAGAAAAAAAATGTGATTTTTTTCTTCTGAGATCTTTGAACAGAAATTGTTCATTTCTTTCAGTAACTAAATATTTCAATTTCGATGAACCTATATCCGATACTGCAGGTATCCGATGCCTAGCAGCAAATTCTCTAAGTTTTAAATTATCGTCAAGCTTATCAATTACTAAATCCACAAGATTCCAACTAATGTGATCGATAGGATAATTCTGTACAAAACAAAGGGAGTGAATCCTATTTTTTGTATTAAAGATAAAAATAAATTAATGCATAAAAGCGATATAGCAAAGGAAATTAATCCGCCAAGAATTAAAATAAACCAGTCAATAGTCTCTTCTGATTGAATTGCTTCTATTGAGCTTCCCAATAAGACTGCCGACAATGTAGGTATTGATAAAAGAAAAGAGAATCTAGCTGCATCTTCCCTTCTATAACCTAATATTAAAGCTCCGATCATAGTGATGGCCGATCTTGAGACCCCTGGCATGAGAGCAAATATTTGAAACATGCCAACGATAAAAGAATCTTTGAGATCAATGGATTCGATTGAATTCGTTTTTCTACCGTATTTATCTGCAATGTATAAAAAAATTGCAAATAAAAAAGTGGTGAGAATTAGAAATTCCAAAGAACGAAAATTCTGTTCAATAAAATCCCCTCCTAGGAAACCAACTAATGCAACAGGTAAGGTTGCTACTATTAAACACAATAATAGATTTTGCTTGTAAGGGGAAAATACTCTTTGAATTAATACGCTGACTTCCTTTCTAAAGGCGTAAATTATCGCAAAAAGGCTACCGCCATGAACATATATGTCAAAGAGTATTCCTTGATCCTGCCAGCCAAACAACTTTGAAATTAGGATCAAATGAGCTGAACTACTTATAGGAAGAAATTCGGTTATTCCTTGTACTATTGATAAAACGACTATCTGAATTAAATCCATGTGGAACTATTTCCAGTGATCTTTATTGGATAGGTAATTCGGCACTATAAAGCTATCGCCTTGAGGAGGCGCTAAATCACTGATGGTAATAAACTCGAACATACTTTTTGCCTCAGGCTGTATAAAAGAAAAATTTTTGCTTTTAAGCATATTCATCATATCTGTATTTTCTGACGAAGTTATCAAATGATAATCTTTATGCTCCTTTAAGAAAGTTGCAAGATCCTCATTTTGCAAGATAAATTCTTCAGTTTTACTATCTAAAAGACTTTCTTTGTCATCAAATTTTGAGGCAGCAAATTCTCCCATACCTAAGCTAATTAAACTGACTACTTTTCCTTTTAATTCATTTTGATAAGCAGTTGAAGCTAGAACTTTGAGGCTAGAAATTCCGAAACATTTAATTCTGTGAATTAAATTAAAGGATTGTGCAACCCCACATCCGACTCTCAAGCCCGTAAAAGATCCTGGACCGTAACTTATTAAAATTTTATCTAATTGCTCCAAGGATAATTGAGATTGGTCCAAAAGCTCATCGATCAATGCAAGAATGACTTTTCCATGCTGACTTTTATTCGTATCTTCTTTAAAAAATATTTGCCCATCTTTGAAAACTGCAATTGAGCAATATATTGCAGACGTTTCGATTGCAAGTACGTTCACTTATTTCTGAAGAAATTTAGAATAAATTGACTGATTGATTCAACGCTCCCGGAACCATCAACTGTAAGATAATCAAGATCATTATTTGTTTGCTTGGCTTTATAGAAACTTATTAATGGCTCAGTCTGATTTCTATAGACAATCAATCTCTCTTCAACCACCTCTCTTTTATCATCATCTCTTTGAATTAACTCTTCCCCAGTTAAGTCATCAAAACCCTCTTTTTTTGGGGGATTAAATTTAACGTGGTAGTTTCTGCCAGACGATATGTGAACTCTTCTTCCGGACATTCTTTCAATAATATTTTCATCATCTAGCTGAATTTCAATAATTAAATCAATTCCTATATTGGCATCATCTAATGCTTGGGCCTGAGGAATTGTTCTTGGAAAACCATCAAATAAGGCTCCATTTGAGCAGTCAGGTTTTTTTAATCTTTCCACTACCAATCCTACAATAATGTCATCAGAAACAAGTGCTCCTTTATCCATGACCTTTTTAGCTTCAATTCCTAAAGGCGACCCCTCCTCAATGGCTTCTCTAAGCATATTTCCGGTGGAGATATGAGGTATATTGAGAGCCTGTATTATGTTTTCAGCTTGAGTTCCTTTTCCTGCTCCTGGTGGCCCAAGTAAAATAATTCTCATTAGATATCCTCTTTTATCGCGTGAGCAACGGCAACGGCAAGAGAATCGGTATCGCTTAGACTTATGGATATTTCAGTTAATTTTATTTTTTTAGCGATATCTTTCGCTTTCCCTTTAAGTTCCACTTCTGGGCCGCCGTAACGTCTGTGAATAATAATATCTCTAGGACGAACTCCGTTCGTGAAACCATACCCCAAAACTTTTGAAACAGCTTCCTTTCCAGCAAAATTTTTAGCAAGGTACCTTGCACCGTTGTAACCTTTTCTTTTTGAAAAAATATCAATTTCACTTTCATCATAAAGTCTTGTTAGCATTCGCATTCCAAATTTTTCATAAGATTTTTCTAGTCTTTTAATCTCGATGAGATCTATACCACTTCTCAGCTTTTTATTAATTGAAATATTTTCTTGCATTCAACTCTTTACCCAGGATCGCTTCCAATGATTCTCTAAAAATAGATTTTATTACTTTCTTAGTCATATTATTTGAAAACTTTCCAGACATAAAATCTAATAAATGCTGCCCTTTAAAGGATGATTCTATTTCTCCTTTATCCAAGGAATATATTCCTCTTAATGGACTGAATAGATAATACTGATCGGGTTCAATTGAGCTTCCGACATCATTTTTAGTCAAATCAAAACCATAACCTAAATCTGTAATTAATCTATATTCAAATTTTCTTAAAGATAGTTCTAAGAACTCATCTTTATTATCTAATGTCATAAGGCTCATTAATTCATCATAGTCTTTAAATACGACAGGAATATCATGTTCTTTTTCAAAAATTTTTAAAATCAGTTCATTGAGGTAAATAAGAATTTTAAGATTTTTGGGAGCTATTGGAATTTGCTTATTTATTTCGCATTCGAAGATAGTTTTCAGAGCATTTTTATCAGAGAAACTGATATAAAGTTCTGAGCCTGGCGATAAGATATTTACAAATTTACTCCCTTTTCGTTTAGCACCTTTTATCAAGGCATTGAGGATTCCAAAATCCTTTGTCAAAAAACTTACTATAACGCTTGTCTCTGAATAATCTCTTGCATGCAGAAGAAAGGCTAGACTATTTCTAGTTTTCATATTTTTTCAAGTCGTAGCCAAGTTGAGAGATCCAGTTAACATCATCTGTCCATTTTTTTTTGACTTTCACCCATAATTCTAAAAATACTTTTTTATCGTACTCAAATTGAATTTCTTTTCTTGCTGCCGTTCCAATAGATTTCATCATATCCCCTTTTTTACCCAGTAATATAGGTTTATGTGACTTACTATCCACGTAAATGGTTGCAGAAATACTGAGTAATTTCTTATCTTCCTTTAAGGCATCTATGATGATGCTGATGCTGTAAGGTAGTTCATCGCCCAACCTATTTATGGCCTTTTCTCTGATAATCTCTGAGATAAAAAATTCCTTAGACAAGTCTGTTACAAAATCTTCCTCATAATGCGGTTGGCCATGAGGTAGATAATTATTAATTACTTCATACAGCTCTTTTGGAGCATTTTTATTTTTCAGGGCTGATATAGGGATGATCTCTTCAAAATCGAACTTTGCTTTTAATTTTTCTATTGTTGGTAATAAATCTTCTTTATTCTTTATCCTGTCTATCTTATTTATCACCAGAATTACGGGGATTTTAGATCCGTTTAATTGCTTGATAATTCTTTCTTCTTCCTCGCCCCATCTATCTCGATCGACAATGAACAAAATAAGGTCAACATTCTTTAAAGCATGCATTGCCACCTGATTCATATATTTATTTAGAGCTTTTTTATGACCAGTATGAACACCGGGAGTATCAAGAAATATTGCCTGCATATCTTCATGATTCCATGCTCCAAGAATTCTATTTCTTGTGGTTTGAGGCTTCCTTGATGTAATCGCTAACTTTCTTTCCAAAATTTTATTGAGCAAGGTAGATTTACCAACATTAGTTTTTCCAACTATTGATATA
The DNA here is from genome assembly GCA_902578495.1 of uncultured SAR86 cluster bacterium. Lineage (GTDB taxonomy): Bacteria > Pseudomonadota > Gammaproteobacteria > Magnimaribacterales > AG-339-G14 > CACNYO01. Next base: position 45,566 of record CACHCY010000001.1, read on the forward strand.
AATCCAAACTTACTCATTTTTCATCAAGTGTTTCAAATAATTTTCAGCAGCATCTTTCTCTGCCTCTTTGATACTCGAGCCTTTACCTAAAAAGTGTTTCTTTTGTTCAGATACTATGGAGCTTTCGAATAAACCTTCTTTCGGTGAAGTATTCAGATATTTTGGTAAAGGTAATTGCCTTTTTTGCAGGAGCTCTTGGAGCTCTGTTTTTGAGTCTTTTTCCAGAGATAAGTCCATCAAATCGCTGTATTTTTCAAAAACCTGAGACAACCAATTAGAAGTATTCTCAAAGTCTGAATCGAAGTAGATGGCGGCAACTAATGACTCAAAAGTATTCCCTAAAATTTCTGTTTGATGGATTTTTTTTCTACTAATTGAATTTCCCAGTATTACAAATTCCTCCAATTTAAAATTTTTAGCAAGCCTTCCTAGATTTTTTCTGCTAACAATTTTTGATCTTAGAGAACTTAGCTCACCCTCACTTAAATCTCTATTTTTATTCATTAGCCAGATTGATGTACACAGATTAATAATTGAGTCGCCTAAAAATTCATAAATTTCATTATTTTCTTGAGAAAAACTCCTATGAGTTAGTGAAAGTTTTAATAATTCTCTTTTAGAAAATTTATATGAGAGTAGTTCCTCTAAAGAATCTAAATTATTTGATAAGTCCATTTCTTGATAATGACGGCAAACACGAAAAACACTCCCAATGCATCCAGATTAGTGAGGCTTTACCGGTAATTTCTTCTTGTGGAACTAGTCCCCATCTTCTGCTATCAAGGCTGTTATCTCTATTATCTCCAGCAAGAAAATAATATCCTTCGGGAACATTCCAGGAACCGTTCTCAGGTTTTCTAGAAAGTTTTCGAACAATATATTCCTTGCCTTCGTTTATTTCCTCGATTAATTCCTCTTGATCTCTCTTATCAAGAATTTTTTGATCAAGTTTAATGCCGTTAATGATGAATTCTTTATTTCTGTAGATAACTTCATCGCCCGGTTCAGCTATTACCCTCTTAATATATTTAACACCCTGTGATGTGCAATTTTCAGACAAGATACTCCAGTAATACATTCTCTGATTTTTCTCTCTATCTGATGAATAAGATCCTTTAGGATTAGCAATATCAAAATCAGAGCTACATTTAGTGTGTTCTGGAACAAAAATTACCACATCACCTCTTTTTGGTTTTCCCGTAGGAATGAAAGTTTTTTGATTTACTGGGTTTCTTAATCCATATGTAAATTTCTCTACTAACAAAAAATCTCCTATTTTTAATCCTGGAAACATAGAAGATGAAGGAATTTGGAAAGGTTCATATAAAAAAGAACGAAAGATCGTTATTGCTAATATGATGATAAAAAAACTTCTACTCTCTTTGCTTGCTTTAGGAATGGCTAAATATTTGGCAAGCAGCCAAATCAACAGGGAGCCAAAAGTCAAAAAAACAAGAACTACGCCAAAGTCTAGATTCAGTCTAAACCAAGCATAAAGAGCAAAAAATGGAAAAACAAAGGTTATTCTGTTAATTAATTTTGAGTGTCGTCCTTCGTATTTAGCCTCGGAAACTAACCAGCCAACGATACCTAATGAAGAAATCAGCAAAGAAAAATAAAGAAGAAAATAATAATTCATTATTTATTTACTTTCAGGACTGAAAGGAAAGCTTCTTGGGGAACTTCAACCTTTCCAATATGTCTCATTTTTTTCTTCCCAGCTTTTTGTTTCTCTAAAAGTTTTTTCTTTCTAGTAACGTCTCCTCCATAGAGTTTAGCAGTAACATCTTTTCTAAAAGCTTTGACTGTTTCTCTTGCAAGAATCTTTCCTCCTATTGCAGCTTGGATAGCGACATCATACATCTGACGAGGAATAACTTCTCTTAACGATTTAACGAGTTGCCTTCCTTTAAAATCAGATTGGGATTTGTGAACCATAGAGCTTAGGGCATCAACTTTTTCTCCATTTAATAAGATATCCATTTTCACCATTTGGCTTTCTTGAAAACGATCAAAATCATAATCAAGAGAAGCGTATCCTTTGCTAGTTGATTTTAGCCGATCAAAAAAATCTAAAATTATCTCATTCATAGGTAAGTCATAAACTAATTCAATTTGCCCACCGACATACCTTAATGATTTCTGTACGCCTCTTTTTTCAACGCATAATTCGATTACGTTTCCTACATAGGTTTCTGGAGTAAGCACGGTAGCTTTCGCAATAGGTTCACGAATCTTCTCGATAGAAGAAGGATCAGGAAATTTGCTAGGGTTTTCAACTTCCTCAATCTCTCCTCCCTTGTTTTCAATTTCATAAACAACCGTAGGAGCTGTAGCTAGAAGCTCTATGCCATACTCTCTTTTAATTCTCTCAATCACAATTTCCATATGAAGAGTGCCTAAAAACCCACATCTAAAACCCGACCCTAAAGCTTGACTCTGCTCTGGGTGAAAAGATAAAGCCGCATCATTAATGGCTAATTTTTCTAAAGATTCTCTAAATGATTCAAATTCTCCTGAGTCTAAAGGGTATAAAGCAGCAAAAACCTGAGGATTAATCTTTTTAAATCCAGGAAGTATTTTTGTATCTTTAGGTAAACATATAGTGTCGCCTACTGGAGCTCCTCTTACCTCTCTTACCCCCGCACAAATAAATCCAACATCTCCTTTGGAGAGTGATTTTCTATCTTCAGGTTTTGGAGTGAATACACCAATTTTTTCAACAGTATGAATTTGATTATTTGAACTAATTTTTACTTTTTGACCTAGGTCTATTGATCCAGAAAAAATTCTTATCAAAGATACTACCCCAAGGTATTGATCAAACCATGAGTCAATTATGAGAGCTTGTAGAGAATCATCTTTATCATCTGGGGGCGGAACTTGAACTACCAATTGTTCAAGAAGATTATCAATACCCTGTCCATTCTTTGCACTGATTTCAGGGCAATCAGAAGCATCTATTCCTATAATTTCTTCAATTTCCTTCCTAACCTTATCTGGATCAGCTTGAGGAAGATCGATTTTATTCAATACTGGAAAAATATTAACGCCCTGCTCTATCGCTGTATAACAAGTTGAAACTGTCTGAGCTTCAACGCCTTGTGAAGCATCAACAAGGAGAATTGCTCCTTCGCATGCTGCCAGAGATCTCGAAACTTCGTAAGAAAAGTCTACATGTCCCGGAGTATCAATTAGGTTTAATTGATAATTAGTCCCTTCTTTAGTTGAGTATTCAAGAAAAACAGATTGAGCCTTGATTGTAATGCCCCTTTCTCTTTCTAGCTCGAGAGAATCTAAGACTTGCTCTTTCATCTCTCTAGAAGATAAGCCTCCACAGTATTCTATGAGCCTATCAGCTAGAGTGGATTTGCCGTGATCGATGTGAGCTATGATCGAAAAATTTCTTATGTTGTCCATTATTTAGTGCTTTTTAAAAAAGCTGGACAATTATCCCTTATTTTTTAATTTTTATCGTAACAAATGCGCCATTTTTATTTCTTACAAACCTTAAAGGGATAACATTTTCATTATTCAAATCTTCAAGAGCATTTTCATATTCTGTTTTGGACGAAACATTAGTCATGCCGATTCTTGTGATCACATCTCCTCTTCTTAGCCCTGCATCAAAGGCAGGCCCAGAAACTACCCTGCTCACCACAACGCCTTCTTTAACGCCAAAATTTTCTTTTATCTTTTCAACATCCGTATTTCTTCTCTCAGCTATGTCTTCAAAATCTTCAACCATCATGCCAAGTCTGTTATTTTTTGGTGCTGAAGCAATTGGGTTACTATCCTCTTCAGGTTCTTCTAGTTCTCCTACAGTCACCCTGATAGATTTTTTTCTACCGTCTCTGTAAACAGTAGCCTTGACTTCCTCTCCAGGGGAGATTCTACCGACAACCATTGGCAGATCACCTGAATAAATAATTTCATTCCCATCAAAATCTACAATCACGTCACCATCTTTAAGGCCTGAAGATTCAGCAGGGCTATCGGTTAAAACGCTTCCGATTAGTGCTCCTCTAGGTACATCCAATCCAAAAGAATCCGCTAGATCCTTTGTTACTTCTTGAACGCTTACTCCTAACCAGCCTCTTTTAACAAAGCCATCTTCTCTTAATTGATCAATAATTTCTTGGGCATAGTTGATAGGAATTGTGAAAGAAATCCCCATGTATCCCCCTCTGTTTGAGTAAATCATTGCATTGATACCGATTACTTCACCATCTAAATTGAATAGAGGACCTCCTGAATTTCCTGGATTAATCGCAACATCAGATTGTAAAAAAGGAATATAAGAAGTTCCTTGACCAGGAACACTTCTAGCTTTGGCGCTAATAATTCCTGCTGTGACCGAAAAATTTAGTCTATAAGGCGAACCAATGGCTAGTACCCAGTCACCTACATCCACATCATCAGAGTCTCCCAGATCTAAAAAAGGTAAGGATTCTTTTGCAGATATCTTCAATAGAGCTACATCAGATTTTTTATCACTTCCAATAAGTTCAGCTATGAATTCTCGCCTATCGTTTAGGCTGACAAAAATCTGTGAAGCATCTTCTACGACATGATGATTCGTTATTATGTAACCGTCTTTTGAAATAATAAAACCAGAACCGCCTGATCTGACCTCTCTTTCTTGCTCTCTTCTGGGTTCATCTTCAAATGGAAAAGGGAAATTAAAAAAATCATCAAATGGATTTTGTCTTCTATTAAAGGGACTCATCCTATTCTGGGTGCTGATTGTTTTAATGACACTTACATTTACTACAGCAGGAGCTGCTTCATCAACTAAGTCAGAAAAATCTGGATAATCCGCTGTTACAGAAATGCTAAGCAGAAGAAAAATCAGTGATATTGAAAATTTTTTCATTTTATTTCCTTAAATTTAAAAAAATCCTGTTCGACAATTCAACCAAGCCTTGGTTATTGATTTCATCGCTTGATAAGTTTATGACTACTGGTTTATCGTTTGCCAAAGAATGGACCGTTATACCCGAAGAAGATAACTTAATTCTATCTTCTAATGAAAGGTCTCTGAATAAAACTCTAAGCTTAAAACTCCTTTTTGAATCGTTCTCTACATAATTTGCGATTATGTCCCCTTCTTCCATAAATTCTATTTTCTTGAGGCTGCCTTTAAGATTGTTACCAATCTCTTGTAAATAGCTTTCATTTGAAGATACCGGGATATTTCCAATTGATAGCGCAGGTATAACAGAAGTTGACTGAAACGACTCTTCTTCTTGAGCTATAAAAGGTTGAAAAACAAGGCCCAATGATAATAAAACGCCAAATGCAAAGCCGTAATATTTTAATTGTTTTGATTTTTCATCTTTTGAGAATTTTATTTGCTTGATGTCAGAACCATCTAACTCCTCCATGACTGTTGAAGCGATGTTTCTTGGAGAGAAATCAATTTCTGCAGTCAGTAAGGATTTGGTCTTATTCATTCTTATCCAAAGATCTTTAATCTCAGGATTTTTATTTATTTCTTCAACAAGCCGTCTAGTCTCAAATTCAGACGTTTCTCCGTCAAGGAGAGCAGACAGTCTATGTTCTATGCTATCTTCCATTATTGCCTTTAGCCTCGTTATTTATAGAAATTTGTATTTCATCTAATAATTGCCTTCCTCTGAATATTCTTGACCTTACTGTACCAACTGGACAATTGCATATTTTTGCAATCTCCTCGTAGTTAAGGCCATTGAATTCTCTAAGAGTTATGGCAGATTTAATCTCTTCTGGCATGTCATTAAGACATTGAAATAGCCTATCTCTTAAAGTATTGGCTTCTAAAATTGATTCCGGGCTTGGTGAATCAATGCCTATATGAGTAAGGATATTTTCATCTATTTCTGACTCCATAATTTCGTTTTTATTGTATTTACTAGAAAGATGGTTCTTTGCTGTATTTACTGCAATTCGGTAAAGCCAGGTAAAAAAAGCACTATCTTCCTTGAAGCCTCCGATATTTATATAAGCCTTAATAAAAGCTTCCTGTGCTATATCTTCAGAAAAAGTTGGATTTTTGAAAAGTTTGTTTAATGAACCCATTAACTTATCTTGATGTTTAATGACAAGGGCCTCAAAAGCATTTTTATTGCCTTCCTTGCTGAGTTTGATTAATGTTTTTTCAGAATTCACTTTAATTTGACAATTTTTTTGTTAAAAAGTTTATCAATCACTTAAAATTTTTTTGATAATAGCCCTATGAGCATCTTTTGGGGTCCCAGTCTTATAAATTAACAAATCTGCCAAATCGTTATCTTCCATATCTAATATCTCGATAAGCACTTTTAAGCTAGATTCATCTAAATTAGATAAATGTTTTTCCAAGAATCTTTTTAGAAGAATATCAAGCTCTTGAAGACCTCTTCTTGACCTGAAGTTAATTTCGTTCCTTAGTGATTCCATATTTTGTTAAAATTCATGCGTGCTCATATCAAAATATCACAAAATTATAGTAGTTGAAGGAAAAGACTCAATTGATTTCTTGCAGGGACAGATTTCAACAGACGTATTAAAACAAGAAATTGAACAAATCGATCGTTCAGCCATTTGCAACTTAAAAGGGAGAGTTATAGCTAGTTTTTTATGTAAAAAAATCAGTAATGACCAATTTCATTTAATCACTCATCAATCTATTGCAAAAAAACTAGTGGATACATTAAAAAAGTATGCTGTTTTCTCTAAAGTATCAATTGAGGAGGGAGATGAAAATGTGAGTGATTATATCGATGATAAAGCTTGGAAAAGCTCAATAATCGATAACCTTGATCCAGAAATATACTTAGAGAACTCTGAAAAATATACTCCTCAAGAATTAGGATACGATAAAAACGGAAGAATTGACTTTAAAAAAGGATGTTTTACTGGACAAGAAATTATTGCAAGGATGCATTACAGATCGCCTGGCATTTTTTCCATTGCTAGAGTAGAAATTGATGATACAAACAAGTCATTTAATGAAGTATTTACTGTAAATGATAAAAAGGTTGGAAATATTATTGAATATGTAAATGGCAAATACTTAGTGAGCGGAAAAACAAAGAATTTTGATTCTTTAAAAGACAATACAGAAAATACAGGCATTAAGTCTGTAGAATTAAACTAATTTCCAATTAATTGGCCCCTTCCCCTTATCAATGAGGTAATCATTTGTTCTGCTAAACGGCTTTGATCCAAAGAAACCTTTATCGGCAGAAAATGGTGAGGGATGAGCTGACTCAATAACTAAGTTTTCTTGAGTATTTATTAAAGATTTTTTAAGTTGTGCATTTTTACCCCAAAGAATGTAAACCATATCCTTTTTATTACCCAAAACTTTGATTACTTTATCAGTAAAAAATTTCCATCCGATATTTTGATGTGAGTTCGGATTATTTGACTCTACTGTAAGAGAGCTGTTGAGGAGCAGCACTCCCTCTAAAGCCCAAGAAGTCAAATTTCCTGAAGAAGGTATCTTAATCTTTAAATCAGAATTCAATTCCTTGAATATATTTTTGAGCGACGGCGGTATAGAGATATTATCTTTTACAGAAAAGCTGAGACCATGTGCTTGACCAGCTCCATGATAGGGATCCTGACCCAGAATTACTACTTTAGTGTCTTCGTAAGAAGTAAAATTAAAGCAATTGAATATTTCTTTACCAGGCGGATAGATAGTTTTTCTTTGACTAATTTGATTTCTTAAAAATTCTTTGATTTCAATCATATATGTCTTACTAAATTCATCTTCGAGATGATTGAGCCATGAATTAGTAAGGTCAATTTTTAAGGACATTTAACACTAGAATATCAAAAAAATTTATCCACAGAAACTGTGGATAAGTCTTTGGATAAATAAGCCAGGATTAAACGCATAGACTATGAATTAAAGGTTTGAGTCAATTTGATCAAATTTTGATCAATATAAATAATATCAATAAAATCAATAACTTACATAAATTAGACTATTGAGTAAGAAAAATTTTCAAATAATCTTAAAAAATGCACTTTTAGGTATTTACAAAGTTTTCAATGTGTGTAAGTCACATGAAAAAACGTCAAAATAGTTTTAAAAAATGATTTTTTTAGGTGATAATCTTATAAATATTCAAGTACAAAATTAACTAACAATATGGAAACACTTTTTAATCCTATAAAAATTAATAACTTAGATATTCCGAATAGATTTGCCATGGCGCCAATGACAAGGAATAAGTCACCCAATGGAATTCCTGGTCAAAATGTTGCTGACTATTACGAAAGAAGAGCTAAGGGTGGTGTTGGCCTAATTATCACCGAAGGAGTTGAGGTATCCCACCCATCTTCTAGTGGATATCCTGATGTGCCGGGTTTGAAACCTGAAACTCATGAAGGCTGGAGGAACGTAATATCTCAAGTTCACAAATATGATTCTAAAATTTTCTGTCAACTCTGGCATGTAGGAGCAATAAGAAAACCTGGCTTGCCGCCAGAACCAGATGTTCCGGGATTCACTCCCTCCGGCTTAGTTAGAAAAGATAAAAAGGTTGCATATGAAATGACAGCTGATGATGTAGAAAATATGATCGAAATTTATGTAAGAGATATCGAAATTATCAAGGATTTAGGTTTTGATGGAGTTGAATTACATGGTGCTCATGGATATTTGATAGATCAATTTTTCTGGGAAGATATGAATCAAAGAAAAGATGGTTTTGGGGGAAGTATCCAATTAAGGTCATCTTTTGCATCAGAAATAATAAAAAGAGCTAGAGCTAAGGTAGGTAATGATTTCTGCATAGCTATAAGGTTTTCTCAATGGAAACAGCAAGACTACGAAGCAAAGTTAGCAAAAAATCAGGATGATTTAGAGACTCTTCTTAGACCGCTTGTTGATGCAGGAGTTGATGTAATTCATGCTAGCAACAGAAGGTTTTGGGAACCAGAGTTTGAAGGATCTAATCTTAATTTGGCAGGTTGGACAAAAAAAATAACCGGTTTACCTACCATTACTGTTGGCAGTGTGGGTCTGGAGTCAGATTTCATAGGTTTTTATCAAGGTGAAGACGAAGTTAAATCAGCTCCAATTGATGATTTAGTTAAACGAATGGATGACAAGGAATTTGATATGGTTGCTGTGGGCAGAGCTTTACTCTCGGACCCTGAATGGGTTAATAAAGTTAAAGAAGGTCGTTACGATGAAGTTATTCCCTTTTCTAAGAAGCACGCAGAGAATTATTATTAATTTAGCGCCCTAGGTGCATACCTCCATCTAAGATCAAAGTCTCTCCAGTTACAGTCACCGATTCTGTCATAAAATGAAATGTGGTCTCTGCAACCTGTCTTGGTGAGCAAGTTAGGCTTAATGGAGCCATATCCTCAATAGATTTTTTTGTTAATTCATAGGCTTCATCTCCTAGCCCGCCTCTCAGCCAATCTCCTTGGATAAAACCAGGACAAATAGCATTTACCCTAATAGGACCAAGCGCCCTAGCAAGAGATTTGGTCATATTTATTAGCGCTCCTTTAGATGCAGCATATGCAACCGAGCTTCCAATCCCCATAACGCCAGCAATAGAGGCAATATTAACAACGCTTGGGCTTTCAGCTTTCATAAGATGATCTTTAGCATATTTAATCATTTGATAAGGGCCAACAGTATTAGTGGAATAAAGATCAATAAAATCATCCGAAGATAATCCTTCCAAATTATGATGAGCATTAAACTTAGTTTTCCCAGCATTATTTACCAGAGAATCAAGCCTGCCCCACTTTTCTATTGTTTTAGAAACTGTTTCCTCACAATCTTTATCTGAAGAAACATCTGCTTGTAATACAAGGACTTCGGATCCCAGTTTTTCGCACTCTTTGGCAACATTCTTTGCGTCATCAATTGAATTAGAACAAGTAATTGTCATATTCCAGCCTTTCTCTGCGCAGAGTTTCGCTAAATCAGCTCCGACTCCTCTACTGCCGCCAGTGATGATTACAACTTTCTTATCCATTAATTTGCCTCACATTTATTATGTTTTCTTCGCCTTTTATGGCTTCTATTGATTTAGTTGATGGCTCTGAGTCCAGATCGATTACATTGTAAGCAATATCATCTCTACTTCTATTCTTCATATCAATTATATTTAAGCCTTCTTCAGCAATAATTGCCGTAATTTTTCCTATCATTCCAGAAACGTTCTTATTAGCAATAGTTAGCCTATAACTTGTTTCCATGGGTTCAATGATTTGCGGATAATTTACTGAATTTTTAATATTTCCATGTTCTAGAAAGTTAATTATTTGATTCGCTGCCATAACTGAGCAATTTTCTTCCGCTTGCATTGTGCTAGCCCCGATATGAGGCAATAAAACGACATCCTCGTTTGACTTAGATCGCTCTATTAAGGGTAAATCGGCAAAATCTGTAACATATTTATTGAGTTTATCGTTTTCTAAAGCATCAATTATGGCTTCGCTGTTAACAATCTCGTCTCTTGCAAAATTAATTAACCTCAATCCTTTATTGCTGTGTGAGAGAAGGTCCTTATTTATCATTCCTGTTGTATGTTCATTTGCTGGAACATGGAGAGTCACATAGTCAGACTCTTTAAAGATCTCTTCTATTGTCTCTTTACGTTCTACCTCATTTGGAAGCGCCCATGCTGCCTCAACTGTGATCTGAGGATCAAAGCCAATCACTCTCATGCCTAACATTACCCCCATTTCTGCTACCTTGGCGCCAATCGCACCCATGCCCACTACTCCTAAACATCCATCTTTAAGTTCTCTCCCCTTAAATGATTTTTTCCCACTTTCAATATGAGCTTTCAAGTTTTCTTTTGAAATATCTTCAATTCCATGAACAAACTTCACACCATCAAAAATTCCTCTAGATGACATCAATAAAGCCGCTAAAACCATTTCCTTAACTGCGTTAGCATTCGCTCCTGGTGTATTAAAGACAGGAATACCTATTTTTGAACACTCTTCAACAGGAATATTGTTAACTCCTGCTCCTGCTCTGACTATTGCTTTAACCGATGAAGGAATTTCGCTCATTTGTAATTTATGGCTTCTTAAAATAATGGCGTCGGGTTCAGACTCTCCTTCTCCAACTTCATAACCTTTGTTTTTAAGAATATCTAAACCCTTATCGGAAATATTATTAATAGTTTTAACTTTGTAATTCATAAGGTTTTTTGTTTTTATCTATAGTATTATTTTTGAAAGCTAAGATTCTATCCCGCATTATCAATGACGACAAAACATTTCTTAAATCTTAGAGATTTATCTAATCAAGATATTTTGAATATCTTAGATAGAGCTATTGAAAGGAAAAGTCAGAAACAAAAAGAAAAAACCTTAGCTGGCTCAAAATTAGGTCTAATTTTTGAAAAGCCTTCTACGCGAACAAGAATTTCTTTCGAATCTGGAATTTTAAACTTGGGTGGAAATGCAATATTTATGTCCTCAACTGATTTACAGCTATCCAGAGGAGAACCAGTGTCTGATACAGCAAAAGTAGCATCTTCTATGTTAGATGTAATTGCCTTAAGAGTTGATAAGCATGAGACATTGGATATGTTTGCAGCTAATTCTTCTGTTCCTGTAATTAATGCTCTTTCAGATTTATCTCATCCTTGCCAAATATTGGCTGACTTGATGACTTTCAAGGAAAATTCAGTAAATGAACTTGAAAAAGTTTGCTGGATTGGAGATGGTAATAACGTATGTAACTCATACGTCGAAGCATCGAAGATATTAGATTTTGAGCTCTCTATTTATTGTCCTAAAGAATATTCGCCTGACCCTTCTTTCCTCAATTATGCAAAGGAAAATTCCAGTTTTGCTAATTCCAGGGAAGAGGCAGCAAAAGGAGCTGACATAATTACTACAGATGTTTGGGTCTCTATGGGGGATGAAAAAACTAAAGAAAGAGCTTTTGAAGGATATTTTGTAGATACTGATCTTATTGAAAATACTGGTAAAAAAAGCATTTTCCTTCACTGTCTTCCTGCCCATAGAGGTCAAGAAATTACATTTGAACTAATGGAACATCCATCTAGTAAAGTTTTACAACAAGCAGAGAACAGAATGCACGTTCAAGAAGCATTGATTGAGAATTTACTAAGCTAAAATTTTAGTGACTAAATTCTTCCAGCTCTGATATTTGCTGTCTCTAGATTCTAACGGAGTGAACTGTTCGTACGATCCAACAAATTCGTTGAGATCGGACAGCGAGTTCGTATGTTTAGAGCCCAAGGAAGCTAGAAAAGCAGCTCCTTTTGCAGTTGCCTCTTTATTATCCGGCAAAAGAATTTTTAAATTTAGTACATCCGCTAAAATCTGATTGAAATATTTATTTTCTACCATTCCGCCATCAATTTTGAGGGACTTCAGGTCTACTCCATCAGAAGACATGCATTCAAAAACATCTTTAGTTTGGAATGCTATTGCTTCAAGGAGCGCTTGAGAAATATCATTTTTTGTTGTCTCTCTGGATAATCCAAATATAGCCCCTCTGGCTTCTGGATCCCAATAAGGTGCTCCAAGACCAGTAAATGCTGGGATGAAGGAAACATTTGAATTCTTATTGGAATTTTTTGCTAAATTTTCTATTTCCGGAGCAGAGGAAAAAAACTTTAAATTATCCCTTAGCCATTGAATAGACGCGCCAGCCATAAATATACTTCCTTCTAACGCATAACTTACTTTCCCATCAATTTGATATCCTATCGTGGAAAGCAGTTTAGATTTTGAAAACTTTATGTCTGGTCCAGTATTCAGCATCATAAAACAGCCTGTTCCATAAGTGCTTTTGGCTTCTCCTACTTTAAAGCAACCTTGTCCAAATAAAGCTGCTTGTTGATCTCCAGCAATACCGGAAATTTTGATTTTCCCGCCAAACAGGGAGGTTTCTCCATATTCATCGGCAGAATTTTTGATTTCTGGCAATCTATCAATAGGGATATTAAGTAAATTACACATTTCTTCTGACCACGAAACATTATTTATATCCATCAATAGAGTTCTAGAAGCATTTGTGGCATCAACGGAATAAGACCTGCCCTCTGTTAGCTTCCAAACCAGAAAAGTATCGATCGTCCCCATGTAAAAGTCCTTTGGAGTTTCAGTATCTTCTAATAGCCAACTTAACTTTGTACCTGAGAAGTAAGGATCAGGCAGCAGGCCAGTTATTTGATTAATTTTTTTGTCTAGCCCTTCTTTTTTAAATTTATTACAAAGTTCTGCGGTTCTTCTGTCTTGCCAAACAATAGCTTTTCCTAAAGGGTTGCCATTCTTATCCCATAAAAGACATGTTTCTCTTTGATTCGTGATTCCAATTGCTATGATTTCTTTGTGAGTTGTTTCGGACTTTTTCAGCACGTCTTTGATACAGTCTATAACCGTGTCAAAAATTTCATTAGCATCATGCTCAACCCATCCATCTTTTGGAAAAAATTGTTTGAATTCGGTCTGTGAAACATTAACCACGGCAAATTTCTCATCAAATAGAATTGCTCTTGTGCTGGATGTCCCCTGATCTATTACTAAAAAATATTTCATCTTTTGAGGTTTATACAATTTAGCATTATCCACAAGAAATTAAGTGTTTTTTAAAGGTTTTTCTATTGATTTTTTGAGAAAAACACTTTATCTTGTGTTTATAGGATCTTATAACCACAACATCTTGTGTTTCATCAAGGATTATAAGCAGCCAAAAAGACAAGAAAACCAATTATTGGGGTGTTTCAGTGGAAGAAACAAAAACTACAGAACAGACAGAAAGTATAAAAGAAGCAAAGATATCTGAGAGCACGCCTCTTGATGAACTTAAGCCAGGACAACTTAGAATCATCAAAAGAAATGGAAAAGTAGTACTTTTTGATGTTTCTAAAATAGAAGTAGCTATAACAAAAGCTTTTTTAGCCGTCTACAGCAGCACTGCTGCTGCCTCCTCAAGTGTGCATCAAAAAGTTGACGAACTATCCAAAAAAGTAGAAACAACTTTTAGGAATAGAATGCCCTCTGGAGGAACTATTCACATAGAAGAAGTGCAAGATCAAGTTGAGCTAGAGTTGATGAGATCTGACGAAAGAAAAGTTGCTAGAGAATATATTTTATATAGAGAAGCAAGAGCTCAAGTTAGAAAAGAAGAGCTCTTAGATTCTCAAGAAGATGTAAAAGAGGAGCCTCTGAAAGGAGTCGCGAGAATTAATAAAGTGGCGACTGAAGCGTGTGACGGCCTAGATGGTACAAATCCAGATCAGATAGTCACAGAAGCTGAAAAAAACTTATACGAAGGCGCTCCAGAAGAGGAAATCAAACAAGCAATGATTCTTGCTTCTCGAGCCTTGGTTGAAATGGAACCAAATTATACTTTTGCAACAGCAAGAATTTTACTAGATTCATTAAGGTATGAAGCTCTCAATTTCTTAGACTTAGACAAAGATGCCCTTCAAGAAGATATGAAAGATTTATATCCAAAGGCCTTATCTTCATTTATAACAAAAGGCATAGATTTGAAATTGTTAAATCCAAAGCTTGCAGAGATGGACTTAGAAAAACTAGGCAAAGAAATAATGCCAGAGAGGGATAACTTATTTACTTATCTAGGGCTTCAAACGCTTTATGACAGATATTTCATCCATAGCGATGAAGTTAGGTTTGAATTACCTCAAGTTTTCTTTATGCGTGTATCCATGGGCCTAGCTCTTAACGAAGAAAACAAAGAAGAAAAAGCAATAGAATTTTATAAGCTTCTGTCGAGTTTTGATTACATGAGTTCTACACCAACTTTGTTTAATTCAGGCACTCTTCATTCTCAATTGTCATCATGTTATCTAACAACCGTGCCAGATGATCTTTATGGTATCTACGGAGCGATGAGAGACAATGCAATGCTCTCCAAGTGGGCTGGAGGCCTTGGAAATGATTGGACTCCAGTGAGGGGAATGGGGGCGCACATAAAAGGAACTAATGGCAGGTCGCAAGGTGTTGTTCCCTTCTTAAAAGTTGTAAACGACACTGCTGTAGCAGTGAATCAAGGCGGAAAGAGAAAAGGTGCTGTATGCGCTTATTTAGAAACATGGCACCTAGATATAGAAGAATTTTTGGAACTAAGGAAAAACACTGGAGATGATAGAAGAAGAACCCACGATATGAATACTGCTAACTGGATACCTGACCTGTTCATGGAGAGGGTTATGAACAAAGAAACCTGGACTCTTTTTTCTCCAAACGAAGCGAAAGATTTACATGACTTAACGGGTAATGAGTTTAAGGAACAGTATGAAAAATACGAGGACGAAGCAAAAAAAGGAAATATAAAAGCATTCAAAGAAGTTGATGCTGAAGAACTCTGGAGAAAAATAATTTCAATGCTTTTTGAGACAGGCCATCCTTGGCTAACCTTCAAAGATGCCTGTAATTTAAGATCTCCACAACAACATACAGGCGTAATTCATTCATCTAATCTGTGTACGGAGATAACACTTAATACATCTCAAGATGAAATTGCGGTATGTAACTTAGGTTCAGTAAATTTAAAAAATCATTTGGATAAAGATAACAACCTCGATAAAGAAAAACTTCAGAAAACAATATCAACTGCAATAAGAATGTTAGATAACGTAATAGACATAAATTATTACGCGGTTCCGCAAGCTGAAAACTCTAACTTTAAACATAGACCAATAGGTCTTGGAATAATGGGTTTTCAAGATATCTTGCAAATAAAGAAAATACCCTACTCTTCTGGCGAAGCCGTTGAATTAGCAGATGACTCTATGGAAACAGTCAGCTATTTTGCTATTGAGGCATCGTCTGACCTAGCAAAAGAGAGAGGATCTTACAGTTCTTATGAAGGATCTTTATGGAGTCAGGGTATATTTCCTATCGATTCAATATCTATCTTAAAAGAACATAGAACAGAAGGATTTCTCGATCAGAATGAAGAGAGAAAAATGGACTGGGATATACTGAAAGAAAAGGTCAAAAAACAAGGTATTAGAAATTCAAATGTGATGGCAATTGCTCCAACTGCAACAATTGCAAACATTACTGGGGTCACTCAATCAATAGAGCCAACCTACTCAAATCTTTTTGTTAAATCAAACCTATCAGGGGAATTTACTGTAATAAATGAAAACTTGGTCAACGCATTGAAAGAAATAGATATGTGGGATGAGGTTATGGTTTATGACCTCAAAAACTTAAATGGGAGCCTCGAAACAATTAGCAGGGTCCCAGAAGAAATAAAGAGAATTTTTGCAACATCTTTTGAAATTGAGCCTAAATGGCTTATTGAGTCTGCGAGTAGAAGACAAAAATGGATAGATCAAAGTCAATCTCTAAACCTTTATGTTGCGGAACCAAATGGAAAGAAACTAGATGTTATGTATAAGATGGCTTGGTTGAGAGGTCTAAAAACAACCTACTATTTAAGATCTAAGGGAGCAACAACATCAGAGAAATCTACCATATCGAATTCAGAATTGAATAAAGTTCAAGCTGCAGTTGCAGTAAACAATCCAAGCGCTATTGACGACGAAGAGTGCGAAGCTTGCCAATAAAAGGAGGTATTTATGCTTAGTTGGGATGATTTTGAAGAAAAGGAAGTGAAACCACTTCCACAAACGGAAATAGAGAGTTCTGTAAAAGAGGAGCCAAAAAAGTCTGTTTCTAGTGAAGAAACACTTGGAGTTGCTTCACTTGACGATCTTGATATTGAAGCAGGGTTAGAGGATCTAGAAGGAGCATCATCACGTGTGGATGTTGATCAAAAACAAATGATTAACTGTAGAGCAGATGTAAATCAACTTGTGCCATTCAAATACGACTGGGCCTGGCAAAAATATCTTGATGGTAGTGCCAATCACTGGATGCCGCAGGAAATTAATATGACTGCTGATGTGGCTTTATGGAAAAGTAAGGACGGTCTTTCAGAGCAGGAAAGAATGATAGTGATGAGAAATCTAGGTTTTTTCTCAACTGCTGATTCACTTGTTGCTAATAATATTGTTTTGTCTGTGTACAAACATATTACTAACCCTGAATGCAGGCAATACCTTTTGAGACAAGCATTGGAAGAAGCAATTCATACCCATGCTTATCAATACGTCATTGAATCCTTAGGTATGGATGAAGGAGAAATATTTAATATGTATAGAGAAGTGCCATCCGTTGCAAAAAAAGCCGCGTGGGCCCTCCCTTTCACTCAATCCTTATCAAATCCTGACTTCAAAACAGGAACGACTGAAGAAGATAAAATTCTTTTAAGAAACTTAATTGCATTCTATTGTGTTCTGGAAGGTATTTTCTTTTACTGTGGATTTACACAAATCCTTTCAATGGGTAATAGAAATAAGATGACAGGCACAAGCGAGCAATTCCAATACATTCTTAGAGACGAATCTATGCATGTTAATTTTGGAATAGACATGATTAATCAAATAAAAATAGAGAATCCAGAGCTTTGGGATGAAGAAATGCAATCAACTGCTCGAGAAATGATTCTTCAAGGGACTCAACTAGAAATTGAGTATGCTGAAGACACCATGCCTAATGGAATCCTTGGCATGAGCGCTGAAAGTATGACGGAATATCTAAAATTCATAGCTAACAGAAGGCTTACCCAAATTGGTTTGGAGGAAGCTTTTCCTAAAGCCTCAAATCCTTTCCCTTGGATGTCCGAAATCATGGACCTTAGAAAAGAGAAAAACTTCTTCGAAACTAGAGTTATTGAATATCAAACTGGCGGCGCACTCTCCTGGGATTAAGCCGCTTGAAGTGACTTGTGACACCTAAAATAATTGCTCATAGAGGTGTCACAAGGAACGATCAAGAAAACACCCTTCCTGCATTCCATAAAGCCTTTTCAGAAGGCGCTGATGGCTTAGAAATAGACGTAAGACTATCAAAAGATAAAAAACCTATTATTTTTCATGATGAAGATACATCGAGACTGTTCAAAAAAAGTCTAGAAATAAAAAAATCAAACTTCTTAGAACTTGAGGCTCTCGGAAATAATGAAAATCGAATTCCTCTTCTGGATGAGGTATTAGATTTTTTACCTCAAAATAAAGAATGCTTTATTGAGATAAAGTCAGATGCTAGTACCGTCCCATTTTTAGATAAGCTGAGAATAGAAAAAAAGAACATAACTTTTTTGTCTTTCGATAAAAATGTTGTATCTGCTTTAAAAAAAAGATTCCCTAATAAATTGGCGTTTCAGAGTTTTCATACACTTCAGATTGAAAAGTATGGGATAAAAAAAATTTTAGAATTTTATAAAAAAGGTAATTCGGATGGTTTATCAATTGATGTTACAGACCTTTCGAATAAAACAATCGATAAACTTCTTGAGAAGAAAATAGATTTGATTATATGGACCTTAAATTCAATGGGAAGATTAAAGGAATTAAGTAAAAAAAATATACGAGCCATAATCACTGACGAGGTGAAAGACTTTGCAGATTTTTTGAAGAGAAAGAGCTAAGTTTTCTATAAAAATTTGTACTTTGAGATTAACCTTTTTGAATCAATTCAAAAATTTTCATAGATTGATCACCGCCTTGAAAACAAAGTTTTGCATCTTTCATGTCTGAAATTTGATCCCAATTATCAGCAATATTTTCGGCATCCATTTTATCTGCGGTACCAAGATTTACACCGATTGTTTCATGGATCATAACTCTTGCAAAAACGCCTGCTCCTGCAGCCATAATAACTCCTGTTGGAGCATCATCAGAAACCATATAGGTTACAGCGGGGGTTACATACTGAGGCTCTAGTCTCTCAAGAACTTCTCCTGGCATCAACTCCTCGGTCATTCTCGTTGCTGCGACAGGTGCTAAAGCGTTACATTTAATATTGTATTTTGCTCCTTCAAGTTTAAGGGTATTCATCAATCCAACAACTCCCATTTTCGCAGCACCGTAATTGGTTTGACCAAAATTTCCGTAAAGTCCACTAGAAGATGAAGTCATGACAATCCTTCCATAGTTTTGTTCTTTCATTATTTCCCAAACCGCCTTAGTGCAATTCACAGAGCCCATTAGGTGAACTTCCATAACTATTCTAAAATCTTCATCTTCAACTTTAGAAAAGCTTTTATCTCTTAAAATTCCTGCATTGTTAACAAGAATATCGATACGACCATAAGCATCCATGGTCTGTTGCACCATCTCTTTGACTTGATCTGCATCAGTAACGCTGGCTCCATTAGCAATAGCCTCGCCTCCAGCTGCTTTAATTTCTTCAACAACTTTTTCAGCCGCAGAAGATGACCCTTTAGAAGCACCATCCACACTTCCTCCCAAATCATTTACAACTACTTTTGCACCCCTAGACGCTAAATCTAAAGCATGCGATCTGCCTAAGCCTCCACCGGCACCTGTTACTATTGCTACTTTGTCATCAAACCTTATGGACATTAGAACTCCTTTCGATAAAATAAATTTTTTTGAATGCGTAATCTTACCCTTTGTTAGCCTTCATTCAAACCTGATGACAAAAAGAAAATCTGATCTTGATCTCTCGCCCGTTTTTATTGGTATAGGCGACTTTGTCGATAAAAATACGTTGGAAAAATCGCTTAATCCACTAGAACTCTTTTCCCTTACAGCAAGAAAAGCCTTAGCTGACACTCAGATTAAAAATTTACATGAACACATAGATTATGTCGGAACCGTTAGGCTTTCAGTAGATTATCCCACAGCTACCAATCAGGATAGCTTTGGCTACAAAAATATATCTCATTCTATTGCTAACAGTCTGAACATAAGGGCTAAAGAATTTGTTTACACATCTATGGGTGGAAATGCTCCACAGGTTCTTATAGAAGATGCTGCAAAAAATATACTTTCAGGAGATATTAATTGTGCTTTGTTGAATGGAGGTGAGACCCTCAAAACGATGATAGATATTTTGAAGTCTGGAGAGAATCTTGATTGGTACGACGATCCAAAAACTAGACCTCGAGAAATAGGAGAAAATGAACTTGGATTTAATGAGTATGAAAAAAACCATAAAATGGACTTGCCTACCAATGTTTATCCTCTTTTTGCTCAGGCTTTAAGAAAGGAACAAAAAAAGACTGCGGATGAACATCTGAGAGATTGTGCTCATTTATTTTCGAAGTTCTCAAAGATTGCCGCAGATAATCCTTATTCTTGGTTTCAAACCTATAGATCTCCAGAAGATATCTCTGAAGTATCTCAAAGTAATAGATATGTTGGTTATCCTTACACAAAATACCTCAACTCAGTCATTAGAGTAAACATGGGGTCATCTTTGGTTTTGACTTCATACGGTTACGCAAAACAATTAGGAATTCCTGAAAATAAATGTATCTTTCTCACAGGCTTATCAATTGCGAATGATGTCTGGAATGTATCAGAAAGGCCGTCCCTTACTGATTCACCTGCCATAAAATTTTGTATTTCAAATGCCTTTAACCAGAGCAATACCATTTTGGAAGATTATAAATATTTTGATATTTATTCTTGTTTTCCATCTGCCGTCCAAGTTGCTATGAAAGAAATTGGAATAAATGATGATTTTGAAAGACCATTAACAGTAACCGGAGGTTTGCCCTATTTTGGAGGACCCGGAAATAGTTACACAATAATGTCTACATCAGAAATGGTAAGAAAATTACGTTCTGATCCTGGCAAAGGTTTGTTAACTGCTAATAGTTGGTTTCTAACTAAGCATGCTGCCATGACTCTTTCTTCTTCTAAGCCTGAAGAAAGGTTATCTTTAGAAAAGAGTAAATCCATTCAAAATGAAATAAATTCTACGAAAATTAAAAATTTGGTAGAACAAGCAAATGGCGATGGAAAAATTGATACGTACACAATAATTAATGGAAGAAAAAAACTAGAATGTGCAATAATTATTGGCACTCTAGAGAATGGCTCTAGATTTTTAGCTAATTCTTCAGATGATCAAGACCTTGCAAGCATTCTTGACAAGGATCTTTTAGATCTTCCTGTAAAAGTTGAACATAAAAACAATAAAAATTACTTTAAATTAATATGAAAGAAATAAACGTACTAGTTACTGGAGCTGCAGGTCAGATCTCTTATTCTTTACTTCCTAGGTTAATCAGTGGAGAAACCTTTGGTTCAAATACAAAGGTAAACCTTAAGTTAGTCGAAATTCCTCCAGTATTGGATAAATTGCAAGGAACAGTTTTAGAGCTTGAGGATTGTGGATTTTCAAATTGTGGATCAATTATGTCTACGTCTGATATAAATGAAGCGGCTGAAGATTGTGACTGGGCTTTGCTAGTTGGCAGCATACCGAGAGGGATAACAATTAACGGCAAAAAGATTGAAGAAAGAGGAGATCTTTTACACGTTAACGGAGGTATTTTCACAGATCAAGGAAAAGCCATTGGAACTAAAGGGAAAGAAGACGCAAAAATCCTTGTTGTTGGAAATCCAGCAAATACGAATGCGCTTATAGGAAAATCTAACTCGAATAATAACTCTCAGTTGTGGATGGCAATGACCGCATTGGATGCAAATAGAGCAAAAGCCCAAGTTTCCATCAAAACTAATCGATCCATAGAGGATATAAAAGGAATGACCATATGGGGAAACCATAGTCCAACTATGTATCCCGATCTAGATAATGCATCTATTGATGGGAAATCAGTTTCAGAGATCATAAATGATAGCAATTGGATAGAGAATGACTTCTTAGTCAGAGTTCAACAAAGGGGAAAAGAAATCATAGATGCTAGAGGAGCTTCTTCAGCAGCATCTGCTGCAAATGCTGCTATAGATACAGTGAAAAATGTAGAAAATGATACTGAGGAAGATACCTGGTTCAGTGCTGCTGTTGCATCTGATGGGAGTTATGGCGTCCCTGAAGGACTGATATTTGGGTATCCACTTAGGACGGAAAATGGAAAAGTCGAAATCGTTCAAGATCTTGAACTAAAAGACTATGCAAAGGCAAAAATTGAAATTACTACTAATGAGCTCTTAGAAGAGAAAGAAGAAGTAAAAGACCTTATAGCCTAATTATTTTTTTCTTATTATCAGGCCAATCAAAAGAATTGATGCTAAAGCAATAATTCCTTCTTCGCCTAAGGCTTTTAAAGCAGATGATAAGTTTTGAAATACTTGGCCAAAGAACGGTGTTTCGGGTCCAAAAATAACTCCAAAGAGAACCGAAACGGCTACAAATAGAGCTAATATTTCTGTAAACCTAAAAAGAAACTTCCTAATTTTTTTTATTTTAGGAACTTTTAAGCTATCGATTGGTTTTTTTATTTTGAAATTACGCATCGAATTTAAAAAACTAGGGGAAATTATCCCCTAGTTTTATTAAAGCATCTATTATCGAAGTAAATTGATAAGAATTGCTGCAACAAGAAGACCTACAATACCGTTGTCACCAAGAGTTTGAACAACAGCTAATAGGTTTCCTAGCACTTCTCCGAAGAACCAAGACTCTCCAAAAACAATACCGGCAACTACTCCTAAGGCAATTACTCCAATTAAAATACCAGTAAGACCTTTTACAAGATCACCAATCATCTTAAATGCATTATCCATAATATCTCCCATATGGTTATAGATGAAGTTATTATAATTTCTTGATGAAACTTGCTCTAATTTTTCGACCTTTATGTCATCTTTTCTTTTAAAATTGTCAAGCTTTATAAAAATTGATGTTTTTCTGAGCTTTTTTTTGTCAAATAATAAATATTAGTGCAATCATAATCCGTTGGTCGGAAGAATTTTAATCGATCAAAGCCCTCATAATCCACTGATCGAGATATCAGATTGTATTGAGCTAGTTTTTTCTAACTTCTGCATAAACTTCACTTGTTCCATCTTTATATAAAATGAGAACATCATAAGGAGTGAATTTATCTCCAACTTCCATTCCAGGTGAACCCATTGGCATGCCAGGAACAGACAAACCTAAGGCATTTGGATTATTTTCAGCAAGAAATTGAGAAATATACTTACCTGGAATATGACCTTCAAAGACATATCCTTCTTTTGAAACGGCAGTATGACAGGATCGGTACTCGGGCTTTATTCCAAATTTCTCTTTAATGGGTAGAAGGTTTTGATGATCCTCTGGAGACGTTTCAAAATCTAAACTTTCGAGGTGCATCATCCATTTTTTACAACATCCACAAGTGGGTGTCTTATGAACTATTAAAGAACGATCGTTATCTAAGCTTTCAAGATTTGTTGAAGCTAAAGATAATGAAATAGAGAGAAATATAAGAATTAAGATATTTTTTTTCATACGTAAATCATAGCAAGAATTAACTTATTGAATAAAGCTCATGGAGCATCAAATTTTTTTGTATTTAGGATTATCAATATCAATTTTTTTTTCAGTCAACTTATAAAGAAAATCAATAAAGCTTTTATCTGAGATATCAATTTCATTATTTCTAATTTTTTCTGCAAGCTTGTCTGCAGAAAAGTCTTTTTCTTTTATTAAGTCTGCGCCTAATTTTGAAAAATCTTCATTAATTTTTTTGCCTAAATCTAGTTCTCTTTTAATAATACTAAGAACGTTCGAAACTATCTGAAGCTTGAATCTTTTATTTGCTGGATAGTCTTCTGACTTTGTTTCAGCGTTTATAAAATCAATCACTGCATCCAATAATTCAGATGCTGATGGTCTATCAAATACTGTCATAAAAAGTTTTTATGTTTAATCATATTCATTAAATCATATTCTGTCTCAGAAACTCTTCTGCCGATTGCCGCTTTTTCAATAGAATTTATTGACCCACTTAAGTGTGCAAAAGCTTGCATCATACATATGACGCCCCATCGCAATGAACCAAAAAGTTGCCAGATATCTATTTGAGATTTTTCGATTTTAATATTTGAAATTGACTCATATCCTTCAATAAGTTTTTCTATATCACCTAAACCCCCTACTCTTTTATGAACGTTTCCAAACCTCCAAGATCTTACGCACAACCATCCTAAATCCTCCATTGGATTGCCAATATGAGCTAACTCCCAATCGATAATTGATTCTAGATTTGACTCAGAAATAATAAAATTACCGAAACGAAAATCTCCATGAACTAATACATTGTCGTAGTTTATCAATTCTTGGGTTTCTAACCATTTGAATGCTAACTCAAAAACTGGCTGAGGCTGCTCAAAACTTGAATATACCAAATATAGTTTTTTCAATGACTCTTCAAAAGAGACTTTATCAAGATCGCCTAAGTCATCTAATTCTGTTTGGTGAATAGTTGCGAGCGACTTACCAAGTTCAAATGATAATTTACCGCGCACGTTTGCATATTTATCATCTCTTAGGATTTTTCTAGGAATCGTTTCTCCGGGAATTGCTTCCATAACGTATCCCTCACCGATTTCTCCATCTTCAGAAAATTCAAAGACTATTTCAGGGACTGGAGCATCAAGAGATCTAACTACTCTTTGAATTTTTGCTTCCAATTTTTTTGGTATTGCCATAACCGACTGTTCCTTAGATAGAGAACGTCTAACAATTAGCTCTTTATCATCTTCAAGAATGATTCTGTTTATATCAGCCGAAGCTCCTCCTGTTAGAGGAATCAATTTTTTAATTTTTTGATTCAGAGAATTCTCTAAAAATTCCTGAAAATTTTGCATTCTAAGAAGATGCTAATGAAGCGTCTCTTTCACCAAAGTCCCAACCGGGGCCGTTATGTTCATAATTTTTTAATATTCGTCTAGCTACCGATTGAATATGTACCTCATCAGGACCATCATATATTCTTGCTTCTCTGGCATGACGATACATAAGACTTAGAGGAGTGTCGTCTGTAAGTCCTTTAGCGCCATGGACTTGAATGGCTCTATCAATAACATTATGAAGCATTTCTGCACCGACAACTTTGATAAGACCGATTTCGATTCGTGCATCATCTCCTTGATCAATTCTTTTTGCTGCATCGAGCGTTAAATGCCTCGAGGCTTGTATCTCACAAGCACTATCGAATACAAATTTTTGCAATAATTGTTTTTTTGTCAAAGGTGTACCGAAAGTTTCTCTTTCGTGCATTCTTTCACAAAGTAAATCAAATGCCCTTTGAGCTTGGCCAAGCCATCTCATGCAATGGAAAATTCTTCCAGGACCAAGTCTTTTCTGAGCAATGATAAAACCTTGCCCTCGTGGACCTAATAAATTTTCTTCTGGAACTTCGACGTTGTCGTACTCGACCTCATAATGACCACCGTTGATGCCTAAAACAGGCGTTTCTCTGACAATTTTATAACCTGGATTATCTGTAGGAACGATGATCATACTAAAAGCACCATGACTTGGAGCTTCTAATTCAGTTCTACACATTACGGTTGTATAAGCAGCTCTTGCTGCTCCTGTAGTAAACCACTTTCTACCGTTAATTCTCCAGACGCCATCCTCAAGAATTGCTGTAGTTTGTAGTTGAGTTGGATCGGAACTCGCAACTTCAGGTTCTGTCATTCCGAAGCTTGGAAAGATCTCTCCTTGGACAAGAGGCTCTAAGTATTGATCTCTCCAGTGAGGTGAAGCAAATTCTCTTAACATGATTGAATCTTGTAAAGAGTGTGTTCCCAAGGCCACCATCGCAAAAGACGAACGACCGATTACTTCATTTACGTAGACATACTCCATGAATGGCATTCCGCCTCCGCCAATATCTGTTGGATGCCCCAAAGCCCAAATTTTCTCGTCTTTGGCAAGCTGCATTAGGGAGCCAAGCATCTCTCTAGATTCAGGCGTGCCTTTAGCAAGTTCAGTTTCCTTTGGATAGATTTCATTTTCTATGAAATCTTTAACTTTAGCCCTTATTTTTGTCCAATCTTTACTCATCTGTTTAATTTCCCTTGTTTTTTAATTGCGGAAATAAAATTACGTCCCTTATGGAATCTATTCCCGTAAGTAACATTACCAATCTATCCAATCCTATGCCAACACCAGCGCAAGGAGCAAGACCATATTCTAGCGCTTCGATATAGTCTAGATCCATCTCCATAGCCTCCTCATCACCCTTTTCTTTATCTTCCATTTGCATTTTGAATCTTTCTAGCTGGTCTTCCGGATCATTTAACTCAGAAAAACCGTTTGCGATCTCTTTACCATCTATGAAAAGTTCAAATCTATCTACATAACCCTCATCACCCTCTGATTTTCTTGATAAAGGAGAAATCTCCAGAGGATATTTATAGATAAAAGTTGGTTCAGAGAGCTTATCTTCAACTTCTGACTCAAAAATTTCAGCTTTTAATTTGCCCACAGATAAAGTTTGAAAATTTTCAATTTTTAATGATTGTGCAAATTTTCTAAGGCTATCTATATCATCTAAATCTTTTTTGTTAAGTGATGTATTTTTTGTGATCGCATCATCAAAAGATACTCTTTTAAATTTTTTAAAAGATCTTTTGCTTTGCTCTAAATTCGAAAGATGCTTTATTAATGCTTCCACAAAATCCATCTGGAATTCGTAATCTTCATAGGCGGTATAAAATTCCAACATGGTAAATTCAGGATTGTGCTTAGTGGATAATCCTTCGTTTCTAAAATTTCTATTAATCTCATAAACCTTTTCAAAACCTCCAACAACAAGCCTCTTTAAGTAAAGTTCTGGAGCAATTCTTAAATACAAATCCATTCCTAAAGCATTATGATGAGTTACGAAAGGTTTAGCCGCAGCTCCCCCAGGGATGGGATGCATCATTGGTGTCTCTACCTCTATAAACCCACTTGAATCAAAGTAACTCCTAGTCTCGGAAATAATCTTGCTTCTGGCTAAAAAAACCTCTCTTGATTCCTCATTAACTAAGAGATCTAAATATCTTTTACGATATCTTTGTTCAACGTCGACGAGTCCTTGATGTTTTTCAGGTAAGGGTTTTAGTGATTTGGTTAATAGAACAGCTTCAGTTACCTTGATGGATAGTTCTCCTGTGTTAGTTTTAAAAAGATCCCCTTCTACTCCAATGATGTCTCCAATATCCCAAGTTTTAAAATCATCGTAGTTACTTAATGTATCTTCCCTCAAATAAAGCTGTATTTGTGCGCTCATATCTTGGATCGTTGTAAAACTGGCTTTTCCCATAAGCCTTCGTAACATAATTCGACCGGCAACTTTGACACTAATACTTTTACTTTCTAAATCGTCTTTGCTTAAATCTGAAAATTCTTTTATTAATTCCTTGGCTAATTCATTTCTCCTAAATGAATTGGGATAGTCCTGTCCTTGCTCCCTAAGCTTATTTAATTTTTCTTTTCGTACTTCAAATAAATTATTTTCGTCTTGCTCTTTCACTTAAACGCCCTCTTTTAAACTAGCCTCAATAAATAAGTTAATATCACCATCTAGGACTGAATTGCAGTTTGAAGTCTCTACTCCAGTTCTCAGATCTTTAATTCTAGACGAATCTAAAACATATGACCTTATTTGACTTCCCCAACCAATATCAGATTTTGAATCTTCTAAACTCTTTAGTTCCTCTTCTTTCTTATTTAGCTCCAACTCATAAAGCTTTGCTCTTAATTGTTTCATGGCTTCTTCTTTGTTTCTATGTTGAGATCTTCCGCTTTGACATTGGACTACGATACCGCTTGGTTCATGAGTTAATCTAACAGCAGAATCAGTCTTATTAACGTGTTGTCCCCCTGCCCCACTTGCACGATAAGTATCGACTCTAATATCTGCAGGATTTAAATCTACTTCAATATCTTCATCTATTTCTGGAGAAACGAAAATCGAAGCAAATGAGGTATGTCTTCTGTTTCCTGAATCAAAAGGAGATTTTCTTACAAGCCTATGAACTCCGGTCTCTGTTCTTAGCCAACCGTAAGCATAATCACCTGAATACTTTATTGTAGCGCTTTTAATTCCAGCGACATCACCTGGTGAAACCTCAATAATTTCTACTCTAAATTTTTTATCTTCGCCCCACCTAAGATACATTCTCATCAACATCTCTGCCCAATCTTGCGCCTCAGTACCTCCTGATCCTGCCTGAATATCAAGAAAAGCATCATTAGGATCCATCTTGTTTGAGAACATTCTTTGAAATTCCAATTCCTTTAATTGAGATTCAAGGTTAACTACTTCGTCGGACAAATCTTCAATCTCGGAATCACTTGAAATTGCTTCTAATTCAATTAGATCATTAACATTGGAAGTTAATTCTGAATACAGAATTAATATTTTTTCTAAAAAAGATTTTTCTTTATTGAGTATTTTAGCTTGCTCTTGATCTTGCCAAACTTCTGGATTTTCAAGCTCTAGATTAATCTCTTTTAATTTTGTCTCTTTATCCGTTAAGTCAAAGATACCCCCTTAACTCATCAAGAGAGTTTTTTGCAGCCATTAAGCGATCTTTTAAGGAAATCTCTTGCATCTTTAAATCTTATCAAATATGAATTCTTTCAAATCTGAGAAATTGTAATTCATGGTTTCATATTTTTCTTCTGAATCTAAGAATTTTTGTAGTCGTTTAGGAGTATCGGAAAAATCAGGTATAACCTTTTTTATGGTATCAATAAACTTTGAAGGGTGAGCTGTCGCAAAACAGACATAATTTTCAGCGCCTCCTTCACGAATATTTTTAATCCCAATTGCAGTGTGTGGATCAAAAATATCCCCTGTCATTTCATAAAGAAGTTCAATTTCCTCCAGAATTTCTTCATCAGCAACCGAATGACTTTCAAAAACATTACAGAGATCTTTATAAAGCTTATTGGCGATAGAAAAGCCATCTTTCTTGAATTGTTTCATTAATTTTTGTGTCTCGATTCCATTTCCACCCAACGAATCAAACACCAATCTCTCAAAATTACTAGCAGACGAAATATCCATACTTGGAGCCAATGATTCCAGTGTATTGAGTTTTCTATAAATATTATTTTTGAAAAAGACATCAAGAACATTATTTCTATTAGTGGCAATGTTTATCTTATTAAGATTAAGACCCATCTTTTTTGCATACCAGCCAGCGTATGCATGACCAAAGTTTCCAGATGGGATTGAGACATTAATCTCTTTTTTATCAATTCTTGAACTTAAATAAAAGAAATATACAGTTTGAGCAAGAATTCTAGTCCAATTTATTGAGTTAATGGACGCAAAGAGAATATCTTTATTTTCTGAGGTGTCCGCAAACATATTTTTTACAAAGTCTTGGCAGTCATCGAAATTTCCAGTTACAGAAACCGCTTCGACATTATCTTTATTCCAGGTTGTCATTTGTTTTCGTTGTACTTCAGATATTTTTCCATCAGGAAAGAATATAAAGGAATGTAAGTTTTCAAAGTTTTGACATGCTGCAATGGCTGCAGATCCAGTATCGCCACTTGTTGCTCCCAAGATAACTATTTTTTTTCCTAACTTCTCTGAGGCTGCGTTTAGAAACCTGCCTAAAAGTTGCATGGCAACATCTTTAAATGCCAGTGTTGGGCCATGAAATAATTCTAAAACATGCCCAAATTCGTAATCTTTAATTTGAACTACATCATTGGTTTCAAAATTTTTATATGCATCTGAAATTATCTTTTGCAATTCATCTTTTTTTAGAAAATCACCGATAAAGGGACTGATAATAATCTCAGCTATTTCTATATAGGATAAGTTTTTCATATCATCTATGACTGCGCTTTCAAGCTTAGGAATTACAGATGGAACAAATAACCCTCCGTCAGAAGCTGTACCTGAAGCTAAAATATCCTCAAAAGAAGCTTCTTTAGCTTCACCTCTTGTACTTACGTATTTCATTTATTTGGATTAAAAATTCTGAGATGAACAATCTTTTTGAAAAGGTCCTTCTCATTAGAAAAGCTATTTAAAAGGTCTTCTAATTCATTTTCATTACATTCATTAAGGACAATTACTATAGGAATAAGACCATTTTGTGAAAAATCTTCCTTCTGAATCACAGACTCGATACTTAAGTTTTGCTTTGCAATAAAAGATGATATTTTGGCCATTACTCCTGGACTATCATTTACTTCCAATCTTAAGTATCTCTGACAAGAAAAAGTATCATTGGAAATCTTCATTAATCCCTGACCGAATTTGCTGTAATTAACCTTATTATCCTGAGCTATGTCAAAAAGATCAGATAATATTGAGGATGCAGTAGGTTTTGGTCCGGCTCCCGGACCGTAAAAAAGATTAGAGCCTGAATCTTTAGTAAAAACCTCTATTGCATTCATTTCGTCATTTACTTTAGATAGTATTGAAGATTGTTGAATTAATGCAGGAAATGATTTCAAAATGAGTCTATCTTTTTCATGAGATCCTATTGATAAAGGTTTGATTGAATACCCAAGCTCTAGAGCAAACTTGAAGTCTATACTCTCAACGATATCTATTCCCTCAATATCTAATTCAATGGAACTATCTAATTTTGAACCGAAAGCAAGGTACGATAATACTTTTCCTTTCTGCGCTGCATCAGTCCCGTTTAGATCTAATGTTGGATCTGCTTCAGCGAAGCCTAGCTCTTGGGCTTGCTTTACACCTTCCTTCAACCCAATACCGTCTGATTCCATTTTGGATAGTATAAAGTTGCTTGTTCCGTTAAGAATTCCTGCAAACCAAGATATATTTTCAATTCTTGCTTTTGAAGAAAGCGACCTAATAATTGGAATTCCTCCTGCAACAGAAGCCTCAAATCCAATGAATAAATTATTATTTTCAGCTAATTTAAATAGCTCATCTCCATGTAAAGACATCATTGCTTTGTTAGCAGTTATGAAATCTTTTTTAGATTCAAGGGCTTGTTTTGCGACTTTATATGCATCGTCTATTCCGCCCATAACCTCGATAACAACATCAATAGAATCATTATTGATAATAGATTCAAAATCGGTGTGAATATTTCCATTGAACTTATCCTTGTATCCTCTTAATTTGCCGCTTTTTGTCACTACCTCGGTTACTAGAAAGTCTGTATCAAACATTTTCTTATAGAAATCAGCATTTACTGTTAATAATTCCAATACAGCTCCTCCAACGTTTCCTGCGCCGCATAAAGCAATCTTTATCTCTTGCTGAGCCATTAGAATATTTTTTTTATGCCTTTAACTGCTTGATTTATTCTTTGTCTATTCTCGATCAAAGAAAATCTGACATAGCTATCTCCATACTGCCCAAAACCAATTCCAGGCGAAACTGCTACGTCACATTTATTAAGCAGTAACTTAGAAAATTCAATAGATTTCATTTTAAATTTATCTGGAATTTTAGCCCAAACAAACATAGTTGCTTTTGGTTTCTCAACCTCCCAGCCAATTTTGTTTAATCCGTCACATAAGACATCCCTTCTTTCTTTATACATATCTCTAATTTTATTAACTTCTTGATCTCCTTCATTAAGAGCAACAATTGATGCAACTTGAATTGGGGTAAATAATCCATAGTCATAATATGATTTAACTCTGGATAGAGCGCCAATAAGATCTTTGTTTCCACAACAAAAACCAACTCTCCATCCTGGCATATTGTAACTTTTAGATAGCGTAAAAAACTCTACCCCAATATCTTTTGCTCCTTTTACTTCTAAAAAGGAAGGAGCTTTATAATCGTCAAAACATAAATCTGCATAGGCTAAATCATGAATAACCCAAATTTCATTTTTCTTGGCAATCTCAACAACCTGCTCAAAAAAATCTATATCAACACACTCAGTAGTAGGGTTCGATGGAAAATTTAAAACAAGCATTCTTGGCTTAGGAAATGTATTGGCAATTGCTTCTTCAAGTTGATTAAAAAAATCAATGCCTGGACCAATGGGGACATGTCTTATATCTGCTCCTGCAATGATAAAGCCAAAAGGATGAATGGGATAAGATGGATTCGGGACTAGGATGACGTCTCCTTTATCCATCGTTGCGAGAGCTAAATGACCAAGACCTTCTTTAGATCCCATGGTAACGATTGCCTCATTTTCTGGATCAATAGAGACATTATATTTTCTATCATACCAATCTGAAATGGCCTTCCTTAGCCTTGGAATTCCTTTGGATTGAGAATAGCGATGAGTTTCTTTTTTATTGACCGTTTCAGTAAGTTTATTAACTATGAAATCAGGAGTAGCTTGATCAGGATTTCCCATGCCAAAATCAATAATGTCTTTCCCATCGTGACGAGCTTGAATTTTTAATTGATTTATCTCCTCAAAAACATATCGAGGAAGTCGTTCTATTCTAGAAAAATCTTTATCCATTTTAATTGAGTAATTTTATGAGCCTGTCTGGTTCAATAAATCCTGGAATGATGCTTCCATCTTCTTTAAGAATTGCAGGGGTCCCTTGGACGCCCATACTTCGCCCTAAGTTATAGTGGGATTCCACTGGATTATTGAGACAATTTATCATTTCAATATCCTCACCTTGCTTTAACAAGGTCAAAGATTTGTTTTTTTCAGTTGAACACCATGCAGATATAATTTTTTGACCAGCTTCCGAAGCAAGACCTTGCCTCGGGAAAGCTAAATAATTTACCTGAATTCCAAGTTCATTGTATGCTTGAATTTGACTATGAAATTTTCTGCAATAACCACAATCTACATCAGTAAATACATATATTTGATGAAGAGGATTTTTAGCCTTAAAAGTAATCAAAGTAGTTTTATCTAGTCTTTTAATTTTATCTAGCCTTGCCTTAGCTTTTGACTCATCGCTAAGGTTTATAATGCCTTCATCAGTGATCCTTAAAAGATCACCATAGAAAATACTTTTTCCATCATTTGATACATAGAGTAAAGAACTATCGCTTAATTTAACCTCATAAAAACCTTCTTGAGGGGATACAGAAACCGATTCAATTTCAAAACTAGCAGGCAAAATAGACTTCAGAGAATCAAGAAACCTATTATCTTGGGAACTTAAAACAAGACTAAAAAAAATAAATGAAGTAATAAAAAAATATCTCATTTAACCTCTTGGATGATGAGTTTTATGAATAGACTTAAGTCTTTCGTTTGCCACTTCTGTATAGATTTGGGTTGTATTGAGACTTGCGTGTCCAAGTAAAAGTTGGACAACCCTCAAGTCGGCTCCATTATTCAGCAAGTGAGTCGCAAAAGCATGTCTTAAAGTATGAGGTGATATTTTAGATGAATCAATGTTTGCCTTCATGCAATATTCCTTTATTCTCAACCAAAATCCTTGTCTGGTAATTCCTGCTCCACGAGAATTTAAAAATAAATGATCCTCTGTTACATTTTTAAGTAATTCGGGTCTTATTTGCTCAATATATTTTTTTAATAGGCTTATAAGCTCCTCCCCTATTGGCACTATTCTTTCTTTAGAACCCTTTCCAAGAATTCTAATTACTCCTTGATTAAAATTAATATCACTCAACTTAAGATTAAGAAGTTCCGACACACGCATGCCGCATGAATATAAAGCTTCAATCATAGTTTTATCTCTAAAACCTAAGTTTTTCTTTTCGTCAGGAGCATCAAGAAGATCATTAATTTGTTGCTCAGTTAATGTATTAGGCAGTTTTCTGGGTAATTTTGGACTTTCTATATCTTTTGTAGGATTACTTTGAATTAAATTTCTTGATTCAAGATGACCAAAAAAAGCTTTTATAACAGACAAATTTCTTGATACGGTTTTAGCTGATAAGCCTTTTGAAAGCCTAAAAGACATAAATTCCATGATTTCTGCTCTTGTGACATCGGTTAATACAATTTTTGATTTATCCAAATATTTCAAAAAAAGATTTAGATCTCTTGAGTAGGAGTCCAATGAATTTTTAGATAGTCCTTTTTCGATCCATAAGGAATCTATAAAACTTTCTATTTGTAAACTATTTTCTCCCATGAGAACGAGAGATTAGATTTTTTCTTGAATTCTTGCTGACCTTCCAGATCTTTCTCTAAGGTAGTAAAGTTTTGACTGTCTTACTTTACCCTTTCTTTTCAATTCAACGGACTTAATCAAAGGACTATGCAATTGAAAAGTTCTTTCAACGCCAATACCGCTTGATATTTTTCTCACGGTAAATGATGAGTTTAAACCCCTATTTTTTCTACCGATCACAACCCCTTCAAAAGGTTGTGTTCTCTCCCTTGTCCCTTCTTTAACAATGACTTGCACTAGAACGGTATCTCCCTGATTGAATTCAGGTAAGTTCTCTTTTAATTGAGCGTTTTCGACTATCTGTACTGATTTTCTAGTTTTCATCATTAATTATGCTTAAAAGCTCGGCAATTCTATCAGATTCGTAGCCAAGGTCACTAAGAAAATCTTTAATTAGGTCTGTATCTTGCTGGTTTAGATCATGTTGTTTGATCAGGTCTTGTCTTCTTAAAAAAGTCTTACCAAGTGAATGTTTTCTCTTCCATTTTTCAATTTGATCATGATTTCCTGATAATAAGGTTTCAGGGACTTCTCCAAGTTCATTTTTTTCTGGTCGGGTGTATTGAGGATGTTCCAAAAGAGCATTCTCGAAGGAATCATTTTTCACAGATTCTTCGTCGCCAACCACGCCATCAATAAATCTAATGATGGCCTCTAAGAGAACCATAGACGGAATTTCACCTCCTGTTAATACATAGTCTCCAATGCTAATCTCCATATCAACCTCTGCATCTATGACGCGCTGATCCAGACCTTCGTATCGCGATGATAAAAATATTAATGAATCCTCTTTAGAAAGCTCTCTAGCTGTCTGAGCTGAAAAGGTTTCTCCAGATGCTGATAGATGGATTACTTTTGATAAGCCTGAAAAAGTATCTTTAGCAAGGTTAATGCATTTTTGTATCGGTTCTGATTTGAATACCATTCCTGGCCCTCCCCCGTAAACCTTATCGTCTATTCTGTCTTTATTACTTAAAAAATCTCTGGGGTTAAAACTTTTGATTTGAATTAATCCTGAATCTGTAGCTTTCTTTACGATTCCGGATTGAGAGAATGGAACAAAAATTTCTGGGAAAACAGAAATAAAAGCATACTTCTTAGTCAATGTCCCAATCCACTATTATGTGTTCGCTAATTTCAATTACAAACTTGCCTATTATCAAAGGAATTAGAACTTCTTTATCATTAATCTCGCATACAAGAACATCATTAGCTCCTGTAGGCATTATTTCTTTAACGTATCCATTAAAATTGTTGTTTAAACTTATCACTTTTTTCCCGATCAGGTCTTTCCAATAAAATTCGCCATCTGGAAGATCAGGTAGATTATCTTCATCAATAAAAAGATCCAGATTTTTGAGTTTTTCTGCTTCGGACATTGAGTTTATAGAATCAAACTTAATTAAGGTTTTTTTTCCTGATTTAGATATTTTATCTAAAGTAAGTTTTTGGATGCCGTTGGCATCAATGAAAAATTCTTTATATTTAGATAGTCCGGATGGATTATCTGAGTGAGCTATTAGGTTAATGTAGCCTTTTAGGCCAACAGGTTTACCTAATCTTCCAATTAAAATGAGGTTTACTTCTTCAGTAAACCCCATTTTATTTATAAAGAAAGATAAATATTACTTGTCGTCGTCTTCGCCTGTTATTGAATCTTTTATAGAATCAACAACATTTGATACGCCTTCAACAGCTGCTTCTACAGTTTCGCTTACAGCCTCAACTGCTTCTTCAACAACTTCACTCGCACCTTCGACTACTTCTTTTGCAGTGTCAACTACGGTTTCAGCAGCTTCACCAACTATTTCTGCGGCACCTTCAACTACTTCTGAAGCAGTATCTGTTACAGCATCTACAGCAGCACCAGCTACTTCAGTGACGCCTTCAGCAACTTCTTTAACAGCTCCTTTTACATCACCGTCCATGACAGCATCAGCAATTTCTCCTGCAGCCTCAGCAACTTCGCTACCAACTTCAGCAACACCGTCTACGGCAGCTTCTACAGTTTCACCAACTGCTTCAACAACCTCTTTAGCTGTATCTACAGCACCTTCAGCTACTGCTTCTGCAGTTTCCACTACGGCTTCGACACCTTCGCCTGCAACTTCTGCAGCGCCTTCGATGGCTTCTTTAGCAGTTTCACCTACTCCTTCGATGCCTTCTTCAACAATATTTTTGTCGTTTTCCATATTTATTTCCTCTTTATTAGAATTTTCTCCATCAGCAACTTCAACTTCTGACCCTTCATCACTTGATTCATCTGACGGACTGTCAATTTTATGTTGTTCAGATTTTTTTGCAATCCTCTTGGCCTTAATTAAATCCTTTTTTTCCTGTAGCTTGGAAAGTTGATCAGGGGTCATTTTGGACTCTTTCACAAGATTAGTAACTTTATCAGAAGTTTGAGCTCCTACACTTAACCAATATTCAAGTCTCTCATGATCAATTTTGAGACGAATTTCTTGGCCTTTTGCAAAAGGATTAAAAAAACCTAACCTTTCAATATAACCGCTGTCTCTAGGTCTCCTAGAGTCAGTCACAGTAAAATGATAGAAAGGCTTTTTCTTTGCCCCACTTCTAGATAATCTAATTGTTACCATTTGCTAAAAAATAAGATGGTCATTCTAAGTTAATTATTTATCTATTCAAGGAAAACATTCTATAATCTGGAAATAATTAACTACATAAATTAAATATTGAACGATCTCCCTATCTGGCTTCTCCTGGCTAGTATTTTCATCTTACTTATTTTATCTGCTTTTTTTTCTGGTTCAGAAACTAGCATGATGGCAATTAATAGGTACCGTCTGAAATACCTAGCGAAAGAAAAAAATAAAGCTGCCATAAGAATAGAAAAATTATTAAGAAGGCCTGACAGATTGCTAGGCATAATCCTTATAGGTAATAATTTTGTAAATATTCTTGCATCTGCTCTGACAACTATATTGTTTATGAAACTTTATGGAGATGTAGGAGTTTTGATTGGGTCTATTCTTCTTACGATAGTGATTTTAATATTTTCAGAGGTTACTCCAAAAACTTTTGCTGCAATAAAACCTGAACCATTGGCATTTTTTTCTTCCTTTCCGCTAAAAATTTTGCAGAAAATTCTTTTTCCATTGGTTTCAGTTATAAATTATTTTTCTAATTTCTTGCTAAGATTTTTGGGGATCAATAGAACTGAGAATGACGGAGAGGATGTGTCTCCAGAAGAGCTGAAAGCTATATTGGAAACATCAGGAGATTTAATTCCGACAAGATATCAAGATATGCTCTTAAGCATTCTGGAGTTAGATAAAATTTCTATAGAAGAAGTCATGACTCAAAGATCTGAGATTATTGGCATCGATTTGAGCGATGACTTCAATGAAATTCTAGAACAACTTCAAAAAAATCAAGTTGATTTTCTGCCGATTTTCGATCAGAACCTAGATGACTTAAGAGGAATGCTTGATCTATATGGAATAACAAACTTTCTATCTCAGGATCATAAAGATTTAGATAATTTGGTTGAAGCGTCAGATGATGCTTATTTCATTCCCGAAAATACTTCATTGAGTCAGCAATTATTTAATTTTCAAAAAGAGAGAAAAAGAGTTGGAATTGTTATAGATGAATATGGCTCTGTGAAAGGTTTGCTTTCTTTAGAAGATATTTTGGGAGAAATTGTTGGGGAATTAGCCAAAAATAACGATGATTCAAAGTTTGAAATAATGGAACAAAGAGATGGGTCTTTTTTAATTGATGCAAGTGTTCCAATTAGGGAGATTAACAGAAAGTTACAATGTGATTTACCTCTTAATGGACCAAGAACTCTTAATGGACTTATTCTAGAGCAGATAGAAACTATCCCTGAAGCCAATGTAAGTATCACTATTCAAAATGTCATTATTGAAACCGTTCTCGTCAGAAATAATATGATAAAAATAGCTAGACTATTTAAATCAACTGAAGAGGAAGACTCAGAAGACTAGATATAGAAAACCAAGCCTGAGAAAACTACAGTTAAAACGAGGCTTGAAGTAATCACTCCTCTTACCGATGCAATCACAGGATACATCTTTCCATATATTGCATTTAACTCAATTAAAGCAATCACGGCACAAATAATTAAAAAATCAAGGCCAAGATATCCAGGATCTGTTCCTGTTGCAGGCGTTCCCATAAAGTAAGATTTAACAGGACTATGAGCTGAAGAAATCATGAAATACAACATTGGTAGTGAAAATAAAGTGTTTGTTCTAGAAGCTAAACCCGCTTTTGCCCCAGCAGCAACCGCATCACCCTCTTTAAGACCAATGACAATTTTTTGATTTCTCCAAATAATGCCCCACACATTGAGCATCATTAAAGTTCCCATTATTGAACCAAGAACAATCTCTGTTGTAGCTAAAACTTGAAGATAATATAAGAGGATCACTCCGGTTACAAAAGTAAAGAAGGCAGCCCATCTAAACCACCATAAGGCATTAGGTGCTAATTTTTTCATAACGTCAGACTTGGCATCAGGATCCGCAACCTTTACATATTCTGTTTGAACAAAATTAAAATAATAAAGTAGACCTATCCAAGCAATTCCAAAAAGGACATGTCCCCATCTAACTAAAACGCTATAAATAAATGTTTCTTCCATCTGTGTGTCTCCTATTAATACTTATTATAAAACGAATCTTCTATTTTCAAAAAAAAAGGGGCATACCATGAGCCCCTTTTTTTTAAAAGCTTAAGGATTACATCATTCCATCCATTCCGCCCATACCTGGAGGCATACCTGCTGGCATGGCTGGTGCCTCTTGTGGAATTTCTGAAATCATTGCTTCAGTAGTAATCATCAAACCTGCTACAGATCCTGCAGCTTGTAAAGCGGTCCTAGTAACTTTTGCAGGATCTAAAATACCCATTGCAATCATGTCGCCAAAATCGCCAGAAGCAGCATTAAATCCATAATTACCTTCTTCAGATTTTATTTTATCGACGATGACTGAAGATTCTTCACCAGCGTTTGAAACTATCTGTCTTATAGGAGCTTCCATGGCTTTAAGAGCAATAGAAATACCAATGTTTTGATCTTCATTATCACCTTTCAATTTAGCGCATCCTTGTAGAGCTCTTATCAATGCAACTCCACCGCCTGGTACTACTCCTTCTTCAACTGCAGCTCTAGTGGAATGAAGAGCGTCCTCAACTCTCGCTTTCTTCTCTTTCATTTCCATTTCAGAGCCAGCACCAACTTTTATAACAGCGACACCACCAGCAAGTTTTGCAACTCTCTCTTGAAGTTTTTCTCTATCATAGTCAGATGTAGTTTCCTCTATTTGTGCTCTTATTTGGTTTACTCTGCCAGAAATATTATCTTGAGAACCTGCTCCATCAATTACAGTTGTATTCTCTTTTGATAGAACAACCTTTTTAGCTGTGCCTAGAGACTCTAGAGTAGCATTCTCTAATTCAAGGCCTACTTCTTCGGATATCACTGTTCCTCCGGTAAGAATAGCTATATCTTCTAGCATAGCTTTTCTTCTGTCTCCAAAACCCGGGGCCTTACAAGCAGCCACTTTAACCACACCTCTCATGTTATTAACAACTAATGTTGCTAAAGCTTCACCTTCAATGTCTTCAGCAATAACGAGAAGTGATCTACCTGCCTTTGCAACGCCTTCTAGTAAAGGTAGCAAATCTCTAATGTTTGAGATTTTTTTGTCATGAAGAAGAATAGCTGGATCTTCAAGTTCTGTGATCATCTTCTCTTGATTATTAATGAAGTAAGGTGAGAGATATCCTCTATCAAATTGCATACCTTCAACCACTTCTAGTTCATTTTCAATTCCGCTTGCCTCTTCGACAGTGATAACACCCTCTTTACCAACTTTTTCCATAGCTTCAGCAATAATGTTTCCAACTTCTTCATCGCTGTTAGCTGAAATTGTTCCTACTTGAGCTATTGCATTACTCTCTTCGCATGGTTGAGACATTTTCTGGACGCTTTCAACTGCTTGAGCAACTGCTTTATCTATGCCTCTTTTTAAATCCATTGGATTAAAACCAGCAGCAACAGACTTAAGTCCTTCATTAACGATAGACTGGGCTAAAACTGTAGCAGTGGTTGTTCCATCACCAGCAGCATCTGAAGTTTGACTAGCAACTTCTTTCACCATTTGTGCCCCCATGTTTTCGAATTTATCTTCTAACTCGACTTCTTTGGCAACTGAAACACCATCTTTAGTTACAGTTGGTGCACCAAATGATTTATCTAAAACTACGTTTCTTCCTTTTGGACCTAAAGTTACTTTTACAGCATTTGCTAAAATATTTACTCCTTCAAGCATTTTGCTTCTTGCTGAATCACTAAATTTTACATCTTTAGCCATTTTTACCTCTTATAATTAATAATATTAAGAAATGGTGCCAAGAATATCGCTTTCACTTAAGATTAAAAGCTCTTCACCATCAACTTTGACAGTATTGCTTCCAGCATATTGCCCAAAAACAATAACGTCTCCAACTTTAACGTTTACTTCTTGAGTTTCACCTGAATCAAGAACCCTTCCAGGGCCAACTGCTAAAACTTCTCCTTGAGATGGTTTTTCAGCAGCACTTCCAGGTAAAACGATTCCTCCGGCAGTAGTTTCTTCTTCATCACTACGCTTTACAAGGACTCTGTCTCCCATAGGATTAAATTTCATATTATTGCTCCTTAATAAATTCAATCTAATTAAGTGCGGCATTGTATGCGACACAACATTCAATAACAATAGATATATATAGTCTTAGAAAGAATTTTCAATGAATTTTAGATAAAAAAAGTTAAAAAAAATGCCTAAATAGTTAAAAAAAAGGTCTGACAATGTAGCATCTCTATATGGAAGAAAAAATTGGATTATTTCAGTAATCGGAGCATAAAAACTTATTAAGATTGAAGCAATAAAAAAATTTGTTGCCTTTGTTAAAAAAAAAGATAAAAGAAAAAAAGCAGAAAAATGAAGCAAATAGTCAGGAATTTTAAAACTTGATTCGCTGCCTGGTTCAGAGAATAAACCATAAGATACCAAGGCCAAAGTAAAACAAAATAATATCCGCCAAAAATTAACAATCATTCTTCAATCTTTTAACGATAATTTAAAAGAGGTGTTGACCAAAATAATTGTAAATATAATTGCTGGTATTCCAGAAAATGCACATACGATAAAAAATTCTCCAAAACCGTATGAATCAACAATGAAACCAGATGAACTTGAAATCAATCTTGATGGCAAAGTTCCTAACAAAAACAAGCCAGCATATTGAGTTGCTGTATAGGTTTTGGATACAACACTGGAAAGCAAAGATATTACGACCACGACAACAAACCCTTGAGTAAAATTATCAGCAGTAATCGTTAAGATAAGAAAGCTTAAATCTTT
Source organism: uncultured SAR86 cluster bacterium (assembly GCA_902578495.1). Lineage (GTDB taxonomy): Bacteria > Pseudomonadota > Gammaproteobacteria > Magnimaribacterales > AG-339-G14 > CACNYO01. The sequence continues at coordinate 86,794 of CACHCY010000001.1, forward strand.
ACCTACATTGTTAAGAAGTAAAAAGAATAAATTAGTCAGAGGAGCCAAAATAGAGCCTGCAACAAGCATGCTGGCAATTCCAAATCTATGAATTAATAGGCCGCCAAATAAACCTCCTGCAATCGTCATGGAAAGACCGTAAAGATTTGTATAGGTAGCCACCTCAGACTTTGTAAATCCGAGAAATTGGTAGAAAGGCATTGCCATAGGGCCAAGAAAAATATCGCTCAATCTATAGGTAAACATTACCAGTAACAAAATAATTAGATGCTTTTTGTACCTTAGAAATAAATCAAAGTATGGATCAAGAAAACTATCCTTAAGCCATTTACCAAAGTTTGTGAATGGGGATAGCATGGGTTTTGCAATCCGATCTGGCTCATCCAAAAAGTAAAAAGTAAGAAAGGAGAAGCCAATAAAAAATAACCCAAGAAAAACATAAGCAGTCTGAAATCCAAAAATTTCAGCAAGATATAAACCGATAACTTGAGATATTAAGACCGCTCCAATTCGATAACCTATTACATAAACTGATGATGCTTCTCCCAGCTCTTTTTTTTGAACAAGTTCAATCCTTAGCGCATCTACACATATGTCTTGGGTTGCAGAAAAGATACTTATGAAAAAGGCTATATAAGCAAAAAATAAGATATTTGAATTTGGATCAATCATCCCTAATAAGATCACAAAGCAGCCTGTTACAATCTGAGAAAAAATAAGCCAACTTCTTCTTTGCCCCAAACCATTGAGGATCGGCAAACTTAATCTATCGATTAATGGAGCCCAAAAAGCTTTAATTGTGTAGACGATTAGAATCAAACTAAAAAGACCAATAGTGCTCTTTTCAATACCAGCTTCTGCAAGCCAATAATTTAAAGGATCTATCAATAATCCTAAAGGGATCCCAGATAAACAACCCAATAATATAATTTGTAGATTTTTCTTCTGAAAATAAGCCAGAAAAGATTGACTAAATGAAGCCATTAATCCCTAAAATTTTTAAATTGCAAAGGCAGCTCAATATCAAGCGATTTAATTTCAGCCATAATTGATTGCAAGTCATCCCTCTTCTTTCCAGAAATTCTAACCGTATCCCCTTGGATGGAAGACTGAACTTTGATTTTAGAGGATTTAACAGCTTGGTTTATCATCCGACCAATATCTTGAGAGATGCCTTCATTAACAATAATCTCTTTTGATGCTTGGTTATTGGATTCAATTGTTTCATCCTCAGAAAGACATTTAATATCAATACCTCTTTTAGCGAGAGATTCTTTCAGTATCGGAAGCATTTGATCGATTTGAAAAGATTGTTGAGACTTCAAAGTAATTTTATTTTCATTGTGAAGAATCTCAGAATCAGTGCCTTTGAAATCAAATCTATTCCCAATAACTCTATTAGCTTGATCTATGGCATTGGTAAGCTCATGTTGATCAACTTTGGATTCAATATCAAAAGAAGGCATTATTTGATTATTCTATCTTTAAATTTATCCCAATCGAACCCTTTTCCTGGATCAGATTTCCTTCCTGGAGCTATATCACTATGTCCAACAATTCGATCGAGAGTAATTTTTGGAAGCTCTGACATTAAGGCGCTTGTAAGAGATACCAGGGATTCGTATTGATTCTCCTCAAAAGAATCAATATCAGTACCCTCAAGCTCAATTCCAATTGAGTAATCATTACAATCTTCTCTTCCTTCAAAACTTGAAACCCCTGCGTGCCAAGCTCTGTCTAAAATTGAAACAAATTGGGTAATTTCTCCATCTCTTTTTATCAAAAAATGGCTTGATACCTTCAAATCTTTTATTTCTTGAAAATATTTGTCTTTTGAATGGTCAAGTTTATTTTGAAAAAAGTCTTCTACAAAGCTATTGCCAAAAATTCCCGGTGGAAGACTTATAGAATGGATCACAATTAAATCTATCTCTTCTTTGGATCTGACATCATAATTAGGAGAAGGACATCTGTTTGCTTTATCCAGCCAGCCTTTTTCAAGTCTCATTTAATATTTTTTTAGCTAATATTTCTGCGGTCTCTGCACTAAGTGTCCATCCAAGATGTCCATGACCAGTGTTATAAAAAATATCTCCAAGATTGCTTTCAAAAAGAAGAGGCATCATATCTGGAGTCATTGGCCTAAGTCCTGCCCAAGGTGTGTAGCTCTCCGTACTAACATCTGGAAAATATTTTTTTACCCAGTTTAGTAAAGGTCTAACCCTGTCTTGTCTTATATCTTTGTTATATCCTGCTAACTCTGCTGTTCCTGCTACCCTAAGCCTATTGCCTAATCTACTTGAAACAATTTTTACTGGATCATCGATCAAGGAAACTTTAGGGGCTGCTTCCTGAGAAACTTGATCATTTAGATTGATGGTTACGCTGTAACCTTTTACTGGATAGACTTGCATTCTATCACCTAATACATTTGCAAACTTTTGAGTGTCTACACCTGCACAAATCGCCACCTTATCAAACTCCAAACCTTCAGTAATATTTCCATCAGAAATTGAAATAATCACACAATCTTTCTCTTTGTAAATTGTTTCTACCTCAGAATTAAATTTAGAAACGAGTTTATATTTATCTTCAAGCACCTTATGAAGATTCACACAGAATTTATGGATATCTCCACTTGCATCTGATTTTGTATAAATACCGCCGACAATTTTTTTTGTATTTTTGTCTGTTTTGAATGCTGGCTCCAAATCCTCAATCTCATCAAGATCTAAATAATCCCATTCCATTCCATCTTGCTCAATCCAATTCTTTTTTTCTCTAGCAGCTTGCAATTCATTTTCATTATCGTAAATATGAAGTAGTCCCTTTTTTAATAAATTAAATTCAATTTTTTCATCATCAGCAATTTTGAAGTAATGCTCTCTAGCTTTTTTTGCCATATCTATTGTTTTTAGGGTATTAGATTTGTGCTTACCGGAAAAAGTTGCTGCTAGAAATCCAAGCATCCATTTGTATTTATTTACATTTGGGGTTGGATTAAAGAGAAGAGGAGCATCCTTCTGGAACATCCATTTTATTCCATTAAATAAATTTTTTGTTGTGTTCCAAGTTTCAGCATTACTAGCGCTTAATTGCCCACCATTTGCATAACTAGTGGCCATAGCAGGATATCTTCTGGCATCTATAAGCGTAACTTTATGACCCCTTTTAGCTAATGAATAAGCAGTTGTAATCCCTGCTATACCTGACCCAATGACACCAATTCTTTTCATGAAACTAATTCTTTTGGAAGTTTAAAATTTACCGATTCTTTCAAGCCGTCCAGTTCCTGAGACATTTCAAATCCCAATTTTTGACATTTTGAAACAATGCTTTGAACTAAAGACTCGGGAGCAGAAGCCCCAGCGGATATTCCTAATTTAAAAATTCCATTTAGTTGTTCAGGAGCTATCTCATTAGGATCATCAACTAATATGGATTTTACGCCACAATTTTCTGATAATTCCTTTAGTCTATTTGAATTAGAACTGTTGTTTGAACCTACAATTATTATGAGTTCTGTTTCTAATGCGAGCTGTTTTACAGCATCTTGTCTATTTTGTGTTGCGTAACAAATATCATCTGAAGATGGGCTTATTATTTTAGGGAAACGCTTTTTCAAAATATTTATAATCGATTTCGTATCATCGACAGATAAAGTTGTTTGAGTAACCATAGCCAGATTGGAAGGTTGATCTATTTTTATATTTTTTGCATCAATTTCTGACTCAACTAAATAAATTTTACCTTTTGAGTCGTGAGGAAATCTTCCCAGAGTTCCTTCCACTTCAGGATGGTTATCATGCCCAACTAAAATTATATCCAAACCTTGCCTCGCATATCTGATGACTTCCATGTGAACTTTTGTGACCAGAGGGCATGTTGCATCAAAATAATTCAAGTTCTTTATTTCAGCATCATCGACAACTTTTTTGGAAACCCCATGAGCAGAAAAGATAGTTATTGCACCTTCTGGTATTTCATCAATTTGTTCAACAAAAATTGCTCCTTTAGATTTTAGATCTTCTACAACATTTCGATTATGAACTACCTCATGTCTGACATAAACTGGCGGACCGAATTTCAATAATGCCTGATTTACAATTTCAATAGCACGATCTACTCCAGCACAGAATCCTCTTGGATTTGCTAACTTAATCTCTCTTTTCAAGAATTTTGCTCCTTAACTTTAAAATAATTTATCAGATAAAGTACTATTCCAATTGTTATAAATACATCGGCTAAATTGAATACATAAGGATTGAATGTAATAGCAATAAAATCAACTACGTGCCCTAAAAAAACCCTATCAAACAAGTTACCAAATCCTCCTGCAAGAATTAGACTCAAAGATATCAATTGAGTTTTGTTAGGCCTTTCTTGGTTTATAAATATCAACCAAACTAAGTAAAGGCAGATTAAAAAGACGAGCAAGCTAAATACAAATGCTAGGTTTAAGCTTTCATTATTAAGAATATTAAAAGCTACTCCGTAATTAGGGATATACACAAAATCAAGGAAATAAAAAACATTTTTATATTGGAAAAGGTCAAAATTTATCCTTATAAGGTATTTTGAATATTGATCAAATATAAAAAGTATCAAAATTAATAATCCCGCATAGGCCTTCATATCATCTGTCTTTCTTCTCCAGGAAAAGATAAATTCGATATGCAACGAGAACAAATTTTATTGCCTTCATGATCAGATAGATCAGCAACATGATGCCAGCATCTCTCGCATTTTTCATCGATTGAAACTTTTATATCAATTTTAGGCTCATCTAAATTTTTGTCAGAAACAGATAGACTTACATTAGAAACTAAAAAGAGAAACTTAAGTTCTTCTCCAAACCTTGAAAATTTTAGAAAATCATTCTCGCTAAAAGTTATATGAACTTCTGCATCGAGAGAAGAACCAATGCTTCCTTCCTCTCTCAAGATTTCAATATTCTTGTTTACTTCGTCTTTTAGATTAATTAAGTCATTCCAGACATCTAGGTCTGACTCGAGTGGTTCTAGCAGCGAATACCATTCTTTCTCAAAAATTGAACTTTCATCGCTTGAAAATTCTTTCCATGCTTCCTCTGCTGTAAAACTAATGATTGGACTAATCCATCGAATGAGCATTTGGAGTAAATGAAACATTGCGGTTTGAGAAGATTTTCTTGCAGGTCCGTCGTGATGACATGTATAAGCTCTATCCTTGATTATGTCTAAGTAGAAGCTACCTAATTCATTCGTACAAAAATTTAGGATTTTTTGAAATGCCAAATGAAAATCAAAATTTTCATAATCGGCTACTATATCCCTTTGGACATCCATTGCCTTAGCAACAATAAACTGATCTAACTCAACGAGTTCATTAATCTTTTGCTGTTGATTATTTTCATCAAAATCATATAAATTACTCAAAAGAAATCTAATTGTATTTCTTATTTTTCTATAGGAATCAGTCGTTCTATCCAAAATTTCATTTGAGAAATTCATCTCATTTCTAAACTCTGTTGAAGCAACCCATGCTCTTAAAATATCCGCCCCTTTTTGATTCCAAATAGATTGAGGAGAAACAACATTTCCTAAAGATTTAGACATTTTCTTCCCTTCATTATCAACAACAAAGCCATGCGTTACTACATTTCTAAAAGGAGGAAGATTATTAATTGTCATCCCTGTAAGAAGAGAAGACTGAAACCAACCTCTATGCTGATCAGATCCTTCTAAATATAAATCTGCAGGTTGAGACAATCCTCTTTTTTCATTCAGAACACAGTAATGTGTGACGCCAGAATCAAACCATACATCTAAAATATCCATTACTGGCTCATACTCATCACCAACGTTCACTGATTCTAATTTTTGCTCAAACCAAACGTCTGTTCCTGACTTTTCAATTTCATCTGCTACTTTTTGCATGATAGAAACGGTATCTGGATGAAGCTCTCCGGTTTTTTTATTTATATACAAAGCTATGGGAACACCCCAGGTTCTTTGTCTTGAAATGCACCAATCTGGCCTCTCTTCCATCATGCTTGTAATCCTGGATTTACCCCAATCTGGCATCCAGTTAACAGAATCAATAGAATTCATAGAATTCTCCAATAAGTTTTCTGCAGTCATAGATATAAACCATTGAGGAGTTGCTCTGAAAAATAGCGATGATTTGTGTCTCCAACAGTGCGGAAAACTATGTTGATAAGAATCTTTAGAGAGAAGGTTTGATTGTTCTTCTAACATTTCGATGGATTTTTTATTGGCTTCCTCTAAATTCATTCCAGAAAAATCAATAGCTGTTTCTAAAAATCTTCCATCCGAGCCAACGTGATTTAATATTTCAAGTTTATATTTATTGCTTGCATGAAAATCTTCTAGACCATGAGCTGGCGCTGTATGAACAATTCCAGTGCCCATTTCGGTAGTAACATGATCTCCCAATATGACTGTAGACTTTCTATCAAAATAAGGATGTTTAGCTTCTGCAGACTCCAAAATAGATCCAGGTTTTGTCGATAAGATTGTATAGTTTGATATGGAACATCTTTCAAGAACGCTATCTATTAAATCCTTACAAATAATCAAGCATTGTATGGAGTTATCTTTGTTGACCTCTAACAGAGAATAATCAAGATTTGGGTTGACTGATAAAGCTACATTTCCTGGGATAGTCCATGGAGTTGTTGTCCATGATAAAAAGGATGTTTTAATATTTTCATCCACTAAAGTATTAAAAACTTCATTCACACTTGATGTCTCCATCTCAAAAAGGAAATCTATTGAGGTAGAAGTTTTATCTTTGTATTCCACTTCTGCCTCAGCAAGTGCAGAGTTGCAATCAGGACACCAATAAACAGGTTTATCCCCTTTGACTAGATGACCCGATTTGACTATCTCTGAAAGAGCCCTGATTATCCCTGCCTCGAAAGAGTAATCCATTGTCTTGTAAGGATTTTTCCAATCAGCGAGAACACCCAATCTTTTGAAATCCTTTTTTTGGATAGCTATTTGCTGGTTAGCATAATCACGACATTTGGCCCTAAAGTCCTTGGCAGAAATATCTTTATTTGGCTTACCTGATTTTTGCTCCACGTTTAACTCAATAGGCAATCCATGACAATCCCATCCAGGAACAAAAGAGACGTTGTAACCGGACAATAACCTAGATTTGCAGGCAATATCTTTTAAAGTTTTGTTGATGCTTGTACCCAAATGAATTGGGCCATTGGCATATGGAGGACCATCGTGGAAGGTAAATTTAGGTTTATCCTTATTTTGTTCCTGAAGAGCGTTATACAAATTAATCTCCTCCCAAAATTTAAGAATCTCTGGCTCTTTTTGAGCCAAATTGGCTTTCATGGAAAATTTAGTCTTTGGAAGATTTAGGGTATCTTTCATAGATTCGAATCAAATGTATTCAACGTGTAGGAAATATCTTTTTTTATTTGTTCTTTAAGTTGGTCTAATCCGGAAAACTTCTTCTCATCCCTAACTTTAAAACAAAATTCTACTTGAATTCTTTGGCCATAGATATCTTCTGAAAAATTAAATATATGTACCTCTAAAACTGGCATTGTTCCTCCAATTGTAGGACGCAGACCCATGTTGGCTATGCCTAAATATTTTCTGTTTTGAAGTTGAATTTTTACTCCGTAAACCCCTTTGATAGGTAAATTTGTCTTAGGCAGCCATAAATTAGCAGTAGGAACATCAATTGTTCTTCCTAGTTGATTTCCATGGACTACTTTTCCAGAAAAGGTATAGGGCCTATCAAGAAGTGTTTTAGCCTCCTCAAAATCATTATTTATTAAAGCTTCTCTAATTCGGGAGCTGCTTACTCTTTTATCATTAATTTTAAATGTTTCAGTTTTTAAGACATCCACGCCTTTGTTTTTTCCCCAATTAACTAGAAAATTAAAATCGCCCTTCCTATCCTTTCCAAATTTAAAATCATCGCCAATCATTAAAGACCTAATCTGAAGATTTCCGAGAATTTCGTCTGCAAAAATTTCAGGAGTCATTCGCTTTAAATTGCTATTGAATTTAAGAAAAAAAGCTACGTCCACTCCATTTTTTTTAAGACTTAAATATTTATCTCTCCAAGGTGAAATCCTTGGTGGAGCTTCAACAGATGAAATTTCTTCAGCAAAAAATTCTTTCGCATGGGGCTCGGTAAAAATAACCATTCTCTTAAGCTTTTTTATTTTTGAGATTGAAAGCATGTTTTTAAGAATTTCTTTATGGCCTAAATGTAAGCCGTCAAAATTCCCTATGGTTGCAATGAATGAATCGTTAGAGTGCTTTTCTCTAAAAAGCTCTATGTTGGATTGACCTCTAATCAAATACATTATCTTCTAAAAAAAGATGCTCTGAATCCTAATAAATATAGGATTAAAAAGTAAAATATTATTAGAAATAATATCCCAAACAAAAGAACTAGGTTTGATAACCATTGATCTTTAATAGCAGAAATATTGTTTGCAAAGAAATTAATAACAAAGTAGAAAACTAAATTTGCACTTATTATTTTTATTATTGAAATTAAACTTTCTTTGGTTACTTCAATAAAAGAATTTCTTGATAAGATTACATAGTAAATTACTACCGAAACTATGGCAGCAATAGAGCTTCCTAATGCAAGTCCAACATGCCCATATCCAAGATAAAAAGCCAAAAAGTAATTCAGAAAAACATTCATCACAAACGAAAGAATAGTAATAATTAAAGGGGTAAAAGTATCTTGTCTTGCAAAAAAACTTGCTGATAAGACTTTAATCAACATAAAAGCAAATAGGCCAAGCGAAAAAGCTTGCAAGCTCATAGCAGTCATAATTGCATCACTTTCATTAAAGTTTCCTCTTACAAAAAGTAATTCAATGATTGGTAATCCTAGAGAAAAAAGTGCAACAGAAGATGGGATTGCAAAAATTAAAATGAGTTCTATTCCCCATTTTAAATTTTCTTTAAATTCAAGATATTTTTCAGCGACATACTCGCTTGATAATTTAGGAAGAATTACAGTGGCGATAGCAATTCCAAAAATTCCAAGAGGAAGTTGTATCAACCTATCTGAGAGGTAAAGCCAAGTTGGGCTCCCTGTTTCAAGAAGGGAAGCGAAAATAGTATCAATTAAAATATTCAACTGAACGACTCCACCAGCCAAAATACCAGGGATCATTAAATTAAATATTTTTTTAGTGCCTCTATTGAAAATTTTCAAATCAAGTCTTGGCAGAAGTTTTAAATCTAACAAAAATTTTATTTGAAAGGATAATTGGACTATCCCAGCGATTATCACACCATAAGCCAGTGCATATACTGGACTTTCAAAATAGTCTCTAAGATAAATAGCGCAGAGAATGATGCTTAAATTAAAAAAAATAGGAGTAGCTGCAGGAACTGAAAATTTACCAAATGAATTCAAGATACTACCCGATAAGGCAACCAGAGATATAAAAAATAAATAAGGGAAAGTTATCCTAAGAATATCTTGAGACAGTGCAAGCTTAGACTCATCGTAAAAAAAACCTGGAGCAAAAATAAAAACGAATACAGGAGTAAAAATAAAAACCAAACCCACCAAAATTCCTGAAACTAAAAATATGAAGGTAAATGATTTGTTAATAACCTCTTTTGTCTCTTCAAAACTATTTAAATTTTTATACTCTGTGAGTACGGGAACAAAAGCTTGATTAAAAGCCCCTTCAGCAACTAGTCTCCGAAAAACGTTTGGTATTTTTAACATGACCACAAAAACATCATGTGCAAGTGATGATCCTAAAAGACTGGTTGTAACAACGTCTCTTATTAGACCAAAAATTCTAGAAAGAAAAGTCCAAAATGAAACTAAGCCCGTTTTAAAAAATAAATCTTTTTGAGGGCTCTCCAATTTAGAAGGTGTAGTCAAAATTATTCTTTTTCTTCAGGAACAAAATCTAGAGCTACTGAATTTATGCAATACCTTAAACCTGTTGGTTGTGGTCCATCATCAAACACATGACCCAAATGAGCAGAACACTGAGAACAATGAACTTCTTTTCTTAAATAACCAATTTCATAATCATCACTGTAAGCAACGGAATTTTTTTCAAATGGCTTATAAAAACTTGGCCAACCGGAACCAGAATCGTACTTAGCATTATGATCAAATAGCTTTGATCCACAACAAACGCATACATATTCTCCCGGCTCTTTATTATCATTCAAATTCCCAGAGAAAGCAGGCTCCGTTCCATGCTGCTGGGTCACATAATAAGCCTCTGCTGAGATCTGCTTTTTTTCTTTATCTTGCTTTGACATTAATTTGTTATAAGTATTTTTTTGAAGACATCTCCATAACCATTAGCAATTTCCATTTTAGAGGTATGGCCCCTTGCTCTGAGCATTTTGTGAGCCATTGGTAAGTTATACCAAGGACAAAATGTAAAAAGGTGATGTTCAACATGATAATTTACATTCAGAGGGGCTAGAAAGTAGCTTAAATACCATGGCACTTTTGTCGTCCTGGTATTTTTGAAGTCATCGCCACCTTCCACGCCTGAGTGTTCAGTGATACTTCTTATTCTATAAAAAAGGCTGAATAGAGTAATCATCGGTACCCACCATAAAAAAAGGTAAAGCCAAGGATTGCCGCTTAGATAAAAAATAGTAAAAAGAATCAAGTTAGTTATGAGAAATCCGTGCATTTTGCTTAAAAATCTTGAAATGTGAGCAGATAGGCTCAAGTTTGATCCCCAGGCAGACTTTAGCGCCCCAAAGTATCTTCGAAGTCCTGCGACTCCAGTTAGATCCCTCGTAAATTTTCTGATGAGACTTGCTCTAGATGTAGGAAAAGCTTTAGTTAAACCTATGTCAGGATCTTTATCTGTTTCGGTATATTTATGATGCTGTGAATGTATTTTTCGATAAGGAAAAGTATCAGTCATCACTGGAAAAGCGCAAAACCACTGCGATGCAAGGTCATTTAATTTTCTATTTTTATACATCAAACCATGAGCACCATCGTGCATAAGAACTGTCATTTGGAACTGCTTGGCAGCTACGATCACTGAAGAAATGATAAAAGTTAGGACATTAGGCAGATAAATGAATAAAGAAAAGGCGAAAAAAACCTGAGCCCACATTGAAATAATTGTCATTGTGGTTTTCCAATCTTTTTTTTCTCTTAAAATTGCAATTTCTTGATCGCTCAGAAGAGAATTGTAATCATTCATATACTAATTATAACTAAGTGAGTTTTTTAGGAAAATTTTTCTTTGTTTTGATTTTTAAAGCCAGAAAGCTCCATTCTTTGTAAAAGAACTTTATCCATAGGTATATCTATATTAATTTCATCAAAGCCCTGTCTCATTTTTGATTTTCTAAGCTTTTCAAATTCCTCTGGCCCGAATGTTTTACCCTTCTCGTTGTAGTCACTCAAGAGAGCCTTAAACTCTGTGGCGATTTTTCTCGTTGAAAAAACTTCTAAAATGATGGATTTGAAATCTAAATTCTTTGATTTTATTAATTTGTCAGAAAGAAGGCTTGAAAGTTTTATAAACTTTTTGACTTCTTCACGTTCTACAGATTTAGAAAAAAGATCATTAAACTTTTTCAAAATTAAATCTATCTGTCTTTCTTTAGATGAGAATGTATAACCCGCTATGTGAGGCGTACCAAAAGCATTAGAGTGATTCATGAAAGAATTAATATCATTCGAGGAAATTTTTGGTTCATTTGCCCAAACATCATTAAATATTTCTGATGATTTTGCTAATTCTAAATAATCAATTACCTCGCCTCTTGATGAATTAATTACTAATTTACTTTTCGGTCTCTGTTCTTTTGAGATTAAATTATGAGAAGGATATTTTCCTTCCTTTGAATAAGAGCAATTGATGCTTAATACCTCACACGATAAAACTTTATTCAACTCATCTTCTGAATGATCGTATAAGTAAGGATCATATATCTCTACTTTAAAACCAAGATTACTTAAACTAGCATCGATTTTTTTTCCAACGTGGCCGTGACCCACTATGCCAACCGAACATGCTTCAAAATCATTTTCTAATATACAACTGAGCACATATTCAAAAACAGCTTGAGAATTTGAACCTTTGGCAGTTTGTATTAAACATTCACTATCATCTAATAAATCATTAGAAATATGATTTTCTCCAGAAGCAAAAGATCCAATAAATGAAATGTTGGATTTTGAAATGAGCTCCTTGTTTACTTTAGTTGTAGTTCTAATAAAAAGAGCATCAGCATTTTTAATCGTTGAAGAATTTATTTTATCGAAAGGCAAAAAATCGAAATCAATATTCTGGCCTTCAAAAGATTCTTCTGAAATAGGAATATTTTTATCTATTATTAGTTTTATCAATTTTTGCTTGAGGGCAAAATTTTGCTTTTAATCCATCCAAAAAAGGTATTGCCTTTGAGATTATATCTATCAAGAGCTAAATACAAATCATCCATTTCTTCGGGGTCAGAAAACATATCTTCTCTTGATTTCATTTTTGTCGTTTGATCTAACTCTTTTACAATTTTTGCGGGGTTTCCGGCTACAACAACGTTTGGTGGCACATCCTTGGTGACTATCGCTCCAGCACCCACAATACTATTCTTACCTATCTTTACTCCCTTACAGATTACTGCTCTATCTCCAACCCAAACATTTTCTTCTAGTTTAATGGGTTCTGATTGTCCAACTGGTTGAGCTCTATCGTAAATATCGTGCCAATCTGAATCTGATACGTACGCATTGTTAGCAAACATGCAGGAATTACCTATCTCAATGTTTGTGGCAGCAGAAATTCTGACTCCAGGGCTAATTAAACAAAAATCTCCAATAGTTATTTTTCCTTCATACCCGCCGCTTATCCAAGTAGTAAGATGAATATGAGCATCTGGTGAGGTAATTAGAGTCGCAAAATCACCCATTTTTATTCCTGTACCAAAGATTTGAACATACCTAACACCCATGATCATAGGAGCCTTTCCAAGGTAGTCAAATTGCGGTCTGATAATTTTTTCAATATAAATTTTATCCAAAAACCAATGAATTCTTTTTAACCAAAATGGTCGATTATCTTTTCTAATTTTATAACTCCTGCTTTGGTGCTAAGTGATATGATAGCGTCCTTTTATGTCAAATACTGCTAGATTAATTTACGAAGGACCAAACAAAATTCTGCCTAAGGTTTCGTTTGAGCTCTCAAAATTTAGGCAATTAGCCATACCAATGTTTTTTTCTCAGCTTGCAGGACATGCAACAGGAATAATTGCAGCTCTAATGACAGGAAATTACAGCACTATAGATCAAGCTGCGGTAGCTACTGGAAATATGTTTTTTTTCCCAATCTCTATGGGATTGATGGGAACCTTATTCATTGTTACCGCAATGGTAGCTCAAAATTTTGGAGCCAATACTTTAGACAATGTTGGGAAAATAATACGCCAGTCTTTCTGGGTAAGTATTCCTCTGATTATTTTAGGAATCTGGGTAATGAGTCAATCTTCTTGGGCTTTTAACTTGCTTGGTACTCCTGAAGAAGTAAGAGAGATAACCAGAAAATATATGTATGGATTAATGGTTGGGCTTCCTGCTTTATATTTTTTTCAACCTTTGAGGTCAATGAGCGAAGGTATAACAAAACCCTTGCCAATAACTTACATAAACCTTTTTATGGTAGCTGTGAATGCAATACTCAATTATGGATTCATTTTTGGAAAGTTTGGCTTGCCTGAGTTAGGTGGCGCTGGTTGTGGGATTTCTTTTGCTGTATCAGCATGGCTATCTCTAATTATTTTAGCAACCTATATTTATAAAAGTGATAATTACAAAGACTGCGGACTCTTTGACCAGTTTGATTTACCTGATTTTAAAATTATTAAAGAGATAGTTATTTTAGGGCTACCGATTGGAGGTACCCTTTTTGTTGAAATCAGTATGTTCAGTGGCTCTGGATTAATTTTAGGTCAACTAGGGGCTGACGTAATAGCTAGTCATTCTATTGCCATGCATGTTTCAACAGTGACATTCATGATACCGCTAGCTATTGGCTTAGCAGCTTCTGTAAGGGTTGGAAATCTAGTAGGCGCAAATGCTTCTCAGGATTCTAGATTTGCAGCCTTTAGTGGAATAGGATTTTCCATAGCTCTTGCCTTTATCAATGCTGCAATTTTGATTCTATATGGTGAATACCTTGCAAGTTTTTTTAATCCTAACAGCTTGATAATTTCTTTAGCTTCTACCCTCTTAATTGTCGCAGCCATCTTTCAAATCACCGATGGCATTGCATTTAGCGGTATGGGTGCTTTAAGGGGTTACAAAGACACAAGAGTCCCTCTTTTGATTATGATAATAGCGTATTGGGTCGTAGGTATGCCACTTGGTTACAACATATCCTTAACAGATAATATTATTGAGCCCATAGGAGCGCTAGGGATGTGGGTTGGAATGGCAGCAGGAATGTTCATTTTATCTATCTTGGTCCTTTGGAGATTAAATTTAGTATCCAAGAATTCCACTCAGTTCCAACAATCTTATGAAAATAATTGACGCAAAAGGTCTTAAATGTCCTGAGCCTCTTATGCTTTTACATAAGGCAATTTATGAAGCTGAAAGCGGAGAAGAAGTTCGCTTAATTTCTACCGATCCCATGAGTGTTCCTGATGTTAAGAAATTCTGTGAATATTTAGAGCATAAATTGAAAGAAATAAAGGAATCAGATAATCTATTTGAATTCACGGTTATAAAAAAATGAAAAAACTCATCTTAAGCTCGATGATCTACATGGCTTTATCTGTAATGTTGATCCTAGCTGTAGTCCAGCTTTTTTCTTAAATCAAGGGAGATAAAAAAATGGGAGAAATGTCAAAAGAAATTAGATCTGAAATCAACTCGGATGGATTATTAACTTTATCCATTTCCTCTTCGGAAATTCCAAAACCAAAAGATCATGAAGTTTTAATTAAGGTTGAAGCTTCTCCAATAAATCCATCAGATCTTGGATTGTTAATAAGTTTTGCTGCTGATGTCACATCTTTAAAAGTTGAAGGTGAAGGAGATGACAAAAAAGCAACGATGAACGTTCATCCAAAACTACTAAGGACCATGCAAGCAAGATTAGATAAATCAATGCAAGTTGGTAATGAAGGTGCCGGAGTAGTCATTGATGCAGGAAAAGATGCGAAGGAAATGATTGGCAAAACAGTTGGTGTCGCTGGTGGAGCAATGTACTCTCAGTATAGGTGTATACCTGCGCAGAGTTGTCTTGTTATGCACGAGGGAACATCATCTAAAGATGCTGCTTCTTCATTTGTGAACCCTCTTACCGCCTTAGGGTTTATTGAAACCATGAAAATGGAAAATCACTCTTCTCTTGTTCATACTGCTGCTGCTTCAAACTTAGGACAAATGCTAGTTAAGATTTGCTTGGCAGATGACATTCCTCTGGTGAACATAGTAAGAAAAGAAGAACATGAAAAATTACTTAAAGGTCTGGGAGCTACTCATGTTTGTAACTTTACGAACGACAATTTTATGGAAAGTCTCATTGATGCAATAGCTGAAAGTAACGCCACTCTCGGGTTTGATGCAACAGGTGGAGGTAATGAAGGTAAATTAGCCGGTCAGATATTATCTGCCATGGAAACTGCTGCAAATAGAAATATGAAAGAATACAGTCGCTATGGTTCAGATACTTACAAACAAGTTTATATTTATGGTGGCTTAGACCCTACTCCAACTGTTTTAAATAGATCTTATGGACTTAATTGGGGTCTTGGCGGGTGGCTTCTGACCCCCTTTATTGCAAAAGCAGGAAATGAAATTTTCCAAAAGATGAGGCAGCGCGTGGCTGACGAGATTACAACAACTTTTGCTAGTAACTACACTAAAGAGGTTTCTCTTTCTGAGATGTTGGATGCAGACTCAATTCTGACTTACGCAAAGCAGGCTACTGGGGAGAAGTATTTAGTTACACCTCATAAATAAGACTAAGTTCGAATCCGATCAATTACTAAACCTAAAGTCAGCAATAGAAAAAAAAGGATCAGTCTTAAATCGTTTAAGAGAGGTGTCTCTACTGGTATAGCTATTGTTTTCTCTAAGGCTTCTATTTTATAAACATGCCTTTCATCAAAAATTGGGTTTAAGCCAATTTCCAACATATCCTTTCTACTCCTATACCTTACGAAAGCAACGTTATCCCAATCCTCCATGCCTTCGGCAGACACAATGTCCATAGCTGGGAAGAAAACTTCTGAGAAAAAAACTGGATGAGATGCTCTTTTAAACATTTCAGGATACATGTATTCCATGTAGTAATTCATAAGATTTGAAGAGGATGCTCCTTTGCCAGTTGCTGGCATTGTTTCTGGAGATTCGTTGTAATCTAAAAAGTTAACCATAAAGAAATCTTTACCGTCGTCTTCTTCCATAAATTTTCTTAAACGTTGAATGCTTCGTTCGTCATTGGCGCTTCTTTCAGAAATAACTTTCATAAAGGAATCAATCTCTTCATCATTCAATGGGCCTGAAAGATTTGAGTACCAGATAAAAAAAATCGAATAAAAGAAAATGAAAAAATACCAATGGAGATTTTTCATACTAGTTTGCTTATTTCTTCTCCTATTTTGGCAGGGCTTCTAGTTGTATGAACTCCAGCCTTTTCAAGAGCTAAGAATTTATCTTCCGCGGTTCCTTTTCCACCAGCAATTATTGCTCCGGCATGTCCCATTCTTTTTCCTGGTGGAGCACTGACCCCTGCAATATATGCAACCACAGGTTTGGAAACATTAGACTGAATGAACTCAGCAGCCTCTTCTTCAGCAGTTCCTCCTATTTCACCAACCATCACGATTCCTTCTGTTTCAGAATCTTCTTCAAAAAGCTGCAAAATATCTATAAAACTTGATCCTGGAATGGGATCTCCGCCAATTCCCACACAACTGCTTTGACCTAAACCAGCTTGGGTGGTCTGATCAACAGCTTCATAAGTTAAAGTTCCTGATCTTGAAACAATTCCTATTTTCCCAGGCTTATGAATATACCCGGGCATGATTCCAAGTTTGCATTGATCTGGCGTAATCACACCAGGACAGTTTGGACCAATAATTCTGCAACCTGCAGAGTCAGCATTTTGTTTTAACTTCATCATATCCAGAGTAGGTATTCCTTCAGTAATACAAATGATCAATGGAATTTCTGCATCAATAGCCTCTAGAACAGAATCTTTACAAAACTTAGCAGGGACAAAAATTATTGTTGCGTCTATTTCCAACTCTTGTTGAGCCTCTTTTGTAGAATTAAATACAGGAAGATCTAAATGACTTTCTCCACCCTTTCCTGGTGTTACCCCTCCAATGATGCTTGTCCCATACTCAATAGCTTGGGAACAATGCAATGTGGCTTGAGAACCGGTAAAGCCCTGACAAATTACTTTGGTGTCTTTATTGACGAGGATGCTCATTTAACTATTTCAGCAGCCTTTTCTGCAGCTTCAGATAATTCAGATGCAGCTATAATATTTAGATTAGTTTTACCCAGCATTTCCTTTGCAATCTCAGAATTATTCCCTTTCAGTCTGACAACTACCGGAACATCTACGCCCACTCCCTCTACAGCAGAAATTATTCCATCAGCCACCACATCGCACCTTACAATGCCGCCAAATATATTTACTAGTATTGCTTTTACGTTCTCATCTTCTAAGATGATTTTAAATGCCTCCGCAACCCTTTTTTCATCAACTGCACCGCCAACATCTAAAAAATTTGCTGGCTCTCCTCCAGCTAATTTAATAATATCCATAGTTGCCATTGCGAGACCTGCTCCATTAACTAAACAACCAATGTTTCCTTCAAGGGATACATAGTTTAAATCCCATTCAGAAGCTCTTAACTCCTTTTCTTCCTCTTGAGAGATATCTCTTAATTCTAAAATTTCATCTTGTCTAAATAGAGCATTAGAATCGATATTAATTTTTCCATCTAAGCATACTAAGTTGTCTGATCCATTAAGGACTAGTGGGTTAATCTCAACCAAAGATAAATCTTTTTCGAAAAAAAGTTTGACCAAGTTTCTGAAAATATCTTTGAATTCTTTTGTTTGTTCTTCAGATAATTCAAGACCTTCTGCAAGAGGCAAATGATCTTCATTTCCTACTGATGGAGACTTAAGAAAGACTTTAAATATTTTTTCGGGATGGTCCTCTGCCACTTTCTCTATGTCCATGCCTCCCTCAGGAGAAGCCATAACTGCTAAGGATCTTGTTGATCTATCTATTACTGCTCCAAGATAAAATTCTTTTTTTATCTCAGTACACTCCTCTACTAAAATACAAGATACTGGCTGGCCCTGATCATCTGTCTGGTAAGTTACTAACTTATTGTTTATCCACTTGTCAGCGAATTCTTCAACTTCTTTTAAGTTATCCGTTACTTTCACCCCGCCTGCTTTTCCTCTTCCTCCTGCATGAACTTGAGCTTTGACAACCCAATTTGTATCAGAAATTTCTTTTGCAGAGGCTAATACTTCTTCGGTTGTGTTTGCAGTTAAGAAGTTGGGAACGGGAAGTCCGTACTCTTTGAAAATCTGTTTTGATTGGTATTCGTGAATGTTCAAGCTTTTATTATAAAGCTCTTTTCACTAATTTTTTCTTTATTTCGTTAATTGCCTTTGTGGGGTTAAGACCCTTAGGACATACGGAAACACAATTCATGATTCCGTGACATTTGAAGACACTGAAGGCATCTTCAAGTTGATCAAGTCTCTCTTCAGTTGCAGTATCCCTACTGTCGCTAATAAATCTGTGAGCCTGAAGAAGAGCTGCAGGACCCAAAAACTTGTCAGGATTCCACCAAAATGAAGGACAAGCTGTTGAACAACATCCACACATAATGCATTCATAAAGCCCATCTAGTTTTTCTCTTTCTTCAACAGTTTGCTTTATTTCCCTTTCTGGTTTTTCTTCATCGTTGATCAAATACGGTTTGATCTTTTTGTATTGATCTACAAACTGCTTCATATCAACTATCAGATCTTTTATAACTGGTAGCCCTGGCAAAGGCCTGAGAACAATTTTGTTGCCTTTCAAAGCCTCAGAAAGCGGAGTGATGCAACCCAATCCATTCTTTCCATTAATATTCATTCCATCCGAGCCGCATACACCTTCTCCGCAAGATCTTCTAAAAGATATGCTTGGATCTTGTTCTTTTGCCATATTCAAAAGATCCAAAACCATAATGTCTTGCCCTTCAGGAATGTCTATTGATAAATCTTGCATGTAGGGCTTTTTACCGCTGTCAGGGTCATACCTATAAATAGAAAGATTAATTGATGAAATAGACTTTGAGGCAATTGCATCCATCTTAATAACTTCTCACAATGGGCTGAAAGGCCTGAACAGTTTTAGGACGGAAATTGACGTCTCTTTTAGTCACTTCCTTTGTATCAGCAAAATAAATAGAGTGTTTCAACCAATTCTCATCATCTCTTTCTTGGAAGTCATCCCTAGCGTGAGCGCCTCTACTTTCTTTTCTTTCATTAGCACACACAGCAGTAGCTTGCGCAACTTCTATTAAGTTCAGAAGCTCCAATGCCTCGACTCTAGCCGTATTAAACCTAGACGATTTATCCGTTAAGTGTATGTTTTGTGTTTTCTCTCTAATGGTCTCTAACTCAACTAACCCCTTCTCCATTAAGTCCCCGGTTCTAAATACACCAAAGTTTAATTGCATATTTTTTTGTAACTCAGCTTTTACAGTTGCAACATCCTCACCAGTTGAGCTGATATTCACCCTATTCAAATTAACCAAAGCTTGATCAATATCGTCATTGGTAGCCTTAGATAAAGTTATTCCATCTTTGAGTGCATTTTCGATATGAAGCCCAGCAGATCTTCCAAAGACAATAAGATCTAAGAGAGAGTTTCCACCCAGTCTATTGCCCCCGTGAACAGAGACGCAAGCTGCTTCTCCTGCCGCATAGAGACCGTGAACTACATTGTCAGTTCCGTCTGTTGCTTGAGTGAGTACTTGACCATGAACATTGGTTGGTATTCCTCCCATTGCATAGTGGCAAGTTGGCACTACAGGAATAGGGTGTTCAACGGGATCAACGTGAGCAAATGTTTTAGAAAGTTCTGTAATACCTGGAAGTCTTTTATGAACAATCTCAGGTCCCAAGTGATCTAATTTAAGGTAAACGTGATCTGCATTGGGGCCACATCCTCTGCCTTCAAGAATTTCTAGCATCATTGATCTTGCAACTACATCTCTACTGGCAAGATCTTTATAATTGGGTGCATATCTTTCCATAAATCGTTCACCATCTTTATTCACCAGGTAACCGCCCTCACCTCTGCATCCTTCAGTAACTAGAGTGCCGTGACCATAGATGCCAGTAGGATGGAACTGCCACATCTCCATGTCTTGAACTGGGAAGCCGGCTCTTAGAACCATTCCAGTTCCATCGCCAGTGTTGATCATCGCGTTTGATGTCGTTTGGTATATCCTTCCTGCTCCGCCTGTTGCTAAAACTGTAGCTTTAGATTTTAGAAAATAAGGCTCTCCCGTTTCTATTTCGAAAGCTATGACTCCAACGACTTGATTATCTCCATTTTTAACCAGATCGACTGCAAACCATTCACTTAGAAAATTTGTTCCGGCTTTAAGGTTTGCTTGATAAAGAGTATGCAAAAGAGCATGGCCGGTTCTATCTGCGGCTGCGCAAGTTCTCTCTGCTTGACCGCCTTTCCCGTAATCCTTTGATTGGCCTCCAAAAGCCCTCTGATAAATTTTTCCTTCTTCTGTTCTAGAAAAAGGTAATCCCATATGCTCAAGTTCAAAAACTGCTTTGGGGCCTTCTTGACACATGTACTCGATAGAATCTTGATCGCCAATAAAGTCCGAACCTTTAACAGTGTCGTACATATGCCATCTCCAGTCATCATCCGGATCAGCACTTTGTATTGCACAAGTAATGCCTCCTTGAGCGGAAACAGTATGAGATCTTGTTGGGAAAACTTTTGAAACTACAGCAGTTTTGAAACCAGATTGGGCTAATTGCAAGGAAGCCATCAAGCCAGATCCACCGCCTCCTACGACAATTCCATCAAACTCTAGTACTTTCAGTTTACTTGCGTCTAATTCCTCACCTTTTCCATTCATTGCCATAGAGTTAACTCACTATTAATAAAATTCCTACCGTAATTGAACCTAAAACTTGTATCCAACATAAAGCTAGAAAAGAGTTTTTTATAAATCCTGATACGTTTCCTAAAAGCCTAGAAGTCAAATAATCGTGTGCAATATTCAACATTCCAGACATTGCATGGTAGGAAATTGAAACAAGTATCAAGAAAGTCCAAATCCTAAACAAAATGTTGTCAAATAATGCCGTTAAATCCGAAAAATTAACAGGTTCAACCTGAAACCAATAGAAGGATATAACCAAAAAATAGAGTGCCTGAAAAACTGCGGTAAGTCTTATGACAAAGAACTCAAAAACTCCAGTTCTCTTAAATGTTCTTAACTTGGTTACCATATTAAAAAGCTAAAAATTACAGTCATAACTAAAAATAAAAGATAAACAATCATTGCGCTATATCTAGAGGCTTTGAGTGTCTCCCAATATCCAAAATCCATTGCCAAATGTCTTAACCCAGAGAAAAAGTGATAAACAATTGCCGCGACGTATAAAGTTAATGCTGATTTCATGATGAAATGAGCCATTAGAGCTGATGCATAATCAAATCCCTCTTGAGATTGAATTGCAACTAATACCAATGAAATAAAGGGGAAGGTTAAGAAAAATAAAATGACTCCAGAAATTCTATGCGAAATAGAAGACAATGCAGTGATTGGAAACTGAATTGTAAATAAATTTAAATTAACTGGCGGTTTTGACATTTTATTTATCGGAGGGAATTATAATGCTTAAAATAAAACGATCAACGCCTTCTTATCCTTGCCCTCTTTTTTAATTGTCTTTCTGTCAACTTATTCTTTTTATCTTTAAAAGGATTGTCATCAGTCTTATAAAAAATTTTGATTGGAACTCCCTTTAAATCCAGTTCTTTTCTGAATTGTTTTTCTACGTATTTCGTGTAGGAATTACTGATATCTTTGAGTTTATTACCATGAATTGAAATGGTGAAAGGTCTATTCGATTGCAATTGGACAAATTTGAGGTTTGGTCTAAATCTTCCTGAAATTGGCGGTGGATTTTTTTCTACAATTCTTTCTAAAATTTCATTTAATTCTTTTTTTGATATTTTGTTTCTTGAATTTTTTATAATTTTAATTAACCCTCTGACTAAAGCCTTTGTTCCTATATTTTTTTTTGCAGAAATAAATTTACTTTCTAAATGACTCGCAAAAGACAACCTTCTATTAATATCTTTTTTAAGGATTAATTTATCTGATTTACTTAGATTCTCGCTTTTATTTAAACCTATAACAATTGGCTTCCCTGAAGTAAGGCATAGGGAGATAATTTGAAGATCTTGATCTGAAATGGACTGGTGAACGTCTATCAAAAAAACGACTCCATCAACATTCTTTAGGGTATTTATTGCTTCTCTGGTGATCAGATTATCTATTTGATCATTTAATTTACTTTTTCTTTTTATCCCCGCTGTATCAGTAAGAATAATTTCAGCCTTATTTATATCTAATTTATGTGAAATTGAATCTCTTGTTGTGCCTGCTGATTTATCTACTAAAGATCTTTCAGCTTGGAGAAGTTTATTAAAAAAAGTTGATTTTCCGGCATTTGGTTTACCAATTATTCCAACTCTCAAATTACTTTGCATACCCTCTTCTGCATGCTCTCTTGAAGGAAGAATTTCTTCTATTTTCTTCTCAAGGGTTCTTATTCCCTGTTTTTTTGTTACTGATATTTCAATAATATTTTGTAATCCTTCCTGGTAATAAAGATCTTTATTATTTTCGCTTTCTTTTAAATCACATTTATTTAAAACAGGAATAAAAGGGACAGATGCTTTTCTTATGTAATTTAAGATCTCTGCATCTATTTTTGATAAATTGGTTGATGAATCAAATAACGCAATTATTAAGTCAGATTCTTCAAATGAACTTAACGATGACTTTGTTACAGCAAAATCAATCTCATTGTTAGTTAAGCCAATTCCACCAGTATCAACAAGAACATAACTGCTATGGTTAATAATTAAATTTGCGTATTGTTTGTCTCTGGTAAGGCCTTCTATATTTGCAACAAGGGATTCGTTGTTTCCTAATAAAGCATTAAACAGGGAGGATTTTCCCACATTTGGTTTGCCCAATATCGTAATAATTGGTTTCATAACTGCTTTAGGGTTTATTTTACAGAAAGTAAAAAGGAAGCGCCCTTCGAATCAACTCCAAATAGGAAGTTATCCTGAGAAAATAATGAAACTAATTTATTTTTAGTTGGCTGTATTCTGCCAACCAAACTACCAGTTTTTAAGTCTACAAAGTGAAGAAAGCCCTCTAAATCTCCAACAACCAGATTATTTTTATATCTAATAGGTTTTGTTAATTCTCTGTATTTGAGTTCAGAATTTTTCCATTCTAAGTCACCATCCACAGTCCGATGTGAAAAAATTTCATCGTACTGATCAACGAAGAAAATATCACCTCGATAAGAAATAAAATCTTGAAAGATTGATGAATCTTGTCTCCATACTGTTCTGCTTGATTGAATTTCAATAGCAGAAATACTTCCTTGATAGGCTGCTCCTATTGCTAATCCCGAGGTTACTATCGGTTTAGCATCGACATCTATTATCCTTTCAAATTCTGAACTTGCTTCGCTTAAAGTTAAAGGAATTTCCCATCTAACTACTCCTGAATCTGGATCAATCATAGCTAAGTTTCCGTTGGCAAAACCAATGAATAACATATTGTTAGAAAAATAAGGTTCTGACGTACCTCTCAGAGTCAATTGAGGAATTACTGCCAAATACTCCCATTTAAATTCCCCAGTTTTAAAATCTAACGCTGTTATTCTCCCGTCAACAGATTGCACGGCAACAATTCTCCCATTTGCAACCGGAGAAGACAGAACTTCTGTATTAACACTAGCCTGCCATTTCAAATCACCATTTTCATCATCCAAAGCAAAAACATCCCCATCTGAAGAAGCAGCAAACAATGTTCTAAAACTATGTCCCAAACCAGCTGAAAGACTATTGGAAATTTCTTTTTTCCAAATTTCTTGACCGTTTCTTATATCGCCTTTGATTAAAAAACCTTCGGAAGTTATGTAGTAGAAAAAATTATCATCGAAGTGAATATCAAACCTTCCAAAAATAGGATTCTTGAGAATTTTCTTTTTCCAAAGAATTTCACCGCTAACCTCAGATTCTATTTCTTGCAAGGGAGTAGGCAGATTAATTTCCTCTCCATCTGATTCACAACCTAGCAAAACAAAAAAAGTAATCAATAAAACTATTAAATTTGCTATTTTCATGAAATTTAAGATGATGGAAGAAGTGATAATTTTATATTCATCAACTCTATGAATCCTTGATCGCCTGTAGCCTTTATAGCCTCTTCGTAATATGTGTTTGCTGCTTCATATGATTCCTCAAAGCTTGCTATATCTCCTAATAACTCAAGCCTCTTAGGTTCATAAAAATCCAATCTTGGAGCTAGATTTTTCTTAGCTTCGTCAAAATTTCTTTCTTGGATCAAAATATATCCTAATCTTATAACAGCAATATCGTGCAGCGGGTTATTAGAGTTATCGGCAGTTGTGATTATCTTAGAAAGTTTTACTTTTGCTAAATCAAGATTGGCTTCGTCGAAAGCTTTCTTAGCAACTAAGAGATCAGAAGCTGTCTCGTAAACTGTTTTTTCGATGCTAGACTGCACTGAATCCATTTGGATCATGAAATCTTCTAGGGTTGATTCCGCATTATTAAAAGATTCAATAATATTTTGGTAGGCTTCAAAAGCTTCAGACAATCTTTCTTCGTTTTTATTTTGTAAGTATAGATAGATAAAAAATGCAGCTATTAGAAGACCTAAAACAAGAGTTATTGATATTGCATTAGATTTTATCCAAGCAAAAAAACCTGATAGTCTCGCTTCTGCAGATGAACTAAACGGATCTTCATTCATTTTTGAGCTCTTTAACTAATTGATCATATTCAAGAGTGAGTTGGTCCTCATCCTCTTTTAATTTTTTTAGTGAAAAGTTTTTTGACCTCACTTCTTCCGGGCCGATTATAACCGCAAAATCAATATTATTCTTGTCAGCTTTTTTCAGCTGATTTTTTAGTGAAGATTGGTAACCAGAGAACAGAACTCTTAAATCTTTATTATCTTTTCTTAACTTTTCTGAAAGCTTAAGCCCATCTGAAACATAGCTTTCATCGGTAAGTATTATTTGAAGAGACGATGAAGAAGTTGATTCATTTGCTTGAGTAATCAAAGCAAGTCTATCCAGACCAATCGAGAAACCAGCAGCCGGACAATCTCTTCCACCAAGTTGTTTGGATAATCTGTCATACCTTCCTCCTCCGCAAAAAGTGTTTTGACTTCCGAGATCTGGAGATGTCCATTCAAAAACGAGGTCGTTGTAGTAATCGAGACCTCTAACTAATTTCTCGTCTTCTTTATACGATATTCCTAAATCATTAAGGCCTTCTTTGATCAACTCATAATTGTCAGCTGATTTTTGACTTAAAAATGAGGATATTTTGGGCGCATTTTTAATCACTTTTTGAGTTTCTTCATTTTTAGAATCTAAGATTCTCAGAGGATTAGTTTCAAGTCTTTTCAAGCTATCCTCATCGAGAGCTTCAGAGAAATCACTTAAATACTTCTTTAAGTCTGAAGCATATTTTTTTTGAGATTCCTCATCACCGAGAGAGTTGATATTTAGTGAAACATTGCCTATTCCAAATCTTTGGAAAATTTCATTTGCCATCATCAGCAACTCAAGATCTGCCTCAAACCCTCTGACGCCATATGTTTCTGCGCTTACTTGAAAAAATTGCCTTGATCGACCCTTTTGAGGTCTTTCATATCTAAACATTGGACCCGCGTAAGACAGTTTAATTGGACCTAAATCAAGCAAACCTGAATCAATGGCAAACCTCAGACAACCTGCTGTGCCCTCTGGTCTAAGAACTAAATCCTCACCCTTCCTGTCTTGAAAGGTAAACATTTCCTTATTTACTATGTCTGTTTCTTCTCCAACAGATCTGATAAAAAGTTCTTTCTTCTCTACTATGGGAGTTTCAATCTCTTTAAAAAAATAACTATTAAAAATGGTTTTTATTTCATTTAGTAGATTTGATTTATGCTCAAACTCACTCGGATCCAGATCATTGAAACCTCTGGGCTTTGTTACTTTCGACATAATCTAACCTTTAGCAATTATTTTTTTATTCTCAATCTCAATAGATTTTACTTTATCTCTGATTTGTTTTTCCAAATGGTCTACGAGATTTTCATTTCCTATTTTGTGATCAGGCTCTCCATCAATGTAAATCAAATTATTTGGATCTGCCCCAGTTATACCAACATGAGCTGCTTTAGATTCCCCAGGTCCATTCACATAACAACCAATTACAGCAACATCAATATTTTCCCTGACATCCTCTAATCTTGCTTCTAATTGATTCATAGTTTCAATTACATTGAAATTTTGTCTTGAACAGCTTGGACAAGCTATAAAATTTATTCCCTTTGATCTCAGTTTTAAGCTTTTTAATAAATCAAAACCTACTTTTATTTCGTCAACGGGATCAGATGCAAGTGACACCCTGATTGTATCCCCTATTCCATCCATTAATAATGTACCCATAGCTATGGATGATTTAACTGTGCCAGATCTGAACCCACCTGCTTCTGTGAGACCAAGATGTAAAGGTTGTTTTATCATTTCTGCAATAATCCTATAGCTTTCTACCATCATGCCAACATCAGATGCCTTAATGCTAAGCTTAAAATTTTGAAAATTAAGAGATTCCAATATATCCACGTGATTCATGGCTGATTCAACCAAGGCTTCAGGTGTGGGCTCACCATATTTTTTTTGTAGTTTTTTCTCTAAAGAACCAGCATTTACGCCAACTCTAATTGGAATATCTTTATCTTCCGCACATTTAACTACTTCTTTAACTCTATCGATGTTGCCAATATTGCCAGGATTAATTCTTAAGCAATCGGCTCCGTTTTTAGCAGCCAGAATACCCATCTTATAATCAAAGTGTATATCTGCAATGAGAGGAACATTGGAATCTTTTTTTATCAACTTGAAAGCCGTTGCTGCTTCTTCATTTGGTACAGAAATTCTTACTAAATCTGCTCCAGCATCTTCAAGCTGTTTTACTTGATCTAATGTCGCTTGGACATCCTCTGTTTTAGTGTTCGTCATGCTTTGAACACTAATTGGGGCATCGCCACCAATTTCTACATTGCCAACTTTAATTTTTAGAGAATTTCGTCTTTTAATCTTTAAAAAGTTCAACAACTACTCCGTTCTCAAATAGAAAGTGAGCATAATCGGTGTATTGACTCACAGTTTCTGAAAAATCTATATTTTTTCCGTTCAAGTATATCTTCACAGATGGAGAGTGTCCTATTTTAAATTTGAAAGGGCCATAACCAGCTACTTCATAAAGACCTGTTTGAAGAAGTTCAAACAAAAGAATTTGCTCATTATCAATAATTTCTACCCAACTTTCGCCTTGGACTATTATTTCAATTTCACTAGCAATGTCATCTAAGAGAATTTTCTTATCATCCACCTCAAAGCCAATATCAATGGTTGGAACATCTGGATCTTGATCAAAAGCTATTTGGTCTTCAAGAATATTATTTGGAATGTTTAGGTCTTTCTCTATAGCGTTTTCAGAAACTAACTCGTCATTAATAATTTCTTGATCGTCTGAAATATTTTCAATGGAACTGACATCTTTTTTTTGATCATTGCCTCCGAATAACAAGTAGGAAAGAATTATCAAAGAAAAAATAATAATTGAAAGAATAGTAATCTTTCTTTCTAGTAATTTAGATACAAAATTAGAAAAAAAGCTCTCTGATGATTCTAGGTCTTCATCTTCATGAGAAATATTTTTTTCTTTCAGGAATTTTTCATATTTTTCAAGAATTATTGAAGGTTCTAGATCGTAAAATGAACAATATTTCTTGATTTGTGATTTAGCAAAAATAGGCGCTGGCAGTTCATCAAAATTTAATTCCTCTATGGCTAAAAGAAATTTTTCTGGAATATTTAAATTAGTAGAAATCTCATGTAGTGAAATTCCTTTTTCTGCTCGGAATTTTGCTAGGTCAAAATCCAAAGTTCTCTCTAGAAAAGATCATTCATGATAGCAATCTCTCTTTCAGCTGACTGCAAAGAATCAGAGCCATGCACAGCGTTCTCTCCCAAAGAAGTGGCAAATGATTTTCTTAGTGTTCCTTCATCTGCTTCAGCTGGGTTAGTTGCTCCCATCAATTCTCTGTACTTAGAAACAACGTCATCTCCTTCTAAAACCTGAATGACACAATCACCGGATGTCATAAAATCAACAAGCTCTCCATAAAAAGGTCTTTCAGAATGCTCTGCATAAAAGTTTTCTGCTATTTCTCTATCCAAAGTAAGGCGTTTAGATTTAGTAATTTTTATTCCCGATTCTTTTATCTTTTCATTTATATCTTCAATGAAGCCATTCTTTACGGCATCGGGTTTAATTATGCATAAAGTATTTTCCATATTTCCTCCTTAAGAATTAGTCTTTTTCTTCAATCCAAGTTGCCTGAATCGCTTCTAATATCTTTTCATTTGATCTGTCTGGATCATCGGTAAAACCATCCAAATCTATGACCATTTTTCTTAAATCAACAAACAAAATTTTTTCTGGATCAGTTTCAGAGTGCTTTTCAATAAGCTCGTCGACGATTTCATAAATATCTGTCCAAAGCATTTTGTCAAAGACTAGAAACTATTTAAGCTCCGCAAATGGTTTATTAGAGAATGTAAAACTCTCGCCGCATCCACACTCATTTTCAACGTTGGGGTTTTTAAAGACTAAATTATGATTTACACCTTCTTGAATAAAATCCAATTCTGTACCTTTAAGAAAAATCAAACTTGTGTCTTTGATGTAAACGTCAACACCAGAGAAATTTCCATGGTAATCATTTGGATCTTCATCTTTTACGTAATCTAGATTGTAAGCATATCCTGAGCATCCAGAGTCTTTTAAAGATATTCTGATTCCATTTGAGCCTGGTTTGGACTTCATCATCTCAACAAGATGATTTACTGCAGAGCTAGAGACACTGAAGTCATCCTTACTAAGAGACTTCTTATCTTCTGCGTCCAAATTATGCTTATTTGGATGTAATTCTGAAACCATGTTGATAGTATATCGTGGAAACTGGATTGTAATATCATTTGAGAGATTTCTTAATTGGCAACTCAGTCTAGACCTTTGCTCAAGACCCCATGCCTTATCAAGCATATCTTCCTCATCATCGGATGATTCTTCCAAAGTATCGAACCCCTCAGTAACAATTACGTGACAAGTAGTGCATGCACATGACATCTCACAAGCATGCTCTACAAAAATATTATTATCGAGTAAATTTTCGCAGACTGACTTAGAGGGTTCAGCTTCTACAACTGCTCCTTCAGGACATATCTCTGCATGTGGCAAAATAGTTATCTTGGGCATTAGTCATTATTTCTTAAACTCTTAAAGTCATCTATAGCACGATGAATTGCCTCTTCTGCGAGCACACTACAGTGAATTTTAATCGAGGGTAATTCTAAAATATCGACAATTTCTTGGTTAGAAATCGCTTGAGCCTCTTCCAAAGTTTTGCCCTTAAGCATGTCAATTAATTGTCCGCTTGATGCAATAGCTGAACCACAACCGTATGTTTTGAACCTGGCATCAACTATTCTGTTTTCACCATCAATGTTCTGACATTTTATTTGAAGTTTCATTACATCTCCGCAGGCTGGAGCACCAACGATTCCAGTACCTACTCGATGAAAATCTTCATCGCCAGGCTTCCATCTACCAACGCTGGCCTTTTCAGGATTGTTTAAAGTTTCTTCAAACTTATCTACTACTTTTTGTGAATATGCCATTTTTATCCTCTTTTAGCTATTAAGCCCACTCTATTTTATCTAAATCTACTCCATCTTGATACATTTCCCAAAGAGGAGAGATTTCTCTCAATCTTTCCACTGAGGACTTAACAAGCAAAGCAGTTTCCTTTACATCTTGTTCAGTAGTATATCTACCAAAAGAAAATCTAATAGAACTATGGGCAAGCTCATCTTTCCTTCCAAGCGCTCTAAGAACATACGAAGGTTCTAAGCTCGCTGAAGTACATGCAGACCCAGAGGAAACTGCAATTGATTTAAGAGCCATTATGAGAGATTCTCCCTCAACAAAATTAAAAGATATGTTCAATATGCCAGGGAATTTGTTTTTTGAATCTCCATTGACATAAATTTCCTCAATATCTTTGACTTCTTCCCAGAAAATTCTTCTAAGATTTTCTAGC
This sequence comes from uncultured SAR86 cluster bacterium, assembly GCA_902578495.1. Lineage (GTDB taxonomy): Bacteria > Pseudomonadota > Gammaproteobacteria > Magnimaribacterales > AG-339-G14 > CACNYO01. The sequence goes on from CACHCY010000001.1 coordinate 117,327, forward strand.
TTTCTAAGGTCATCATCCATTTGTTGATGAGCAATTCTTGCTGCCTCGCCTAAACCTACTATCTGATGTGTAGCCAAAGTACCAGATCTAAAACCTCTTTCGTGACCGCCCCCATGAAATAATGGTTCTAATCTAACTCTGGGTTGTCTTCTAACAAACAATGCGCCTACACCCTTGGGGCCATAAAATTTATGAGCTGAAATTGATAAAAGATCAATTTTATTTGAAGACATATTAATGGAGATTTTCCCAATGCTTTGGGCTGCATCCACATGGAAGATTATTCCTTTGCTTCTAGTTAGTTCACCTATTGAATCAATATCAGTAATCGTTCCTAATTCATTATTCATGTGCATGAGTGACACTAAAATTGTTTTTTCAGTGACTGCTTCTGCAACTTGCTCAACAGAGATCTCTCCTGATGAATTTGGCTCCAAATATGTAACTTCAAAGCCTTCTTCTTCAAGTTGCCTAAAGGGATCAAGAACTGCTTTGTGTTCTATTTTTGAAGTGACAAGATGATTACCTTTGTTCTTATAGAATCTTGCTGCGCCTTTAATTGCTAAATTATCAGACTCAGTTGCACCTGAAGTCCAAATTATTTCTCTAGGATCACAACCGATTAAAGTTGCGAGATTATTTCTTGCCTCTTCAACTGCTTCGTCAGCTTTCCAACCGAAGGAGTGAGATCTGGAAGCAGGATTTCCAAAGTTCCCATCGAAGGACATAAAATCTGTCATCTTTTTAACAACGCCTTCTTCTACAGGAGTAGTTGATGCATAATCTAAATAAATTTGTTTCAAAATTACCTACCAATAAATTTGTGTGTATTCTATTCTTATTCAGGTACAGAGTAAAGAAAAAAGGTACATTAATAGACTACTTTATAACTTTTAATTATAAAGAAACTGAAAAATAGATAAAATACCTATATTTTAGGCCTCTTAGAAGATCTTTTATTTCTTCATATGTACCTTTGAAAAAAAATAAGGTACACTCTAATCAAATAAAATGATTATAGGTACAGAATCATGAGCAAAAACAAGTATCTTTACAAAAGGCATAATACTTGGTGGGTAAAACTTTCAGTTCCAAAAACTTTAAGAGATAAGTTAGGTTATGATCTGAGGCAAACTACAGGAACCTCGAATCTAGACGAGGCAATTCTAAAGAGAGATCATATTGTCCAAGAGTTTAGAGACGTTATCAATACTGAAAAAAACCTTTTAAAAAATTCTAAACCATCCAAGGATATTTCTGGTAGATCAGATGTTCCTGTTAGCGAGTACATGCCCAAAACAGATATATCTGATCCTCAGTATTTTCATAAAGTTGTTGACTGTCAGTGGGCCTGCCCTGCTCATACCAATGTTCCTGAATATATTAGATTGATTGCTCAAAAAAAATATACCGATGCATACATGTTAAATTGGAAATCAAATGTTTTTCCTGGAATTCTTGGAAGAACTTGTGACAGGCCTTGCGAACCAGCATGCAGAAGAACTAGAACACATGAAGAACCCGTAGCAATTTGCAGATTAAAAAGAGTTGCTGCCGATAATAAAGAAGACTTTGATACTCTTCTTCCTGAAATTCCGACTGAAAAAAATGGAAAAAATATTGCTTTGATTGGTGGTGGCCCTGCTTCTTTGACTGTAGCTAGAGATCTACTACCTTTAGGTTACGAGGTAACAGTATTTGAAAAGGATCCTAAGCCTGGCGGGTTAATGAGAACCAATATTCCATCTTTTAGATTACCTGAAGAAGTTTTAGATGAAGAAGTTTATAGAGTTATAAAAATGGGTGCGAAGTTTGTTAACAATACTGAAATCAAAAGCATGAAGTCTCTTGTAGATGATGAAAAATTTGATGCTGTTTTTGTAGGAACAGGAGCACCTAAAGGGAAAAATTTAAATATTCCTGGAAGAGATGAAGCGTCTGAAAATATTCATATTGGTATTGATTGGCTAACTAGTATCGCTTTTGAACACATATCTTCTATTGGGAAAAAAGTAGTTGTAATTGGTGGTGGAAACACTGCAATGGATTGCTGCAGGACAGCTATCAGATTAGGAGCGGAAGATGTGAAAGTTACAGTAAGAAGTCCTTTCGAAGAAATGAAGGCCTCTGATTGGGAAAAAGAAGAAGCCATTGATGAAGGAATCCCTATTCTTGAGAATACATCTCCCAAAGAATTTATTGTAGATGACAATGGGAAACTGAAAGGAGTTAAGTTTGAGAAGGTAGCACCACAATATTCAGATGACGGAAAAAGAAAACTAGTTCCTACTGGAGAAGAAATAGTCATTGAGTGCGATGACGTTTTATTAGCTATTGGACAAGATAATGCCTTTGATTGGATTGAAAGAGATATTGGTATGGAATTTGGTGAGTGGGATATGCCAATTGTTGATAAAACTACAATGCAATCAACTTTACCAAAAGTCTTTTTTGGTGGTGATGCAGCGTGGGGACCCGAAAATATTATTTGGGCTGTAGCGCATGGACATCAAGCTGCTATATCGATTGATAACCATTGTAGAGGTGTTGATCTTTTAGATAGACCAGATCCTTTAACAAATCTTGTGAGTCAGAAAATGGGTGTTCATGAATGGGCATATGATAATGATATCTCTCAAGAGGATAGAAACATTGTTCCTCATGCCGATCATTCCGAAGCACTGAAAAGTTTAAAAGTAGAAGTTGAACTGGGGTACGACGAACAACTTGCGCTAGATGAGGCACAAAGATGCCTTAACTGTGACATGCAGACAGTGTTTAAAGAAGATCTCTGCATTGAGTGTGATGCTTGTGTTGATATCTGCCCTACTGATTGTATTAACTTTACTGATAATGGAACTGAGGAGTTTGTAAGAGGAAGCCTTAGAATACCAGCGGTAAATTTAGATCAGAGTTTATATGTTTCAGACAAACTCAAAACTGGCAGGGTCATGGTTAAGGACGAAGATGTTTGTGTTCACTGTGGGCTTTGTGCAGAAAGATGTCCTACTGGAGCATGGGATATTCAAAAGTTCTCTTACACTGAAGCTCAAACGTTGAATTCGAAAGATAAGAAAAAATACAAGGAAGTTGCATAATGGAAAAACTTCAAACTTTTGATTCCTTAGTTTCTAAGAATGACTTTGTAATTAAATTTGCAAATGTGAATGGCTCTGGTTCAGCGAGTGCTAACCAATTGTTTGCTAAAGCAGTTTTCAGAATGGGTATTCCTGTAAGTCCAAAAAATATTTTTCCCTCAAACATTCAAGGTTTGCCTACTTGGTTTGAAATCAGAATTAATAAAGATGGGTATCTTGGGAGTAAAGGAAGTGTTGACCTCTCTGTTGCGATGAACCCTCAAAGCTACAATCAAGATGTTGAAGAGCTCAACTCTGGCGGATATCTTTTATATGATTCTTCTTGGAAAAGAAATTTCTATAGAGATGATATTAATGTGATAGAAATTCCCCTCACTAGCCTTTGTGTTGAATCTTTTACGAATGCAAAGCAAAGAGCTCTATTCAAAAATATTGCCTATGTGGGTGCCTTGTCTGTACTTCTAGATATGGAATATGAAATTTTTGAAGAACTAATATCTGAGCAATTTGCTTCTAAAAAGAACTTAATCGAGCCAAATCTAAAAGCCCTTAATATTGGAAGGGACTACGTTTTAAATAATTTGTCTTATCCAATTGGTTTGACTCTGGAAAGGATGGGCAAGAATGATGGAAAAATTCTTATTAGTGGGAATGAAGCAGCTGGATTGGGAGCTGTTTATGGAGGAGCAACTATTTGCGCTTGGTACCCTATAACACCTTCTACCTCATTAGCAGAAGGTTTTGAAAAATATGCTAAAAAATTTAGAGTTGATGAAAAAACTGGAAAAAACCTCTATGCAAGCGTTCAGGCAGAGGATGAATTGTCTGCTATTGGTATGGCTATCGGGGCTAACTGGAATGGGGCTAGATCATTCACTGCGACCAGTGGCCCTGGAATTTCGTTGATGAGTGAATTTCTTGGTCTAGCATATTTTGCTGAAGTTCCTGTCGTAGTTTTTGATGTTCAAAGAGGAGGTCCATCCACTGGCATGCCTACAAAAACACAGCAATCAGATATCTTAGCTTGTGCTTATGCTTCTCATGGTGATACTAAACATGTAATGCTTCTTCCAGAAGATCCAAAAGAATGCTTTGAATTTTCTGCAATGGCCTTTGATCTTGCAGATAGGCTGCAAACTCCTGTTTTTGTTGTTACAGATCTTGATATGGGGATGAACGACTGGGTTGTCGATGAACTGAAGTGGGATGATTCCAGAAAGTTTGATCGAGGAAAGGTATTGGACTTTGAGGCTTTGGAAAAAATGGAAGAAAAATTTGGAAGATATCATGATGTGGATGGTGATGGGATTTGCTACAGAACTTATCCTGGAGCTCATCCAAGTAAAGGAGCATATTTTACAAGAGGTACTTCCCATGATGAATACGCCAGATATTCTGAGGATGGTGAAATAAATGCAACCAACCTAAGGAGGCTTGTCCAAAAATTCAAAACAGCCTCTGAGTTAGTTCCTGATCCTGAAATAATACTTTCAGATAAAAAAAATTGCTCCGGCGTTATTTATTACGGTAGTACGTCTGCTGCAATGTTAGAAGCAAGAGATATGCTAAAAGAAGAAGGTATAGAGTTAGACCTGATGAGAGTGAAAGCCTTTCCTTTCAATTTAGATGTTTGGGATTTCATTGAAAAGCATGATTATGTTTATGTTGTTGAACAAAATAGAGATAGTCAAATGAGAACCTTGCTTATGGCTGAAGGTGGAATATCTGCGGAAAAGCTCAGATCTTTGGTTTGGTTTAATGGACAACCTATTGAAGCAAATTTTATTGCAAAGAAAATTAGAGAACGTGAACCAGAAAAGATTTAGTCATGACATATATACAAAAACCCATAAATCACCATCCGAACTTAAAGAAAAACAAACTTGGCTTAACTAGAAGAGATTATGAAGGAGCTGTATCAAGCCTTTGTGCAGGATGCGGACATGATTCTATTAGTGCTGCGATTATTGATGCATGCTTTGAGTTGAATATAGAAGCATATAAGGTTGCAAAGCTATCAGGCATAGGATGCTCGTCAAAAGCACCAGCTTATTTTTTAAATGATTCTCATGGTTTTAATTCAGTTCATGGGAGAATGCCATCAATTGCAACCGGAGCCAGCTGTGCAAACGATGATCTTTTATACATAGGAGTATCTGGAGATGGGGATAGCGCTTCAATTGGTATGGGTCAGTTTGTTCATGCAATACGTAGACAAGTAGATATGACTTATATCGTTGAGAATAATGGAACTTACGGTCTGACAAAAGGTCAATTTTCAGCAACCAACGATAAAGACTCTCCCAATAAATATGGAGAAGAAAACCCCTTCCCGCCTGTTGATTTGGCTGCTTTGGGTATTCAATTGGGGGCAAGTTATGTTGCCAGAAGTTTTTCTGGTGACAGGGATCAACTAGTTCCACTAATAATGGGAGCTTTTCAACATAAAGGATTTGCTCTACTAGACATAATCAGTCCATGTGTAACTTTTAATAATCATGATGCTTCTACAAAAAGTTATGATCACATTAGGGAACATAATGATGCTTTGGGTAAAGTAGATTTTGTTCCTTTGGGTAGAGAAATTACTGCAAACTATGAAGAGGGAGAGACTGTTGAGGTGAATCTTCATGATGGATCAAAAATGTCATTAGAAAAGTTAGACAGTAGTTATGATCCTACTGATGCTAATCTCGCATTAAATACCGTAAGAGAGAAAAATGATGAGGGCAAAGTTGCAACAGGACTTTTATATATTGATACTAAAGCTCCTGACCTTTACGAAACTCTAAATGCCATCGACAAGCCTCTTAATACGCTTAATGAAAAAGAGCTCTGCCCAGGGTCAGATAAACTCAAGACAATCAATCAGGGTTTAAATTAGTTTTCTAAACTAACTCCTATTCTTGAGGCAATTTCTTGATAGGATTCAATTACATCACCTAAGCCTTGTCGAAATCTATCTTTATCGAGTTTCTTTCTTGTCTCAGCATCCCACACCCTGCAACCATCGGGAGTCATCTCATCGCCTAAGTACATTTTTCCATCTTGTCTGCCAAACTCGAGTTTAAAATCAACAAGTAATAAGCCCCCAGCTGCAAACATTTTTTTTAAAACATCATTAACTTTAAAAGTTAATTCTCTCATTTCTTCAATATCTTCCTCGGTTCCCCAATTAAAAGAAATAATATGAAATTCATTTACCATTGGATCGCCTAACTCATCATCTTTATAGAAAAATTCAAACGTTGGAGGATTAAGCTCCATGCCTTCCTCAAGCCCCAATCTTTTGCATATGCTCCCAGCTGTGATATTCCTCACAACACATTCAATTGGAACCATTTCTAACTTCCTAACAAGACTTTCATTTTCTGAGACCTCGTCAATGAAATGAGTTGGTATGCCAGATTTTTCTATTTGTTGCATAACATGTGCATTAAACCTGTTATTTACAGTTCCCTTGCCAACAAGTTTTTCTATTTTTTTCCCATCAAAAGCAGAAGTATCATCTCTGTACTCCATAATAAGCTGATCAGAATTTTCAGTTGTATATAAAGATTTTGCCTTGCCGCTCGATAAAAGTTCTATTTTTTTCATAATTAATATTTAAGATAGAGATTGATTAATTTCAGACAGAAGGCTTTCAAGTTCATCATTCCATTCTTCTGAATCTAACATTATTTGAGTTAGATCTTCTGAAGATGATCTTACAATAATTTTATACTCTTTAGGCTCACTTTTTCTAAGTCTTGCAAGGATTCCCTCTTCTTCAGGCAAACCATAATTAATCAAAACATAGCCCTCCTCTCTGTTTAGATCTTTAACACTAATTGCTGCCTCTTTAAGAGCTCTGTTCAGAGCTGCCCAAGTTCTGGCAAAACCTATACTCAGCTTGATATATGATTTTCCATCATCTGTATTGATTACCTCAGACTTTCGGCCTTGATTTAAGTTTAAGGCAACCAAGGAAGTGCCTTGAGAAACAGTAGCTGAAGAAAAATAATCCAGCAACTTTCGTAAAAAATCATCTGCCTCAGAATTATCATTATCCAAAATAGCCCAATCATTTTCCTGTTTCACAAGCTCAGTAAAAAATAATTCAGTACTAGCTTGTCTTATTCCATGTTCAACTTTAAATCGATACTTGACCTCTTTATCCTTTCTGTTGAAAATTTCTGTTTCAATGACCCCTTCATTTGGATCAGAAATCCCAATAGATAAATCATTTTCGTTTTCAATATATTGATTAAGAATCGGCCATACAGAGCTAGGCAATGACTCAACATATAACCATCTAATTTGACCAAGTTTGTGGAGTCTTATTTCATTATTGCTGCCAGAAGAAAAAAACTGTCTTGGTCTTTGAAGCTCATAACTCAATTTTTCTTTATCTATTTCGCCATTTATTGGATACAAATCTAAGAGAATTGTAATGTCCTCAATGACTTCAGATAAAGTGTTATCCTCTTCTTCTAATAAATATGCATTTCTTGATTGCTTGGATGGATCAGAAACACAGCTGACCAAAATTAAAAGTAATATAAAAAATCTCATTTCAAATTAACTCAAGTTTTAGTAGTTCCTCTTGCAAGGTTTGTTGATGCTTTTTAGAGAGGTTAGTTAAAGGTAATCTAATTCCAATGTCTATCAAGCCCATTCTACTTAAAACCCATTTTACAGGTATAGGATTAGATTCTAAAAATAGCATTGTGTTCAAATTCGAAATTTTATTTTCTATAACTTTTGCCTCTGAAGATTCTTCAAGAGCAAAATCACATAATTTAGACATTAGATCAGGTACAACATTGGCAGTAACCGAAATATTTCCATGACCTCCATTCAGAATAAAGTCTGTTGCCGTGGCATCGTCACCTGAGTATAGAAAAAAAGTTTCATCGCTTATTAATTTTTTGAGTATCTCTAATCTTGATAGATCTCCTGTGGCCTCTTTGATTCCTGAAATATTTTCATGAGGTGCTAGCCTGGCGATAGTTTCAGGCAGTAAATCACAACTAGTTCTTCCCGGAACGTTATAAAGCACCTGAGGGAATTCAACTTGATCTGCAATCTGAGTGTAGTGTTGGAATAGACCTTCTTGTGTAGGCTTGTTGTAATAAGGTGTAACAGATAGAGAAGCATCGGCACCAGCACTTTTGGCTGCCATACTTAAGTATATTGCTTCCTTTGTACTATTAGCGCCTGTTCCAGCAAAAATAAAAGCCTTTTTATCTGCTCTTTTGACTATTCTTTCTATAACTGAAATATGTTCTGAAACTTCCAAAGTAGCAGATTCACCCGTTGTGCCTACTGCAATAATTCCTTTAGTTCCTGATTCAATATGAAAATCTACAAGTTTATCAAGAGCATCCAGATCAAGGTCTCCATTTGCCTTCATAGGAGTCACAATTGCTACTATACTTCCCTTAACTAACATATTTCTTTTTGCAAAATTGAATTGTATATTATTGACTTGAATAAATTACTTTTTTTAAGAGGAAAAAAATGGGAAAAATTATAGAAGGAAAAAAAATTCCAACTTTTAAGGCAGAAGCTACAAATGATTCTGTTTTTGATCTAAAAAATAATAAAAAGAATTTGGTGATTTATTTCTATCCTAAAGATAATACTCCCGGATGCACGACTGAGGGAGAAAATTTTAGAGACCTTTACAAAAAGTTTGAAAATGTAAATGCAGAAATTTTCGGCGTCTCAAGAGAAAGCATAAAGTCTCATGAAAATTTTAAAGAAAAATTTAAATTTCCTTTTGAACTCATAAGTGATCCTCAAGAAAAACTTTGTAAATTATTTGATGTTATTAAGGAAAAAAGTATGTATGGAAAAAAATACATGGGAATAGAAAGAAGTACTTTCTTAATCGATTCAAATAATAAGTTAATCAAAGAATGGAGGAAAGTTAAGGTTCCTGGGCATGCACAAGAGGTCTTAGAAACTCTTGAAGAACATCTAAAAAGTTAATTATTAACTAATGGCCAGGACTTTATCACTGCTCTTATTGCAGTAGCCAATGGGACCGCCAATAAAACTCCCCAAAATCCCCAAATGCCTCCAAAAATAAGTATTGCTAACACAATTAAAACTGGATGGAGATTTACTTCTCTTCCAATTAAGAGCGGGAATAGAACATTCCCATCTAGAGCTTGAATGATCAGATAAGTAGCTAGGAAAATTAAATAATTCATATCCAGGCCCCATTGAAAATACCCAACGATAGCTACTGGTATCGTTACAAAAATAGCACCAAACAATGGTATCAATACCGATAAACCAACCAATATACCAAGTAGAAGAGAATAATTGGCACCGAGTATAGAGAATGCGGTTGTTGTTACAATCCCTACAATGATTAACTCAAGAACTTTACCTCTAAGATATTTAAAAAGTTGAGAATCTAGTTCTATCCAGATTTTTGAGGCTGAACTTTTATCGCTAGGAAGAAAATAAGCAACGTACTCAAGCATTTGCTTTTTATCTTTTAAAAAGAAGAATACTAAAAAAGGAATTAGTACTAAATAGATAAGTGCACTCATTGCTGCTGAAAACCCAGCATTAAGCTGTAAAAGAGTTTGCTCAAGAATGTTAGGCAAACTAGAAGTTACAGTGACACTCAAGTTTTCGATTTGTTCTGAGGTAAAAAATTCTGGGTAATCATTAAAGAAATTCACAAGAATATCTTCTAGGTTTTCTACGATTCTAGGTAATTCATTTACCAAACCAATTATTTGTCTTGAAAGTAAAGGGAAGATTAAAAACAATGAAAGATATAGAGCAAAAAACAAAGTTATCGAAATAGTTAGGCCTATCGGCCTTGAAAACCCTCTTCTTTCTGCGGCAGTAACTACACTGTTTAATAAATATGCCACAAGGGCGCTTATAAATAACGGCGTAAGAATTGAACCGAAGAAAATCACTATAATTCCTATGAAAACTAATAAAATTGATAAAGAAATTTGATCTTCCGTATGAAAATATTTATCAATAAGATTCTTAAAATATGAAGCCATAAATTTTTGAACTATTTTGTTTTCTAGTAATCAAAAGTAATTATACTGTTATTGTGAAGAGATTTTTTTTATTTTTAACTTTAGTAGCTCTTTCTTTCTCGAGCGCTCAAGACATTCAGGATGATTTGCCAGTTTTAGGAGATAGATCGTCCGCATCGTTATCTTTATCTGGTGAATTTGAAATGGGCAGATTATGGCTATCTCTTTTCAGATCGCAAGCTAAAGAGCATTCCGATCCTCTTGTGAGGTCATACATAGAAGATTTGATATATAGGCTAGCAGAGAATTCACAAGTTAAAGACAGAAGATTTGAATTCATTATCATTGATGATAAGTCTATAAATGCCTTTGCAGCGGCTGGAGGGATAATAGGGATTAATACTGGTTTATTCTTTTACACAGATGATGAGTCTGAATTTTCGTCAGTTATGACTCACGAATTAGCTCATTTAAGCCAGAGACATTATGCAAGAAGTCAAAATAGAGGATCGCCTTTGGCAAATGCTCTAATGATTCTAGGAAGCATAGCTTTGGCGGCTGCATCTAATAATCCTCAAGCGATCATAACTGGACCAGCCTTGATGCAGCAATTAAATACCAATTTCACTCGCTCTAATGAGCAAGAAGCAGATCGAATAGGCTTCAATAATCTTGTCAGGTCAGGTTTTGATCCCAAAGGACAAGGGAGGATGTTTAAGATACTTCAGGATCTATCTCGTAATAATTCTGAAGATCAATTTGGTTACTTAAGGACTCATCCATTTCCTAAGGATCGTATTACTGATGCAAGGATTAGGGAAACTGAGTTTGTAGAAAAAAACTCATTTGTATCGTACAGAGACTCAGTTGACTTTCATCTGGTTAAAAAAAGAATTGAAAGCGGAATAGAGCAAAATCCTAGAGGTTTAATAAGAAAATATTCCAGTGAGCTTAGAAAAGCAAAAACAAAAAAAGATGAGACTATTTCAAGATATGCTCTTCACCTTGCTCATCTAAATAATAAAGATTATTCAAAAGCCTTTTCGCTAATAAGAGAATGCATAGAGTTAGATCCTATCAATATCAATCTTCAAATATCTCTTATGGAAGCTCATATGAAGGCTGGAAATATCCTTGAGAGTGTTTCTTTAGGAAAAAACCTTATTTCTCTACACCCTAATAATTATTCTATATCTCTGTTGTTGTCTAAAGCATTATTCAGAGATAAAAAATATGATGAAGCTGAGGAAATTTTAAACGACATTTCAAAAAAAAGACCTACCGATCCTTTCGTTTGGTACGAGTTAGCAGAAGTGCAAGGCTTTTCAAACAACCTTATTGGATTGCATAGGTCTAGAGCAGAGTACTTCTTTTTAACGGGGCGGTTTGAAGCAGCAATCATGCAACTTAGAGAAGCATCAAAACTAGCTGTAAACTTCTTCGAAGTAAATGAAAGTATCAGAACTAGAATGGAAGAAATCTATCAGACTACTGAAGCCTTGAAGAGAATGGGCTGATTAAGCAGGGAATAAATCAGAGAAATTTCTTCCAGCTAATAAATGTAAGTGAAGATGAAAGACAGTCTGCCCTGCAGAGGCTCCATTATTTATTACAACGTTAAATGAATCTTCTGTTTCAAATTTTCTAGACATCTCTCCCACAATAAACATCAAGTGTCCGAGAATTGATACATCCTCGTCAGAAGCATCTGATAATTTTGGAATTGGCTTTTTTGGAATAATAAGTAAATGTATTGGGGCCTTGGGATTAATATCCTCAATAACAATACATAAATCATCTTCATAATGAGTGGTGGATGGTATTTCTTTATCTATTATCTTTTGAAAGATAGTTTTTTCTTCCGACATCTAAGAAATCTTATAACCCAAGTGAGTAGCACTCAAGCACAAAAGTACATTTACTAAAATGTACAAAAAAGAATTTGTCATTCCAAAAGTTTGATACAGTTCTAAAGACTCTTTGGTAAAAGCTGAAAATGTTGTGAATGATCCTAGAAATCCTATGATTAAGAAATTTTTTATATTTTCCGAAATCACTTCTGAAGTCTCTGAAATATAAAAACCAATAAAGAAGCATCCTATGATGTTCACTACCAGAGTCCCAAGGGTGAAGCTTAGAATTGAATAATTATTCAAAAATGAGGATATCAAATATCTTGACGAAGCGCCTAAAGCTCCACCGAAAGAAATCATTAAAATAGACATATTAAAGTGGTGGGTCGTATAGGATTCGAACCTATGACCAATTGATTAAAAGCCAACTGCTCTACCAACTGAGCTAACGACCCACGTATTATTGAAACTTTTTCAACTCTTCGGCTGCGAGTATACCAGCTCCAGAGTCAGGGTGATTGTTAATTAAGTAATTAAAATATTCTTTTGCCTTATTAGAATCTTCTGACCTTAAACTGATCATTCCTAATTTAAAATTTGCGTCTGGCACCCTACTATGTTCCTCATAAGATGAAATTAGTTCATTAAAAGATTCAGAGGAATCAGTGTAATTTTCTTGAAGAAAATATATTTCACCTAACCAAAATAAAGCATCTCCAATGAAATTTCCTTCAGGAAATGAAAGAATCAAGTATCTTAATTTTTCTGATGCTTCAGCAAATCTTCCATCTTCTATGAGCTGAAGAGAATCTGACCAAAGGTCAAATTCATTACTAGCATCATCCTCTTCGATTAACCCTGCTAATGGATCTAATGCATCTATATTTGTTCCCTCTATTTCTTCTTGAACCAACAAAATACCTTCTAACTCATGGATTCTTTTATCTAAATCTACATATCTGAGTTGCTGCGTATCTTCAATTCTATTTAATTTATAGTTAATTTCTTCAAGTTGACTCAAGAGTGTTTGAATTTCTTTTTCAAGGGAATTGATCTTATTTAATAATAACCTTTCCGACTCGGAATCTTGCGCCCAAGTCGAAGAGGTTATTAAAAAAAATAAAAGTAAAAGAGATCTTTTAATCACTTAAAGCTAGTAAAGGGATATCTCAACTCTCCTGTTAGCTTTATATGCCGATTCAGAAGAACCAAGCCTATCTGGTCTTTCTTCGCCGTATGAAACGACATCAATCTTAGAAGATGAGATACCGTTGACTATTAAAAATTCTTTAACGGATTGAGCTCTTTTTTCACCCAATGCTAGATTATATTCTCTTGTGCCTCTCTCGTCGCAATGCCCTTCTAATCTGATTGCCTTTGCTCTTTTAGCAAATCTAATGTACTGCTCCAAGGTATCCATGGCATCGTCACCAAGGTCAAAGTTATCAAACTCAAAATAAACCTTATCAGGCAAATTTACATCCATTTTAGGTCCCATCTGAGCAGATTGACCAGAAACAGAAGCGTAGCTAGATGCAGATACATCGTCAGCGACATCGTTAGCACAACCACTACCTAAACATGCCAATATTGATATTAGAAAAATACTTATTGGTTCCATTTTTATCCTCATCTAGTTAAACGTTCTATTATGTTTGACTCAAAATTCTTGAATTAGTTCAAGAAAGGAGACCAAACAGGTTCCCGAATAGCGCCAATTTTACTAGGTATTTTAAACTTTGCCAGCCCATCAAGCGAAATTCCTGCTAAATAGCCATTTTCAGCGTCTTTCGTGGCATAAATAATGAAGTTATTATTAGGAGAAACGCTTGGAGATTCATCTAATGATGTCTCAGTAAGCATCTTTAGACCACTTTTTCCGAGGCGTTTTATTGAAATATGAAACTTTTCTTCTGATCTATGAACAAAAACAATGTTCTTCCCATCAGGGAAATATCTTCCTCTAGCATTATAGTTTCCATCAAAAGTTATTCGAGAAATTTTTCTCGTAATTAGGCTAACCTCATATAGTTGAGGAGTTCCTGATCTATTAGAGGTAAATAGAAGTTTCCTGCCGTTTGTAGAGAATGAGGGTTCTGTATCTATTCCGTAATGCGCAGTAATTCTAGAAATCTTTTCGGTCTTTAGATCATATAAATACACATCAGGATTGCCGCTCCTAGACGAAACAAAAGCTAAATAATTTCCATTTGGAGACCAAACAGGAGCACTGTTGATTCCAGGATACCTTCTTAATGAATTTCTTTTTCCTGAGGATAAATCTTGGATAAAAATTTCAGAATTACCATTCTCAAATGAAACGTAACTTATTTTTTTTCCATCAGGAGACCAATCTGGTGACATTATTGGTTCAGGTGAGTCAAACAAAGTAATTTCATTATCGCCATTGATATCACATATGTTTAATTGATACTTATCCTTTTCAGGATTGAGAATATACATAAGTTTTGTAGTAAAAATTCCGTCCACTCCAGTTATCTGTTTGTAAATTCTATTACTCATTTTATGTGATGAGAGTACAAGAGAATCTGCAGATGACCTTGCAGTTCCATTGAGGAGATTTCTTCCTTGTCTTATGTCAAAGAGAAAGTAATTTACGATAAATTTTGATGAATCCTCCTCAAGGCTTATAAAACCTGCTACAACATAATCAATATCCAAAGTCTTCCAGTCGTTGTAAAAAAAATCATCTGGAGATGATGGAAAAGCTATCAGGTCGCTGTTGGCAATTATTTCAAACTCTCCAAACAAAGATAAATTATCTGATATTTGATTGGTTAATAGATAAGATATTGATTGATCGTCATAAAGAAAAGGAACAATGGCAATCCTCGGGGGCTCTTCTGTTCCTCTACTGATTTCAATAGTTATATTTGAAAAAATAGATAGCGAAAAAAGAAATATAGAAATAAAAAATACTTTAAGGTTCATTTCAGTTTGAAGAAAATTGTAAGTTAAATTCTCTAAAATTTTTCTCAAAATCATTTCTTGAAATATTTTTAATGAAATCAAAAGAGCTTATTCTATCAAGAGCTATCCTAATAGATCGATCGAAAACCTCATTGCCGCTTTTATTCAGAATTTCATAGTTAACAACCTCACCAGAAGGAGCAATTGAGATTAGAACTTTAACAAATAAATCTTCAGGCAGATTTTTAGGTTTTTGCCACAAAAATTCATACTCTGCTCTGATTTTAGCTGCTATCTTTAAGACTTCTGACTGAGTAGATATTTGTTCAACTCTATCTCTATCTTTTTCAAGATTAGAAAAAAAAGAATTCACATCAGACTCAAAATCATTTTTAGATTTGGCATCTTCTGAAAAAGAGGATGGAGTGGTTTTAACATTTTTAGATGAAGATTTTTTTGTTTTAGGCTCTATTTTTACTTCAAAAATTAGATTAACGGGCAGCTGGATGATCTTTTCTTCTGAATAATCATTGAAATTAATGTTGAAAAAGAAGCTGAATAAAAATGCATGCAAAAAGAAAGAGCAAAAAAACCCCGCTATTAAATTAATCATTGTTAATGGGGTCAGAAATTAAATTTATTGATATTGGATCAAGATTTTGAATAACGGCTAGAAGTTTTAAGACATTGTCATATTCAACATCTTTATCTCCCCTAATATAAACATTCAAATTGTTATTAATCTTGAATATATCTTCCAAAACAGGTTTCAAAGTATCAATGGAAAATGATTTATTTTTGTAGGATTCAAATTCTATAAAAAACTGCCCTTTCTTATCGATTGTTAAAGTAAGTTCTTCTAATTCACTCTCCTCTAGCACAGATGCAGTTGTTTCAGGTAAATCAATTTTTATTCCTTGAACTAACAAAGGTGCAGTTACCATAAAAACTACCAGCAAAACGAGCATCACATCAACATAAGGAACCACATTTATTTCATTGATTTGACTTCTGTCTGATTTTCTCATTTATCTTGCCAAAAGATTTTGGAATTCTTCAATGAAACTCTCGTATCGATTCAAGATAGTATTGATTCTTTTCACAAAAAAGTTGTAGGCGATTAAAGCTGGAATAGCAGCAAATAAACCCAGTGCCGTGGCAATTAAGGCTTCTGATATTCCTGGTGCAACAACGGAAAGAGTCGCCTGCGATGTCTGAGCCAATCCTCTAAATGAATTCATTATTCCCCAGACAGTTCCAAATAAGCCAATATAAGGACTTGCCGAGGCAACAGTTGATAGGAATGAAATTCTTGATTCTAAAAGATCCTCTTGTCGCATCAAAGAAACTTTTGACACACGTTTAAATCTGGCAGTTAAGTCATCCTTTTGTAGCTCCTGACTACCTTGAGCTATTGAGTCTTCATAAATCTCATAAAAAATTGACTCTATTCCAGCAAGATCTTCTTTTGCTTTTAGGTCATCATAAATATCTTTCAATGATTCACCTGACCAAAAAAATTGCTCAAAGAGAAAAAATTCTTTTAAGGCATTATTTGTGACTATCCATTTTTCTACTATTATCACCCAAGAGCCAATTGAAGCCAGCAGAAGAATTCCTATTACTAATTGAACAACTATGCTCGCATTTAGAATTAAGGAATAAATTGAAAAATAATCAGTCATTGTTTTGCACCAAAGATTTCATTTTAACTCTTAATTCCTCTGGAATTTTAGCAGGCGCATTTCTTTTTAGAGAAATACAACCACAGTAAACCTGTCCTTTACAAAGAACTTGCTTTTCATCGTTTTTAAGGTTGGCCGATTGGGAGAAAGTAAAAGAGACATTTTTTGAAGAGGATAAAATTGTTTTTATTACAATCTCATCGTCAAGTTTTGCTGGAGAAAAATATTCAATTTCTTGTTTCTTTACGACAAATGCAATGTCTTCTTTCAATAATTCTTCTTGTCGATAGCCAATTTCCCTCAAACACTCAGCGCGCGCTCTTTCAAAAAAATTTAGATATTTGGAATGATAAACAATTCCTTGTGCGTCTGTATCTTCATAATATATTCGAAGAGGTAACTCGTGCATCTGACTAATACTGAAAGTCTTTCAGTTTGTTGTTGTGATTTTCTAAATCTTCAGAAAATTCAGTTTTTATCAATGTAATAAAGTCCTCAAAAGATAGATCACAAGTTACGTTTTCATTGAAACTGAAATTTTCATTTAAGATTGATAATGGCACTCTCACCTTTATTGGCCTTCTATCAAATTTATAAATTAGAGCAGGAATTTTATCCCTCCCTGATGCTGATACTACTTGTTCCCACCAAGAATCCATTGGCTCATTGCCAGAACCATACCTTTTGCATTCCAGGTACCATCTTCCGAGAATTAAATCAGGTAGATGTTTTTCCCTAGTTTGTTCAAGGATTCTCTTAAGTTGATGCTTTAATTCAAGTCTTGTAGATAATTCATTAGCAATTTCTCTTTCAAAAGAAGCGCCTTTGTTTCTTGAATTAGTCATCTATGTTACTGATGCCTCAGTTAGTTCAGCATTTGTATAAACATTTTGAACATCGTCTAAGTCCTCAAGAGTATCAATTAGCCTGATTACTTTTTCTGAATCTTCATCTCCTAACTCTACTGAATTGGATGGAAGCATAGTAATCTCAGCATTTTCAATCCCAGCGTTAGACTGCTCCAAAATTTCTTTTATATTTAAAAAATTATCAGGTTTACAAATCACTGTAACAATCTCACTTTGCGATTCAATTTCTTCAATATCATAGTCAATGACGAGTTCGAGAGTATCATCTTCTGATAAACCTGAAATGGAGATTATTCCCTTAGATTCAAATTGATAGGCAACCGAACCATCCGTTCCAAGGCTTCCGCCAGCTTTTGTAAAAGCATGTCTTACTTCTGCAACGGTTCTATTTCTATTATCTGTCATTGCATCGATTAATATCGCTACGCCATTAGGGCCATAGCCTTCATATTTAATTTCTTCCAGATTATCAGCTTCTGAATTTCCAGCTCCCCTTGCAATAGCTCTATCAATAGTATCCTTAGGCATGTTGGCACCTAAAGCTTTATCTAAAGCTAACCTAAGTCTGGGATTATCTGCTGCAATTGGGCCTCCTAGCCTTGATGCAACTGTCAGTTCTCTAATAAATTTGGAGAAGATTTTTTGTTTTTTCTCATCTTGGCGACCTTTTCTATGCTTAATATTTGCCCACTTGGAATGACCAGCCATCTTAATCTCCGTCAGGATCGGTTAATGAAATACCTAGCTCTTCAAGCTGTTCAGAATCTACTCTAGCAGGGGCATCCGTCAGCAAACATAAAGCTGACTGAGTTTTTGGAAAGGGAATCACTGATCTAATAGAATCTGCTCCCATCATAAGCATAACTAGGCGATCTAATCCAAAAGCTATACCGCCATGGGGAGGAAATCCATAATTCAATGCATCAAGAAAAAAACCGAACTTATTTTGTGCCTCGTTTTCAGAAATACCCAACACTTCCAGAACTTTTGCCTGCTCAGAAGATTTATGAATTCTAATCGATCCACCCCCAACTTCAGTCCCGTTTATAACAAGGTCGTATGCATTGGCTTCGACTGCTCTAGGATCGGCCTCGAGATCTTCTATTGAACCCTTGAAGCTGGTAAAAGGGTGATGAGCAGGAGAAAGATCTCCTCCAATAGATTCTTCAAATAGAGGCCAATTTGTTATCCAAACCGGCTTCCACGAATCTTCAATTAAATCAAAATCTTCAGCTATTTTATTTCTTAATGCTCCCATCGAATCAGAAACAATTTTTTTATGTCCCGCTCCAAAGAAAACGGTATCTCCATCTTTTACGTCTAGTAATTTAAATAAAGAATCAATTTCTTTTTGAGATAAAAATTTTAAAATTGGCGACTGCAATCCATCATTCCCTTTTGTTAAATCATTTACCTTGATATAAGCCAAACCTTTTGCTCCAAACTTTCCAACAAATTCTGTATAAGAATCAATTTTACTTCTTGTAAGTTCTGAAGAAATTTTTAGAGCAACAACTCGACTATTTAGATCATTAGCAGGACCAGAAAAGACCTTGAAATCAGAATTTAGGAAGATTTCCTTTACTTCTTTTAATTCTAGGTTGATTCTAAGATCAGGTTTATCACTCCCAAACCTTTCTATGGCCTCTGAGTAAGTCATTTTTGGAAATTTAGGCAGCTTTATGTCGAGTAACTTCTTAAAAATGAACTTAATCAATTTTTCGGATAGGTTGATAATCTCATCTTCGTCGGTAAATGCCTTTTCTATATCGAGCTGGGTGAATTCAGGCTGTCTATCTGCCCGTGTATCTTCGTCCCTAAAGCATCGTACAATTTGATAATACTTCTCAAACCCAGAAGCCATTAAAAGTTGCTTAAATAATTGAGGTGACTGTGGCAAGGCGTAAAAGCTGCCGCGTGAAATTCTACTTGGAACAAGAAAATCTCTAGCTCCTTCTGGAGTTGCTTTAGTCATCATTGGAGTTTCAATATCCAGAAATCCTTCTTTGTCCATGAACTCTCTTATCGAAGATGAAACTTTTGATCTTGCTCTAATGTTATTTTGCATTTCAGATCGTCTAAGATCTAAAAATCTATATTTTAATCTTACCTCCTCTCCTGCAGAAGAATAGTCGTCAAGCTGAAATGGCAGAGGATCTGATTCTGATAAAATTTCAAATGAAGAAACTAATAACTCAACTTCTCCTGTAGGTATTTGTTTATTGATAGTTCCGTCAGGTCTTCTTCTAATTTTTCCATCCACAGATAGCACAAATTCTGACCTACATCTTTCAGCCATAGAGAAAAATTCTTTATTTTCAGGCTCTACAACTACCTGGGTTATGCCTGTTTCATCTCTTAAATCTATAAAAATTACACCACCATGATCTCTTACGCTATCAATCCAACCCCTAAGTCGTGTTGGCTCTTCAACGTTGGCAAGATTTAAAAGACCACAGCTAGAATATTTCATGTACTAATCGACCTTTTTTGATTTTTTTGTAGATTCTTTTTTTTCAGGTTTAGCCTTCTTTTCCTTAGGCTCAGATTGTACAAGGTTTTTCTTTGAACCTGTCTTAAAATCAGTTTCATACCAACCTTTGCCACTTAATCTGAACGATGGTGCTGAAATTACTTTTTTCGCCTTTGATTTCTCTGGACAATCACAATAAACAACTTCTTTAGAAGAAATAGGCAAAATCTTTTCAAATTTTTTGTTGCACTTTGTGCATTGAAACTCATAAATTGGCATTTTTTTTAAATATAGAAGGTATAGTTACTATTTTAAATGAAAACTAGTTCATATCACTATAAAACGTTAAAAGACTCTCCATCTGATGCTGAGTTAATAAGTCATAAACTCATGCTCAGATCTTCAATGATCAAGCTAAATGCATCAGGTATCTATACTTGGTTGCCATTAGGATTAAGATCTCTAAAAAAGGTCGAGAACATAGTCAGAAGAAATATGGACGAAGCAGGAGCCCAAGAAATACTAATGCCTATGGTTCAACCCTCTGATTTGTGGGAGGAATCAAAAAGATTGACAGAGTATGGTCCAGAATTACTAAGATTTGTAGACAGAAATGATAGAAATTTCGTTTTGGGACCAACACATGAAGAAATAATTACAGATATTGCTAGAAAAACCTTGAATAGTCCTAGAGATCTTCCTGCTAATTATTATCAGATTCAAACAAAGTTTAGAGATGAAATTAGACCAAGATTTGGAGTAATGCGTTCCCGTGAGTTTCTTATGAAAGATGCCTATTCATTTGATATTGATGAGAAAAGCATGAAAGAAAGTTACGGTTTGATGAGAGATGCATATCAAAAAATATTCAATGAAATAGGGTTTGATTACAGAATAGTTTCAGCTGATTCTGGAGCAATTGGTGGATCTGCATCAGAAGAATTTCATGTATTAGCGGGCTCAGGAGAAGATAAAATAATTTTTAGCGATGATGAATTATTTGCTAGTAATCTAGAGTTATTTGAAGAGAAATCTGATCAAGAAATAATTGATCAGCTTCATGAGAAAGATGGAAAAGAATATTCAATTAAAAGAGGAATTGAAGTTGGTCATATATTTCAATTGGGTGATAAATATAGCAAGTCATTATCTCTTTCTATTCAAACTAAAGAAGGAAATATAAATCCTTTGATGGGATGTTACGGAATAGGTATATCAAGAATTATTGCTGCTTCAATAGAACAAAATTATGATCAGGATGGAATTATCTTTCCAAGGTCAATTGCGCCATTTGAAGCAATAATAATTATCATTGGTGAAGATAAAAATCTTCTTACAGAAGCTGAATCTCTTCAAAACGAACTAACAAAAATAGAAGTAGATTCGATAATAGATGATAGAAATGATTCACCAGGAAAGAAATTCAAGGATGCAGACCTGACCGGGATTCCATTTCAATTGATAATTAGTGAGAAAAATAAGAAGGAAAACCTTCTCGAGCTAAAGATTAGATCTGAAGGAACTTCACTCAAAGAAAATAAAGAAAATATTTTAACTAAGCTGAAGCCTTAATGGCATCGAATAGTTTATTTTCTATTTCTTGAGATATCTTTTGATTGGCATCTAAAAATTCACAGGCGTTTGATTTACCTTGGCCAATTTTTTCCCCCTCGTAGGAATACCAGGCTCCTGCCTTTTCAATTATTTTCTTGTCAGCGGCCATATCAACAAGTTCGCCTGTTCTATTGATTCCTTTGTTATAAATAATTTGGAATTCAGCTTGCTTAAATGGAGGTGAAACTTTATTTTTTACTACTTTTACTCGTGTTTCATTTCCGATTACTTCATCTCCATCCTTAACAGTTCCGATTCTTCTAATATCCAGTCTCACTGAAGAATAAAACTTAAGCGCATTTCCACCGGTTGTTGTTTCTGGGCTACCAAACATGACACCGATTTTCATTCTGATTTGGTTAATAAAAATAACTAATGTATTTGATTTTTGTATGCTTCCAGTTATTTTTCTTAAAGCCTGAGACATTAACCTTGCTTGTAAACCAACGTGGTGATCACCCATATCCCCTTCAATTTCAGCTCTTGGAACAAGAGCTGCGACAGAATCAATTACCAGCACATCAACACTTTCTGACTTAACCATAATATCTGCTACTTCAAGAGCTTGCTCTCCTGTATCAGGCTGAGATAAAAGTAAGTCATCAACATTTACTCCAATTTTTTCGGCATAAGAAGGGTCCAGTGCATGTTCTGCGTCAATGAATGCTGCAGTTCCACCTGCCTTTTGGCATTCTGCGATAATCTGAAGGGTTAGAGTTGTTTTTCCAGAGGATTCAGGCCCAAAAATTTCTACAACTCTACCTTTAGGCACTCCCCCTATTCCAAGAGCAACATCGAGACCCAAAGAGCCTGTAGATATAGAAGGTATGTTTTGTATCTCTCTATCACCCATCCTCATTATGGTTCCAGGACCAAATTGAGTCTCAATTTGACTAAGAGCGGACTGAAGAGATTTTTCTTTATCTTTTGATTGAGATTCTTTTGAAGATTTAGCCATAATTATACCTGTATATTTATACAGTATTTAATAATACTTTAAAGAATTAATCAATATTTTTTATAAAATTAATTGTGTCTTTTATTGCTGTTTCTGCAGACTGAGCTCTTACTTGATTTCTATCCCCTTCAAAGAAGTGTTGTTTGGATAAAATTTCATCATTATTTCCGATGCTGATACAAACGGTCCCTACAGGCTTAGACTTAGATCCACCTGTTGGACCTGCAACTCCGCTTATAGCTATTGCAATATCAGCAAGATCATATTTTAGGACCCCTTTTATCATTTCATCTGTGACCTTTGTATCGACAGCCCCATAATCCTTAAGTGTTTGTTTATTCACTCCGAGAAATTTAATTTTTGCGATATTTGAATAGGTAACAAATCCTTGGCTTACCCACTTTGAACTTCCAGGAACTGATATCAAGCTTGAGCCCAATAGGCCTCCCGTACATGACTCTGCAAATGATATAAATAATTGATTCTTTAATAGAATTTTTCCAAGTTCAGCAGCATTTTTACCTAGGTTGTCATCCATGAAACAAATTATAATGTTTTATGACTTTCGTTGTCGGGAAAGACTGTATTAATTGTAAGCATACAACTTGTGTGCAGGTTTGCCCTGTCGATTGTTTTTATGAAGGCAAAAATATTCTTGTTATAGATCCAGAGGAATGCATCGATTGTGGTTTATGTGAACCAGAATGTCCGGTTGATGCTATTTTTGCTGAAGACGAAGTCCCTGCAGACCAATTAGATTTCATTAAAATTAATGAAAAATATTCAAAAATTTGGCCCAATATCACCGAAGCTAAAGATCCTATGCCAGATTACAAAGATTGGGAAAAAAGAGAGGATAAATTAAGTTATTTAGAATTAGATTAGTTATAGTTTAAAATTATTAGGATTATTTAAGTTTTACTTGATTTTGTCACATAATTGCCATAATATAGTCACTAATTAGAGACATTATGGGAAAAATATTATTAGTATTGATGTTCGTTGCGGGGTTTGTATCCTCTAACGATCACCTTAATCTATTTGAAAATACTCAAAAATTATCAAATATTTCATCTATTGATGCTCCAAAGGTAGAGGAACTTGATCAAAGAAAATTAAGAATAATGTGTCAAGGAAAAATGGCTGCATGTTTCAGGACAGACCAGCCTAATACTGTTTTTATAGATAAAACACTTTCTAAGGAAATTAAGTCATTAACCTTAGTGGGTATTTATTCAAACTATCTTCAATTTTCTAAATACAACTCCATTAAAGACCTAAGAAGTTGTGATATTCAAAAAGAATTTATTCAGGATCTAGATAATTTAAAACTAGCAGCTTATTTTGAAAAAGGAAGTTGCTCAAAGTTCATTTAATAGATTTTATAAGGGGATGAAGGGGTGGATTTAATCCACTCCTTCTAACATTGGAACAAACAAAACATTTTCAACCAATTCTTCTTCAAACCCTTCTTTAGAGATTCTTTTTACAGTCATTAATTTTTGATTTTCTTGATCTCCTACTGGGCATACTAGCTTTGCTCCTATGTTTAGTTGTTGCTTTAATTTTTTTGGAACTAAAGGAGCAGCTGCAGCACAAAGAATTCCATCAAATTTTTTTTCAATTTTCCAACCTTCATATCCATCGCCATACTTTATTTCAAAGTTATTGATATTAAGTTTTTTTAAATTTTTTTTTGCAACAACGCATAACTGTTCTATTCTTTCTATAGCAAAAACCTTTCGACAAATTTTAGATAAGACAGCTGTTTGATATCCACAACCAGCACCTATTTCTAATACCTCTCCAAGCGGTCTATCTACAAAAGCAGTCTCTGATATAAGTAATTCTGTCATTCTTGCGACAATAAATGGTTGAGAGATAGTTTGCTTGTGTCCAATAGGTAGTGACATATCTTCATATGCCTGCACATCAAAAACGCCGTCGAGAAACTCATGTCTCGGGATTTCCAACATTGCTTGTAATACTCGAACATCAGATATACCTTTCTCCGAAAGGACTTTGACTAATTTTTCTATTTTATTGGTAATCAATTGTTCAGTTTTCTAGTCCAAGAGCGAGCAATATCATTGTTATCATGAGAGTAAAGAATTGGTGTAAGAGCTGAAATAGATATATTTCCTTTCTCCAAACTTTTCCTGTCCTCTGAAATATCATTTTCATCTATTTCAAGAGATGGGACAGTAAAGTCTACCTTAGGGTTATTGTTATCTGTGTAATTTGGAATATTCACATTAAGAATGCATTGTGAATTAAATTTTAGCTGGTCAACTTTTCCAATGATTTCTTCTGATATTTTTACTTGATGACTATAGTCATTAAGTTCAAACGAACTAGCAGATAAAGCTACAGAAGGATATTTTAAATTTCTGCCTTCAAGGGCTGCTCCAACAGTCCCTGAAAATAAGATATCTGTTCCAAGATTTGGCCCTGGGTTTATACCTGAGACAACCAAATCAGGAGTAAATGGACAATAGAAATTTATAGCGTATTTCACGCAATCTACTGGAGTGCCATTTAAACTATGAATTCCATTCCCATGATTTTGAAAAGATGGCTGATCCCAAACAGTAATTGCCGATCCTTTTCCGCTCATATTTTCTTTTGGTGCTAAAAAAAATACTTCGTATTTATCTTTTAAAGATTCGTATAACTGTAGGATTCCAGGCGCTTCAAAGCCATCATCATTTGTTAGGAGGATTTTCATTTCTTTTGAATTAATGCTGAACAATAACAGGCTATTCCCTCTCTGTTTCCAATTGCTCCTAGTTTGTCGGTAGTAGTTGATTTAATTGATAAATGCTCTTCATTTAAATTCATTATTTTCGATAAGTTAGATAAAATTTTTTCTCTATATTTGGAAATTCTTGGAACTTCACCCACATAAGTAATATCTAAATTTACAATTTGATAAGATCCTTTACTTAATAGATTTAAAACTTGTTTTAAAAGAACTGAGCTAGAAATATTCTCTGTTGATTTATCTTCTTTGAAGACCGTTCCTAAATCTCCCATGCTGGCTGCTCCAAGTAAGGAATCGCAGATTGAATGAATAATAATATCGCCGTCAGAGTGGGCTATGATCGAATAATCACAATCAATTTCAATCCCTCCAAGGATCATAGAATTCCCTTTTTGGATTTGATGATAGTCAACACCAAATCCGATCCTGAGATCAGATATCATAGTCTACCGATTTCTTTTAGTATCTTTGTTGCAACTTCAAAATCTTCTTTCCTGGTAACTTTAAAATTTGATTTTGAACAAGGAACTGCGTGAATTTGACCTTTTAAATAATTACTCACTGATGATACCTCATCAGAAAAAATCTTCTCTTCTGCTTTTGCCGATTCAATAGAGTTATAAACATCTATCATTCTGAAGACCTGTGGAGTTGATGAAAGCCAAATTTTGCTTCTTTCCAATGATTCTTTGACAGTGCCGTTCGTGACTATATTTACGCTCTCTACTGGTTGATAAGCTAAAAAAGCACCATCTCCTTCATTTTTTATTTCTTCTTCCGCTTTAGAAAGTAAAAGGTTTAATTCTGCTTCAATTAAACAAGGTCTTGCCGCATCATGAATAGCAATAAGTTCATTTTTATCTTCAGTTTCAAGCAGGCACTTTAAGCCAAGATGAACAGACTCCATTCTTGAAGTTCCTCCATCGCAGGTAATTATTTTTTCACTATTAGATATGGGAAGACTGTCCCAGATTTCGTCTTCTTCCTGAAGCACTACACAAATTTTTTGGCATTTTTCATCTCTAAGAAATGGCTCTATAGAATATTCCATTAAACATTTAGCTCCAATCTTTTGAAACTGCTTCGCCATGTTTTGTTGCGCTCTGCTGCCCATTCCTGCTGCAGGTATTAATGCTAAATATTCTTCCATTGTTATTTAAATTCTACTAATTGCTCTCCCTTTTTTATTAAACCCCTTTCAAATCTAGCTAAGCCAATAATTGCTTCATCTTCATCTGAAAAAGATGTTATTTCAACTTTAAGGATTCTATTCTCTAATTCTAGAATCTCTATTGAACTTTTAAGTAGAGAAATTTCGCTTTCTACTTTTTCAATATTAGAAGAAGAATAACTTCCTAAGGTTATTTTGTAAAAATTATTGATAGTCAAAATTAAGAAAAAAATAAAAAAACTCAACAACAATAATTTTTTTGATGTATCGATCATTGCTTGATCCCATTCATTCCTTCAAAAGAAAAATTATTATCGCTGTTAATTATTAAAAGTCTGTTGTATTTTGCAGTTCTATCAGACCTAGAAGGTGCCCCTGTTTTTATTTGCCCCGCCCCTATGCCAACCGCTAAATCTGAAATAAATGTATCTTCTGTTTCTCCAGACCTATGAGAAATAACAGTATTAATATTATTTTGATTTGCCAAGCTAATTGTCTCTAAGGTTTCGCTTACTGTTCCAATCTGATTCACTTTAATCAGAATTGAATTAGCTGAGCCATTCTTTATTCCCTTTTCCAATATTTTTTTGTTGGTAACGAATAAATCATCGCCCACAATAGACACTTCATTTCCAATTTGCTTGGTAATAACTTTCCATCCATCCCAATCATCTTCATCTAAAGGATCTTCTATGGATTTAATAGGATAACTTTTGATAAGTTCTTCATAAATTTGAATTAAACCTGAATTATCATGATTTTTACCTTCAAAATGATACTCTCCATTAATAAATATCTCAGACGCAGCACAGTCCATAGCAATAAAAATTTCTTCTCCCATTTTATAGCCTGACTTTTCAACTGCGGAACAGATTAAATCTAGAGCTTTTTTAGTATCAGAGATATTTGGAGCAAAGCCTCCCTCATCCCCTACAGAAGTTGAAAAATTATTTTCCTGTAACTCTTTTTTAAGATTATGAAATATTTCTATTCCTGATCTGAGGCTTTCATCAAAATCTTCAAATCCAGCTGGTTGAATCATAAACTCTTGAAACTCAAGAGGGTTATTTGCATGAGCACCGCCATTGAGAATATTCATCATCGGCAAAGGTAATGAATAATCGCAATCAATTTCATATACTTTTGCAATTTGATTAATGTATTGAAATAACTCCATGCTTTCTGATTGTGAAGCTAACTTAGAAACCGCCATAGAAACAGCAAGAATCATATTTGCTCCAATATTTGATTTATTCTTGCTACCATCTAGCTCAATGAGGCTGTTATCAATATCTTGTTGATCTAACAAATTTTTTTGGGAAATTACATCAAATATTTGATGTTCAGTTTTCTTTATTACTTCTTTTAGTCCTTTACCAAGAAATCTTTTTTTATCGTTATCTCTAATTTCTTGAGCTTCTTTTGAACCAGTTGAGGCGCCAGATGGTACCATGCTTATAGATGAAAATTTGCCAGAAAAAATCTTGCAGGCAATTGTAGGATTACCTCTCGAATCTATAACCTCATAAAACTTTAATTGATCTATTTTCATAGGGACTTTGATAGCTCATCAAATTTTTTTAACTCTAAAAGCAAACTTTCAAATTCAGATAATCTCGTGGCTGAAGCTCCATCACAAAGAGCATTTTCAGGACTTGGATGAACCTCAATAAAAAAACCTGCTAGGCCTATGGCTGCAGCTGCAGTTCCCAAAACTTTTGCCTGGTAAGACCTCCCATCTGCTGATTTGCCTTTGCCTCCAGGAAGCTGCAGAGAATGAGTGATATCTAAAATGGTTGGAGCAATTTTTTTAATCTCATCTATCCCTAAAAAATCTACAATCAAGTTGTCGTAACCAAAAATAGTTCCTCGTTCACACAGCAGAATGTTTTCATTTCCAAAATGATTACATTTTTCAATAATATTCATCATTTGTGCAGGCGACAAGAATTGAGCTTTTTTTACGTTTATCACCTTCTTTGTTTCACAAGCAGCTTTAATTAAGTCAGTTTGTCTAGACAAAAAAGCCGGAATTTGGATAACATCGAGAACTTCTGCAGCTGTTTCCGCTTGTGAGGGCTCATGAATGTCAGAAATTATGGGAACATTGAATTCATCCTTTACTTTTTTTAAAATTTTTAAGCCTTGATCAATTCCTGGCCCTCGAAAGGAATCTATTGAAGATCGATTAGCTTTATCATAAGAAGCCTTGAATATGAAATCGACGTTATTTCTTTCGCAAATATTTTTTAGCTCTCTTGCGACAGAGATACAAAGCTCCTCTGATTCAATTACGTTCATCCCAGCTATAATGATGGCTGGATCCCTGTTAGATATTTTTCGATTATTTAATTGAACCTCAGTAATTTGAACCATTTTATTTTTTAGATGCAGCTTTTATAAAATCATTAAAAATAGGATGCCCTTCTTTAGGATTTGAAGTTAACTCTGGATGAAATTGACAGCCTAAAAACCATGGATGATCATCAAGTTCAATAGCCTCAACAAGTTTCTTATCTCTAGATCTTCCAACTATCTTCATGCCTTTCTCAATCATTGCATTTTCATAATTACCATTGAATTCAAATCTATGGCGATGTCTTTCAAAAATTTCACTTTTTTTATACATTTTTTTTAACCTGCTGTTGTTACTAAGTATGCACTTTTGTGCACCAAGTCGCATCGTTCCTCCCAGATTAGAACTTGCGTTTCTCTTTTGAATTGATCCTTCAGGATCTTTCCACTCATGCATTAGAGCAATAACAGGATGGTTTGTTTTTTTATCAAATTCTGTACTGTTAGCTTTAAGGTTTAGCACATTTCTTGCAAACTCTATGACTGCAACTTGCATCCCAAGACAAATTCCAAAAAAAGGTATCTTTTTTTCTCTCGCATATTTCGTAGCCATTATCATGCCATTAATTCCTCTATGCCCAAATCCTCCCGGAATCAATATTGCATTTGAACCCTTTAATTGACTCATAGATTTCAAATTTTCTGCATCAATATAATTAATGTTTACATCAACCCTATTCTGAAGACCTCCATGCCTCAAAGCTTCATTTAATGACATGTATGCATCTGCTAGCTCAGTATATTTACCAACCATTGAAACTGTAATTTTTTTGCTTGATGCTTTTTCAAGTCTATTAACTTTCTTCCAATCACTTAAGTCTGCTTTTTTAGATTTTATTCCCATTTTTCTCGTAACAACTTCATCAAGCTGTTCTTTGGATAAAAAGACCGGAATAGCATAAATTGAAGGAAGATCTGGAAGTGAGAAAACGGAGTCTAAGCCAACATTTGTGAACAGGGCAATCTTCCTTTTGTCGGAACTTTGAAGTTCTTTCTCTGATCTACAAATCAGGATATCAGGCTGAAGACCATAAGAAAGAAGATTTTTGACTGAGTGTTGAGTTGGTTTAGTTTTAGTCTCTCCGGATGTAGATAGAAATGGCACTAAGGTAAGGTGGAGAAAAAGAGTTCTTTGATCGCCTAGTTCTATTTTTAATTGTCTTATAGCTTCCAAGAAAGGTTGAGATTCTATGTCTCCTACAGTTCCTCCAATTTCTACAATTGCTAAAT
The DNA here is from genome assembly GCA_902578495.1 of uncultured SAR86 cluster bacterium. GTDB lineage: Bacteria > Pseudomonadota > Gammaproteobacteria > Magnimaribacterales > AG-339-G14 > CACNYO01. The sequence goes on from CACHCY010000001.1 coordinate 147,329, forward strand.
CATATCCTTTGGCACCTTTCATGATTCTCTTTTTTATCTCATCAGTTATGTGGGGAATCACTTGAACTGTTGCTCCTAAAAATTCACCTTTTCTCTCTTTTTTTAAGACACTGTCATACACCTGACCAGCGGTAAAATTATTATTCTGCGACATTTTCTCATCTATAAATCTTTCATAATGGCCAAGATCGAGATCTGTTTCTGCCCCATCTTCAGTAACAAAAACTTCTCCATGCTGGAATGGACTCATTGTTCCCGGATCCAAATTTATATATGGATCAAGCTTCATTATAGTTACCTTTATTTTTTTACTCTCAAGTAAAGATCCCAAAGATGCTGACAAAATTCCCTTGCCTAGAGAAGAGACAACACCGCCAGTGACAAAGAGAAATTTAGGTTTAGAAGCCATCTTATTTGTTAACCAAGATGGTTTATCAGTATATCAGAAGAATTCAGATACTTCGCAAGTATCTGAATTTGAGATCATTATAGTTAAATAGCTATTATTTCAGATTCTGAATTGTCTTCGTTGGCATCAAGAGGCCTTTCAAGAGAAATCCAATCAATCTCACCATCATTAGGCCAACTTTCTAAATCCAAGACGCCCAGGTCATCGTATAACGGTCTGACTTTATCCGTAATAAGGCCTATCTTAGACAGATTTGGCATTACTCTAGTGAAAAGTAAATGTTGAAAATTTGCATTTACATCTGCTTTGCTCTGGAAAGCAACTGTTTCATCAATATCCCATCCAAAATTAGAGTATACGTCTGCCGCCATAAGTCTAGAACGCATTACCACAGCAGCTTCGTAAGCGAACATAGCACGATCTTCTCTCTCTTCTTCAGAAAGGGTTTGAACAAATTCTTCTAGGTAATTCACACCAAACGTTACGTGTCTGGCCTCATCTCTGGTAATTAGGTAAAGCATATCCTTGAAGACTGGATCATTTGTTCCTTGTCTTGCAACATTAAATGCAGCCAACGCTAAACCTTCGATGATGATTTGCATACCAATAAATTTTAAATCCCATCTAGGATCGGAAAGGATTTTATCAAGAAGAGATTTCAGGCCATGTCCTATTGGGTAAGATAGACCCACTCTTTTTTGAATATATTTATTGAAGGCTTCAACATGTCTTGCTTCATCAAAGGTTTGAGAAGCAGCATATAGTTTCGCATTATAGGTTGGAGCACATGAGACTAATTGTGATGCTACTAGCAGTGCGCCTTGTTCGCCATGAAGAAATTGGCTGATGGACCAAGATGCCCTATGTTGAAGAAACTTGAATTTATCCTCTGTAGAAAGCTTTTGATAAGGCTCATATTCATCCCAGAAAATAGCAGGCGGACTATCTTCTTTTTGTGGTAATGGTTGGTCCCAATCAATGTCCTTCTCTACATTCCAGTTCAACTCTTTTCCTAACTCATAAAGTCTTTTAATGCGATTATCTTGTATTGTGTAATCCCAGTTGTAAGAACCAGTCAAAGGAGTATTAAAAATCTCTGCAACATCTTCGACTTCTTTTTCTGTTAATTTAAGATCGTTATCTAAAGGAAATTCTAGAACCTTCCTTGGAGTTTCTTCTAATACTTTTATTTTCATAATTATTTAATATATTTTCTCTTAACTCTTTTAGAGAGTGAGGTCATAAAGGAGTAAGGAACATTATCTGTTAACAAAGCCAACTCGTCTACTTTAAGATCTTTTCCCCATAAGATTATATCCTCACCTAATTTTATTTTATTGTTCGGAAGTTCAACAGCCATTAGATCCATAGCAACCCTCCCTATTACTTTTGCTTTAGCTTTTTTAATTAAAACATAACCCTTGTTACCATAATTTAAAGGGATTCCATCGGAATATCCTATTGGAATGATCCCGATTGAGGTATTCTTTTTCGCTTGCCATAAACCGTCATAACCAACTGTTTCCCCTTTTTTTATTTCTTTGATTGCGATAATTTTTGAAACTAACGTTGTTACATTTTTTAATCTAATAGTTTTAGATTTATTTTGGAAATGACTTCCATACAAAGATAATCCCGGTCTTTCTATATCTGAAAATAAGTCGTCAAAATTAAGAATTCCTCCTGAATTTGAAACGCTAGTAAGGAAATTGTGCTTTTTCTTTTTTAGACTCAAAGAAGTTTTTGTAAACATATTAAATTGTTCTTTAGTTACCATCTTGGACATCTTTTTTCCAGATGAAGACTTAAGGTGAGTCATCAAGACTATTTTTTTTGAAAAGGGTTTTAGCCTTTGCATCATATTTTCAATTTCATTCTGCATAAAACCTAGCCTGTTCATACCTGTATCAAATTTAAGCCATAAGGAAGGAAAAGAAAGTTTTAGCCGCTCCAAAAGGCTAATTTGTTCTTCGTTATGGATAACTAATTCTAGTTTATGAAAATGAGCTAGTTTCAGATCTTGCTGATCATAAAAACCTTGCAAGCATAAAAGAGGTTTTTTTGAAAATTCTCTAAATTCATCTGCTTCTTCAATTGTAGCTACACAAAATCCATCAGACTTTTTTAGTGCTCCAACAACTTTCTTTACACCATGTCCATAAGCATTAGACTTAACTACAGAATAAATTTGAGATTTAGGACAATGTTTTTTTATAACACTAAAGTTATGCTCAATGGATGAAAGATCTATTATTGCAGTTGTAGGCCTTGGCAAATCTCAATCCTCATAATTCGTTGGCATTGACATTGCTGGATCGTTATCGGCTAAGTTTTCAAACTTTATTATGTTAGATGCAAAATGAAGTTTCACTTTTCCAGTTTTCCCGTTCCTATGCTTAGCGATATTCACTTCTGCCAAACCTTTGTTTTCTGGAGTCTCATTATAATATTCATCTCTGTATACAAAGGCTACTAGATCAGCATCCTGCTCTAAAGCACCAGATTCTCTTAAATCTGACATTAAAGGTCTTTTATTATTTCTATTTTCAACAGCACGATTAAGTTGTGATAATGCAATTACAGTGATATCTAAATCTCTTGCTAAAGATTTTACTGACCTAGAAATCTCGCTCATTTCAGTAACTCTATTTTCAGAGTTTCTATCAGAATTCATAAGCTGAAGATAATCAATAATTATCAGCCCCAGGTCAGGATTTTCTCTTTTAACTTTTCTTGCTCGTGAAATCAGCTCAGATGGGCTAAGGCCAGGCGTATCATCAATGAATAATTTTGACTTAGTGAGTATAGTTGAAGCATCATCAATATCTCTAAAATCCTCTTCTGAAAGGTTTTTGGCTTCTTGTAGTCTCTTGAAGTCTACTCTGGAAAAAGATGAAAAAAGCCTATACATAATTGATCTTGAAGACATTTCCATGCTGAAAAGAAGAACAGGAACTTCATCAATTAATAAATTACAAGCTATGCTCATTGCAAAAGCAGTCTTACCCATCCCTGGTCTACCAGCAATGATAAATAAATCTCCTTTCTGAAGCCCCATTGTTAAGTTATCAATATATTTAAAGCCAGTGCTATGTCCCACTAGGGGTCCCGATGACTTTAAGTTTATATCGATATTTTCATAGACTGGACCAACAAGATCTTTAGCTATTTGTGGTCCGCTTTTTCTTTCAATCGAGTCTCTTAATTTTAATATCTTATCTTCAGCTTTAGTTATTGCATCATCACTGCTGAAACTATCTGTAGAAAATGCAGTTGATGAAATTTCATCAGCAGTTTCGATAAGTTTTCTCAAGCTAGACGTCTGCTTAACAATATCAACATAATTAGAAAAGTTTGAGGTTCCAGGAGTTTCTTCAAACAAGTCTTTAATGTAAGAGGAAAAATTTAAATTTGAATTTTTTTTGATTTCTTCATCTGAAGAAACAGCTTCTATGAGAGTTAGCGTATCTAATTGAGTGCCTTGGTCTGAAAGCTTTCTAATTGCTCTATAAATTATTTTATTTTCTATTTGAGTAAAATCTTTTTCCTCAATTTGAGTAACAAGATCATCCCACAAATTAGGCTCTAAAAGGAGACAGCCCAAAGCTGCTTTTTCTGCTTGTATTGATGAAGGTAAGGAATTTTTGTCGAAGTTCTTCACGTTTTCTATTCTCCCATTCGAATAAATAGAAAACAATGAAAATTATTCTTCTGAAGAAACTTTTATATTTATTTTAGCTATAACTTCAGGATGCAATTCTATATTTATCTCGAAATCACCAAGGTCTTTTATTGGTCCTTTGGGAAGTCTGATAGCTTGTTTATCTAGATCAAAACCAGCAGTTGTAATTTTCTCAATAATTTCGTTAGTACCTACAGAACCATAGAGAGTATTTTCTTCAGTAACAGCAGATACAATTTCAAAACTCTGTCCATTCAGTTGCTCATAAACAGATTGCGCAGAAGCTTTCTTTGATTCTTCGGCAGCTAAAATTTGAGCTTTCTCTGCCTCATATCTCTCCATGTTTTCTTTATTAGCTGGAATGGCTTTTTTGCCTGGTAGAAGAAAATTTCTACCGTATCCAGATTTGACTGTAACAAGATCACCTGGAGCTCCAAGGCCGGTAATTCTCTCTAGTAAAATAACTTTCATTTCTTAAGAATAATGGCTATCAGTGTAGGGAAGAAGTGCAAGCTGTCTTGCTCTTTTGATAGCAGTTTCTAATTGCCTTTGATACTTTGCAGATGTTCCTGTAAGTCTTGCAGGAAGAATTTTCCCAGTTTCATTTATAAAGTCTTTTAAAAGGTTTACATCTTTATAATCAATCTGCTTGATACCAGCTGCAGTAAATCTACATTTTCTAGATTGTTTTACTAGAGGCTCTAGACCAGTATTTTTCTTTCTTGTGTCTTTCTTCCTTCTCATGTTTTGCCTTTGTCTTCTTTTGATTCGTTTTCTGCTTCCACTTTTGTTTCATCGCCATCATTATTTTTTTTTGGATAGTCTGTTTCATTTGAAGTATCTTCTGATTGATCGGCTTCTTCTTTCGCCTCATCTTCTTTATCAGAAGTGGAATGTTCTATATTCTTCGTTGCCTCTTTAGGAGCATTATCATTTTTTATAGAGGCTTCATATTCCTCAAGCTGAGTTTCGCCATCTTCCTGAGTTTGTTTTAAGAGTGAAGAAGGTTCTGTTTCAATTTCATCTTTTCTGACAATGAGATATCTAAGAATTGCGTCGTTGTATTTAAAAGATTCTTTAAGGCTATCAATTTGATTAGAATCACAGGTAACATTTATACATAAGTAATTTGCTTTGTAACAATCTTGGACAGGATAAGCTAACTTTCGAGAGCCGATATTCTCAGATCTATCTATAGTTCCATTGGAAGATTTAATTTGGTCGCAATACTTATTTAATATTGCTTCAGAATCTGATTTTTGGTCAGGATGAACTAAAAAAACAATTTCGTAATGATTCATATTTTTCTTATGGTCTATAGCTAAAATTTTTCTATCTCAGCAAGAAAGGTTGCGATTCTAGAGAAATTAAGCTTTTTTGGCAAGAGCATCATCCATAATACTCTCCAGTAATTCAAGATAGCTAATGCCAGAGAGATGAGATGATTTTGGAACTAAACTAGTTTTAGTCATGCCAGGAACAGAGTTAAGTTCTATAAAGAAATAATCTATGCCGTCATCAATAATATCAATACGGCCCCAATTTTCGGCACCAACAAGTTCATATGCACTAATTGCGAGATTGTTCAAAGTCTCCAACCTTTCTGATTCTATCGCGTACTCTAAATATTTTGTCTTGTTCGAAACATATTTGGCATCAAAATCATAAAACTCTCCTTCTGGAATAATATGAATGGGCCTAAGGCATCTTTTGTTAATTATCGGTACCGTTATTTCTTTGCCATCTATAAACCTTTCTAATAACACTGAATCATCATATTTTTTAGCTAGATTAATTTTTTTTTGAAAGTCCTCTTTCCCTTCAAAGTTGTTATAAAAGGAGATCCCGTTAGAAGATCCCTCTAAATTTGGCTTGATTACCCACTTTTCGAATGAGGATAAATTATCTAAGAGAAAGTTTTTCTCATAGACAAAATATTCGGGTGTTTTAATATTATTTTTCTTCCAGATTTCTTTGGTCTTTATTTTATTCATCGTAATTCTGGAAGACTGCGAATTTGATCCAGTAAATACAATGTCATTTTCCTCAAAGAACTTTTGAATTTCTCCATCTTCCCCTCCTCTGCCGTGAAGCAAAATAAAGACTAGATCGAACTCGGAATATAGCTCCTTATTGAATGCCTCACTTGCAGTTTTGACATCAATTTTTGAAACTTCATAGCCGTTTTCTTTCAGACATTTGTATACGGAATCTCCGCTCTTTAAAGAAATGAGCCTTTCCTCTGACCAACCGCCGCATAATACTGCGATATTTTTATTTATCATAGATTTGATATCTTTCTTGCAAGCTCTGAGGTAGTCCCTGCTCCCTGAGTTATGATGACCTCATTTCCAGAGATCATATTTTCGAGTTTTTCAATTACCTCAGTATGATTTTGACAAAATAATACCTTTGAGCCATTCTTTTTAAGAGCTTGAAATAGATCTTTGCCTTCATAGCCTTTAATTATCTTCTCGCTTGCGGGATAAATATCAAGCAATAGAAGGTTTTCTATATTTAAAAGAGTTTTTATAAATTCATCAAAAAGATCCTTGGTTCGCGTGTATCTATGCGGTTGAAAAACAACAATCTTTTTTTTGTTTTTCCATATTTCTGATGCTGTGTCATGAGAATATTTAATCTCTTTGGGATGATGTCCGTAATCATCAACAAGAGTAATCTTTTTTGAAAAAATATCATGAGAAATTATTTCAAAACGTCTTTCGATTGAGGAGCAAGTTTTGAGTGATTTTTTTATGATAGATACATCAATATTTTCTTGAATAGCAGCAACAATCGCAGATGTTGCATTCATCACGTTATGTTCGCCATGCATTGACATGGAAAAGCTATAATCTTTTTTAAAGAAATTATCTTGTAGCTTAAAACTTGTTCCTCTAATGTTTTGTTTTATATCTTTGATTTGATAGTCGTTACTTTTATCTTTTCCAAAAGAAAAAGAATTCCTTGGTATGTTTTTAATAATATTTTTAATCGATTTATCATCGCCATTGGCAATTAAGTAGCCTTGAAAAGGTAATGAGAGACAAAATTTTTTAAAAGACTTTTTTAAATTATTGAAGTCATTACCATAAGTACCTAAATGATCGTTATCTATATTTGTAACTAAAGCTTTCAGAGGCCTGAGGTTTAAGAAAGATCCATCACTCTCGTCAGCTTCTGCAATGATATGCTCACCAAGACCTAATTTGGCATTTGATTCAAAAGACTTTACTTTGCCTCCAATGATGTAAGTAGGATCTAGGCCTGCCTCAGTGAAAATATGAGCCATGATGCAAGTTACGGTCGTTTTTCCATGGCTGCCTGCTACCGCAATGCTATTTTTAAGCATCATAAGATTAGCCAACATTTCAGCCCTAGGAATAACTGGTATGCCCATAGAAATTGCTTTTTTAAGCTCAACATTTTTTTTTGATATTGCCGATGAAATCACTACAAGATCTTTTTTTAAGACATTTTTTTCTTTGTGGCCTTTAAAAATTTTTACCCCTAGATTTTTTAATCTTTTTGTCACATTTGTATCCTCTAGATCACTTCCTGAGACAGAATAGTCTTGGTTATGAAGAATTTCTGCAATTCCGCTCATACCTGCTCCACCGATACCAATTAGATGAATATTTTTTATGCTGGACATTAGATATTTAAATTATCAATGATAATTTTCGAAGAGTTACTAAATGAATTCTTATTAAGTTGCTCATAATAACTTTTTACAGAAGTATTATCTAAAATTGATTTTCTGAGGCTTGATATCAAGTTATCAATATCGGCATCTTGTTCAAAAACCTTTCCAAATCCTCTTTCTTCAAAAAATTTTGCATTTAAAATTTGGTGATTATCAATTGAATTTGGAATTGGGATTATAAATGCTGATCTTCTAACCTTGATTAATTCTGATATTGTCAGCGCGCCTCCCCTACAAATGACAATATCGCTCCATTCATATGCTTCCCTCATATCATCTATAAATTCACTTACTGTGAACTGATTATTTACATTATTTTTCTTATAAGCTTCTTGGGTGATTTCTCTATGTTTTAATCCACACTGATGACGGATTTTCAAGCTGTTTATATCGATTCCCCCAAGAACTTTTGGAACCAAATGATTTAAAAAATCTGAACCTTGGCTGCCACCAATTATTAGAAGGTTGTTGAACTGATCAATATTTTTTTGTTTTAAGCCTAAAAGTTCATCCCGTATAGGATTGCCACTATCAACAAGAAAATTGACTTTAGTTTTTTTGAAATAATTAGATGCCTGACCGAAGCCCAAAAATACTTTATCAAGATATTTTAACTTTGAAAGAATCCTTATTGCAGAACCAGGTATTGAATTTTGCTCTTGTGCGTAGATTGTTCTTAAAGGGAAAAATAAAGCGATCAATGAAGTGTATCCTCCAAAAACAATCATTTGATCATTCTGACTGGAGAAAACTCTATATTTGAAAAAAAATTTTAATCCAGAGCGAAATAATTTTAGAACTGAAGAAAGTTTATTAATCAAGCCCTTTCCTCTGAAACCTACCAAATCATATTCTATAAATTTGATACCAAGCTTTTTACATATATTTTTCTCAAGTCCTCTGGCTGTACCAATCCAGATTATGGAGATATCTTTTTTTAATAAGTCTCTCGCAATTTGCTCAGCAGGAAATACATGACCTCCTGTTCCTCCAGCAACTATGAAGAATTTTTTAGAAATTTTTCCTCCTCGATATCACTTTATGTCTATCTGATTCATTTAATTCAAAATATATTCTTTGAATCAGTGAAATCAAAATAAAGGTCAGAAATAAATTGGAACCGCCATAGCTCAAAAAAGGCAACGTCAGCCCTTTTGTAGGAAGTAGTCCGATAGACACGCCGATATTGATAAAAACATGTAACCCAATCAGAGTACCTATGCCATATGCAATAAATGAATTAAACATTTGATTCATTTGTCTTGCTAAACGTCCAATCATGAAACATCTTATGACTAAAACTAGAAAAATAAAAATTAAAATTAATCCAAAAAAACTACCAAATTCTTCCAAAATAATTGAAAAAACAAAGTCAGTTTGAGCATCTGGCAGTAAATTTAATTTCAACCAACTTTCTCCATATCCGGTGCCAAACCAGTCACCTCTGCCAATAGCAGAAAAGGATCTTGTCAGTTGATATCCTCCTTCTTGGGCATTTTCCCATGGATTCATAAATGTAAGTATTCTTTGAAATCTCCAAGGAACCAAAAAAATCATCAAAATAAATGTTAAAAGACCTACCATGGAGATTGCAATAAAATGAACAATAGGCGCACCAGCTATGAACATAATTGTGAGAGTGACCAAGAAGATAATTGCTGAAGAACCTAGATCTGGTTGCAATAAAATTAAAGAAATAAGAGAAACCATTATGAAAATGGGCTTCCAAAAACCTGTCCAATTTGATTTGAATTCTTCTTTCTTCCTGATACAAAAAGATGATACATAAATCAATAATGATAACTTGGCTAATTCAGCAGGCTGGAAACTAAAACCAAGGAACCTTATCCACCTCTTTGCTCCGTTTATTTCTGGTGCAAGATTCGGCACTAAGAGTATCAACAAAAGAAAGAGCGATAAAAAAATAAGATATAAATCAATATTTCTCCATGTGCTCATCTCAAACCTGAATATAAAAAAGAAAAGAACGAAACCCACCATCAAATTAAATATGTGCCTAGTGGTTAACTCGTTAAATGAAATGCTCGAAACCATCAAGATTCCAAAGAAAGCTAAGAAAATAGATATTGTTATTGTTGTGAAGTCGAAATTATCAAAATTAATGTTCCGATCGTGACTTCCAAATAAAATTCTATTTACAAAGTTTTGCTTTCTAGCCAACATATTTTTTGATTAATTCTTTAAACTTAGACCCTCTTTCTTCAAAGTTTTGAAATTCATCAAAACTTGAACAACCGGGAGAAAATAAGACCAAATCATTTTTAGTTGAATAATTAATAGCCTCTTTCACAGCTCGAGCCATACTCTCAAGCACGATTGGGTTTAACTCTTCTATTTCATTTGAAATCTTTTCTCTGTCCGCACCATAAACAAAAACTTTCTTAGTATTTCTCTTAAGAACCTCCATAAGTGGTCTAAAACTTAGATTCTTTTTTAACCCGCCCATAATTAAAATAATTTTTTCATCTTTATATTTATTTATTGCAGCATTAAGTGAATGTGGATTGGTAGATTTAGAGTCATTTATGATGGTGAGGTGTTTATTTAAAGAAATATCTTCAAGGCGATGGGGAAGCGGATTAAAGGTAAGTATTTTCTCCTCAATGGATTTTTTTTTGAGGCCTAGGTATAAAAGAATCCTTTTTACAGCTTCTTTATTATAAATTTCATGATCTGTGATCTCAGGCAGAATGAAATCTAAATCTAATCCTAATCCTTCAGGTCCAATTTTAAAGTTTGAGTTTTCAAATATCCTTTTTTTTATTTTTGTGTACTGTTCAAAAGAATCGTGAACATCTAAATGATCAGGAGAAATATTTAATAATACAGAAGCTAAGCTTGATAAAGACTTTGTCCTTTCTATCTGAAAAGAAGATACTTCGATTACAAAATAATCCAGTTGATCTTCAATGTGATCAAGCACAGGAAAACCATTATTTCCTATACCTTTAACCTTAAGCTCCAAGGATTTCATGATGTGTTGAAGCAAAGATACTACAGATGTTTTTCCGTTTGTTCCTGTAACAAGAATTGATTTTTTAGCATGAAATTTCAAAAAGAGATCTAAATCTGAAAGGATTTCAATGTTATGAGTGTTCAACTTTTTAACTATTTCATGACTGATATCAAATCCAGGACTGACATAACACGATCGAACCTCATCAAAAGCTATCTCCTTGAGATTAGAAATAATTAGAGGATTTTTACTTTTTTTAAGTAATTCTTTTTTGCATGGAGGATCATCTCTGGTATCAAAAATAATTGGCTCTTGTTCAAATTTTATTAAGTAATTAAAAAGAGATAAGCCGGTTTGACCAAGTCCTAAAATAAGTGATCGTGAAGTTTTTTTTGACACTTGGCTACCTAAGTCTGAGGGTAGCAAATCCAATAAGAATTAGAATTAATGTAATTATCCAGAATCTCACAATAATCTTTGGTTCTGCCCATCCTGATAATTCAAAATGGTGATGCAAAGGAGCCATTTTGAACACCCTTTTACCAGTTAATTTGTATGAAGTAACCTGGATCATGACAGATAACGTCTCGGCAACAAAAACTCCTGCCATTATCGCAAATACTATTTCTTGCCTTATCATAACCGCAATTGCTCCAAGTGCTGCCCCTAATGAAAGAGAGCCTACATCTCCCATAAAGACTTGAGCAGGATAAGTATTGAACCATAGAAATCCAATTCCAGAGCCTACAATAGCTCCACAAAATACAAGCATTTCACCTGATAGTGGCAAGTATGGAATATTGAGATAATCTGCAATGATTATGTTTCCAGATGCATATCCAAGAACCCCTAAAGCAGCTGCAATCATTACTGAAGGCATTATTGCAAGACCATCCAAGCCATCTGTAAGATTCACCGCACTACTTGAGCCAACAATTACAAAATAAGAAAAGAAAATAAAAAATAAACCTAACGGCAAAGAAAAATCTTTGAAAAAAGGAATTATTAAGCTCGTCTCAAGGGGATTAGTGGAATATGTATAAAAGATTATTATGCCGATAAAAGCTGATAGAGACTGCCAAAAAAACTTCTGCCTACTTGTAAGTCCATTGCTTGACTGAGTTTTTAGTTTAGTTAAATCATCTATCCAGCCAATTACCCCAAATGAAACCGTCATAAATAATACCAACCACAGGTACTTATTTGATAAGTCCCCCCAACAAAAAACTGAAAATACTACAGCTGCTAAGATCAGCAGCCCTCCCATTGTTGGAGTTCCTTCTTTAACAAGATGTCTTTCGGGTCCTTCTTTTCTAATGTATTGATTAAACCTTTCCATTTTCAAAAAATTAATGAACCAATTTCCAAAGGATAGGCAAAAAATCAATGAAGTTAGAGTGGCTAAAATTGCTCTAAAAGTAAGATAATTGAAAATCCTCAAGGGACCATAGCTTTCAGCTAAAATTTCTAAAATAGGTAAAAACATTATTTAAAAATATTCATGCAGTCTTCTATTTTAACTGATCTAGATGCCTTAAATAACATGGCAGTATTTTTACTCAATAAAGATCCGATCTTTTCTTCTGCATTAGCAATATTTATTTTGACTACATTCTCCTTCGAGAGTTCAAATTTGGAGTTAAATAAAAAAACGTAATCAAATCTCTCACAGGCTTCATCGATTATTTTTTTCATTTCTTGCTGAAAGTCTTTACCAAGCTCTTTCATATCACCAATAACACAAATTTTATTTTTTTTATCAGTAGAATCTAAGACTCTAAATGCCTCTTTAAATGAATCAGGATTTGCATTGTAAGTATCATCAATTATCAAAACACCCTTGGAATTATAGCCTTGCTCTGTCCTAGATGGGACGACAACATCTTTTGATAAATTATATATTTGATCAAAAGAGATATTTTCTATGCCTAAACTTACTAGAATAGCTTCTACACACTTACTGTTTGATTTTTTTGCATTTAATCCATCACTAGAAAAGGATCTGATCTTTTTATCATGAGACTTTGCATGAAACTCACTGAGATGAGCATTAATATCTGGGAAGATACAAGTTCCTTGAAGTAAAACATTTTTAAAAATATCAGATTTCTCTTGTGCAACTCCCTCAAGATTTATTAATTTTTCTAGGTGAGCTTTTCCAATTGATGTGATGACTCCTACTTCGGGCTGCAATATTGACGACAATTCATTTATTTCACCAAAGTCATTCGTTCCTATCTCAAAAATTCCAAATTTATGATGTTTTTTTAATTCTAGGAGACTAAAGCATAATCCGTAAAAATTATTCCAGTTTCCTGGTGATACATAAATTTGAGATGGATCAAATTTGTTGGATAAAAGAGAGCTCAATAGCAATTTAGTCGAAGTTTTACCATTACTTCCAGTGATGCCTACAACTTTACCTTCAAACTTTTTTCTTTGATATTTAGCTAAAAAAGATAAACATTCATGAGTTGAATTAACGCCTAAAATTTTTTCATCTTGAGGATGATTTTTTTCAGAAATAATAAAAGAGGCTCCCCTATCCAGTGCTTCATCAATAAAATCATGCCCATTGATATTAGGCCCCTTTAAAGCAAGAAAACAATCACCTTTTGAAATTTTTCTAGAGTCTGTAACTATTTTTGAGGATACAAATTCTTTCATAGGTTTCTCAAGGTTTAATTTAGCGGCTAATATTTGGTTTGAAAATTCAAATAGCATTCTTAAACCTCATCACCACTTCAAAATCACTAAAATCTTTTCTTAATCCATTCTCAAATTCTTGATAATTTTCATTTCCCTTGCCTGCAATTAATAATGCGGAACCGGGTTTACTATTAACAAGTGATTCAAGTGATTCAAGAATAGCTTCTTTTCTATCAAAAATTACTTTTATATTCTTTGATGAACACTCTGATAATATATCTTCAACAATTGTTTCAGGATCTTCACTCCTAGGATTATCGTTGGTAACGAAAACCTGATCAGCTAAATTTTCTGCTATTTTTCCCATCTTTGACCTTTTAGATCTATCCCTTTCACCGCCACATCCAAATAGACAAATTAAATTTCCAGAATGTGTGCTTCTTAAAGATTTTAAACTTGCATCCAATGCATCAGGAGTATGTGCAAAATCTATAAAAACATCTCTTCCATCAAAATCTATTTTTTGATTTCTTCCTTCGGGCAGGCTAAGGTCAAAAATATCTATGCTTGATAAATCAACGTCTTGGTTTGCAACCTTAAATAAAAGAAGAGCACAAACCAGATTTGAGAAATAATGATCTCCTTGGAAGTTAACATTAATTTTTTTCGGCAAGATATCTTCTGAATCCAATAAAAATTTATTTGATGAGCTTTTATGTATGAATACATCAGCATCTTTATTATGAAATGAATATGTATAAGAATTTTTGTATTTTTGTTTAAGTTTTGCACCTAAATAATTGTCTTCATTAAATACATATCCTTCTGACGAAAAGTCATCAGAATCAAAAAAAGATTCTTTTATATCTGAATACTTCTCCATATTGCCATGGTAATCAAGATGGTCCTCAGAGAAACTTGTTAATCCTTTAAATTTGATTTCGATATCTCCGATCCTTTTTTGATGTATTGCATGAGATGAAACCTCTATCAAACAATTCTCAATATTGTGTTCACTTGATATTTCTAAAAACCTATAAAGTTTAAAGATATCAGGAGTTGTCATATTTGAAGATCGTAACTCGAGGCCTGAACCTCCATTTTCAATAGAATTAAAAAAAGATACCTTCATATTTAGCTGTTCATGTAATTGTTTGAGAAAATGAATCGTGCTGGTCTTACCATTTGTACCAGTTATACCAAATATCTTTTTAACTTGATTAAACGCATAGGCCTTATTTGCCAGATGTGCTAGTTTTTCTTCTAACCCAGATACATGAATTATGTTTCTATTATCATTGGCATTATGTATGCCAGTAAGCACGGCTAATGCTCCGTTATCAAAGGCATGATCTATATATTTATTTCCATCTCTTTTGGAAGAATTTTTCAATGCAACAAAAATATCTCCTGGATCTATGTCATTTGAATTGATGCATAATTTTTTAAATTGAATATCACTTTTTAATTTACTGCCGTCTAATAAATTCTTTAGATTTTTCATGAGGAAGCAAAAATTGATTTAAAAACATTAGAAAAGATTGGAGCTGCAACATCGGAGCCGCCTGAAACATCATTTTTTGGTTCTTGGACCATTATTGCTAGTAAATATCTCTCACTATTTTTTTCTATGAATCCTACAAATAGAGCATTTATAGAATCTTCATCATATCCTTGCTGTTTAGAAATGAAGCTTGTCCCTGTTTTCCCACCAACAACTCCATCTTTTACTTTGGCTAGTTTTCCAGTCCCTTTATTCACAGTATGGATTAAAATATTTTTTATCTTATCAGTGGTTTCCTTTTTAAGAATTCTTCTTCTTATTTCATTACTTTCTGATGAAATAATCTTTAGATTTGCTTCGATACCGTCATTTAAAATTCCAGTATATGCTTTTGCAATATGAAGCAAAGTTGTCTGGAGACCATACCCATAACATAAACTAACTAAACCTCTTAAAGAAATATTCTGTTCTCCAGGCAAAAATCCCTCTCTATGATTTAAAAACATCTCACTAAAGTACTCTCCGATTCCAAAAGAACGTATTCCAGATATTACTCTTGATTTGTTCATTTGAGAGCAAATTTTTACAGTGCCTACATTGCTTGATTTAGCTATAACTTCGCTTACAGAAAGAATTCCATAATTTTTAAAATCCTCTGTTCTGTAATCCTCAAATTCAACCCATCCAGGATTAGTATCAATCAAGGTATCTTCGTTAATTAATTCATCGTCTAGAGCTAAAGAAATACTAAGAGGTTTTAAAACAGAACCAGGTTCCAAAAGAGAAATCGATGCCTTGTTTGTCACTAAAGAAATATCTGATAAAGATTTTCTATCGTTGGGATTAAAGCTAGGATAATTAGTTATTGCTAAAATCTCTTCAGAATCTAGATCAATCATTATTGCTGAAGCAGTGCTCGCATTGTTTTCGATTACAGCTCTTTTCAATTCATCAAAAACAATAAATTGATAATCTGAATCAATAGATAACTTAATTAAGTCGCCATCCTTCTCAGGGACAATAACTTCCTCAATAACTTTTCCGTTACCATCTCTTTTAAAATCTATTCTTCCATCTGAGCTATCAAGACTTTTCTGAAAGCTAAGCTCTATTCCTTGAAGACCATCATTATTTATATCAGTGATCCCAATTAGTTGAGAAAAAGCTTCTCCTTCGGGATAATTTCTGTAGAACCTTTCATCAAAAACAAGTCCTTGAATTTTTTCTTTTTTAAGCGCCTCTGCTTTTTCCCTATTTACTTTTTTAGAAATTTGAATGAATTTAAGCCTCTGATTAGATGATCTTTCTCTTAAATTTTGCTCCTCGATATTTAATAAATCGGAAATAAATTTTATCTCGTCTGGTTTGTACGAAAAATAATTAAGGTCTATTCCAATATCGTAAAAAATAATATCTTCAGCCAATATTCGATCATTTCTATCGACTATCTTTCCTCGTGATGACTTTATGACTTTACTTTGCGAAATTCGATTTTCAATTTTATCAAATGAAAAGTCTGCCTCAGTTATTTGGAAAAATATTAATCTTACAAAGAGAAGTGAAAAAAGTACGGGAAGAAAAAACCAGAGAACAAGTTCTCTGGTTTTTTCCGTTTGATGGCTCAAAGAAATCTAATCTATTTGTTTTTTAACGAACGATGGAATATCTAGATATTCTGAATCCATTAAATCACTAGACGAAACTTTTTTAACTTCCCTAGAAGAATGAGAAATATCTGGTTTAGGAAGGATGGGTTCAACCGATTCAAATTCAAAGGTATTTTTTGGCATCTTTTTAGATGCACTTCCGCCAAGGCCAGTTGCTACTATTGTCACCTTTATATCTGCTCCCATGGAGTCATCAAACGCCACACCATGAATGATTGTTGCATCTTGAGCAGCAAATTCTTTTACCAAGGCAAGAACTTCCTCAATTTCACCCGTTTTCATATCTGGCCCAGCTGTGATATTAACAAGAACTCCTTTTGCGTTTTCTAGATTAATATCTTCTAATAGTGGACTTCCTACAGCTGCAGAGGCTGCCTCTTTTGCCCTGCTTGGCCCATTTGCAATTCCCGTTCCCATCATAGCCGTTCCTTTTTCTGACATTACTGTTTTAACATCTTGAAAATCAACATTTACAAGTCCGGTTTGTGTGATGATATCTGATATACCTCTAACAGCTCCTAATAAAACATCATTTGCTTGCTTGAAGGCATCAAGAAGACTATGTTCTCGCCCAAGAACTTCCAATAATTTTTGGTTAGGAATTGCGATTAGTGAATCAACTTCATCTGTAAGTTCTTTTAAGCCAACATCTGCGATCTGATCTCGCATTTCAAGCTCTAATGGCTTGGTGACTACTGCAACTGTCAAAGCACCTATTTCTTTAGCAGCTCTGGCAACAATTGGGGCTGCACCAGTTCCAGTTCCGCCACCCATTCCTGCTGCAACAAAAACCATATCTGAACCCTCAAGCAAGGTTTTAATTCTTTCAAGATCATCAAGTGCAGCATCTCTTCCAACCTCAGGCTTCCCTCCTGCTCCGAGACCATTAGAAATACCGGTTCCAAGAGTAATTTTTAATTCTGCTAAATTGGTATCAAGCGCTTGCTCATCTGTATTAGCACAAATCATTTGCACGCCTTCGATACCGCTTTCAACCATATGGTTTACTGCGTTTCCTCCAGCTCCACCTACTCCAACTACTCTTATAAGAGCAGATGATTTAGTTTCATTTTCTACTACGGTCCAGTTCATAGTCCCTCCTTATTTAAATTAGAAATTGTTTTGGATCCATCTAAAAGCTTTGTTAAAAATGTTCTTATCTTTCATGAACAGATAGTTCATATGGTCTTCTTCTTGTGATTTCTGACTATATAAAACCAATCCTACAGCAGTTGCATATATTGGATTCCTTAAAATATCGCTCAATCCTATCAATCCTGATGGCGAACCAATACGAACAGGAGCATTAAAAACTTCCTCTGCTAATTGGGCTACTCCTTCCATTCTGGATGTTCCACCCGTGATTACAATCCCGGCGGGAATATTATTTTCTAAAGAAGATAAGTTAAGTTTTTGTTTTATTAAGCCAAAAATATCCAAATACCTTTGCTCTATTACACTGGCTAGGGCCATTCTTGAGAAAATTTTATTTTTTCTTCCTGCCATACCTGGAACCTCAATTGTTTCATTTTCATGAATTATCGAGCTTGAAGCACAGCCGTACTTCTTCTTAAGTTCTTCTGCTTGCATACTTGGAGTTTGAAGTGCTCTAGCAATGTCTTTTGTAATATGATCGCCTGAAGTTGGAATATTAGCAGTATGACTTATTGCTCCATTTTGAAAAACTGCAACGTCTGAAGTTCCACCACCCATGTCAATTAAACACGTTCCCAACTCTTTTTCATCTTCTGATAGGACGGAGTAACTTGACGCTAGTTGCTCCAAAACAAATCCTTCAACAGTAATACCACAAGCTTTCATACAGGAGGATATGTTTTGAGCAGAGTTCCTGTTACAGGTGACTAGATGAACTTTGGTCTCGAGTCTGACGCCAGCCATTCCAAGAGGTTCTTTAATGCTATTTTGTTGATCAATAATATAGTCTCTTGGCAGAACATGAAGCAATTGAGAGTCATCTGGAATTGCATATGCTTGTGCGGCAGTGATGACTCTATCAACATCACTAACTTTGACTTTTTTATCTTTAATTCCTACAACACCTTCAGAATTTAAACCATTGATATGACCTCCACTTATACCTACAAAAGCTGATGTAACTTGTTTACCAGACATCAATTCTGCATCATTTACCGCGGATTCTATTGCGGATACAGTTGATTCAATATCAACAATCACACCGTTTTTTAAACCTTGAGAAGTTTGGCTTCCTAAGCCGATAACTCGCAATTCGTGATCAACATATTCAGCGATTAGACACACAACTTTCGAGGTGCCTATGTCAATACCTACTCTGATGTTATTTGATCCGTTGCTGACCATATTAATCCCTAAACCCAATTGCTCCTTTGTTTTGATATCTTAAATCTAAATATGAAAAGGTATCTTTTATGTTGGTAAAGTATTCGCTCTTCAGAAATGTTTTAAGGTTTTCTAATTGGTTTTCTATTTTTGATTTATTCAAGTGAAACCTTATGCCGGAATTATCCTCTAAGGTCATTAAATCAAACTCTTCAATTAGAATTCTATTAAGGACCAAGTTAGACCCTTTCAAAATTTGATTGAGTTCAAAAAAATACCTTAAGACAAAGTCAATATTATTTCTGTTTGCTTCAATATTGACTAACTTCAAATCTTCTTTGGTTTTAAATTTGAGGAGGCGACCAGATTGGGTCAGTATCTGGTCTTTTCCCCAAAAAACAAGCGGTTGATATTCTTTCACATACAATCTTTTCATTGGCCAAGAATTGACTTCCTTAGATGATTCAACAAAGTTAGGATTATCTTTTGAAAATAAAGGTTTTGGATCTTCAAAAACTTCGGATAAAAGAAAGGTTGAAGAAAATATCATTACAATGAAAGTTAAGAATTTCACTTTTCTGCTCCTTGAATCAAAACAACGGATTCAGGCAAAATCATTCCATATTCATCAACTGTTTTTTCTTTTACTGAATTGTGAGAAGTTAGATTTAATATCTTATTCTTGAGATAAACTGATTCCTCATCTAGTTTTGACTTATAGTCGTTTAAAAGATACTTTTCTGAGACTAATTGCTTGTAACTAGCATTCTTATTCAACACTAAGCAGGAACTAAAAAAAGTAGCAATCAGAGATCCTAAAATAAATATCAATATCATTTGATTAAACATTTTTTATCGCAATTCTCATTATTGCGCTCCTTGATCTAGGATTAGACTTAATTTCATTAATTGTTGGCTTAATAGGCTTTCCTTGCTTTTTTAGATTAAGATTTTTTGCTTCTTCTGATCTAAGAAAGTTTTTAGCTATTCTGTCTTCTATGGAATGAAAGCTTATGATGATTAATTTTCCATTTTGCTTGAGTAGGCAAGCTGCTGATTTAAATCCATTGATCATCTCTTCAATTTCATTATTTATATGCATTCTTATTGCTCTGAATACATTAGTTGCTGGATGCCGTTTTTGTGAACTGCTATATTTCTCAATAAATAAAGAAAGCTGTGCTGTGCTTTTAAACTTGGTTTTTTTTCTTGATTCAACAATTTTCCTGGCATAAAACCTAGATTTTCGCTCCTCACCTAAATGAAATAAAACATCACTTATTTCTTTCTCTGTTGCAGTATTTATCCATTGCTCTGCTGTGATTTCCTCTTCTTTATTCATTCTCATATCAAGAGGGCCGTCCTTTTGAAAGCTAAATCCTCTTTCTGGATCATCTAGTTGCATGGAAGAATTCCCTAGATCAAAAAAGATACCATCTAGTCTTGTATCTAAACTTTCAATTTTTGAAAAATTTAGATTTTTAAAATGAAATCTTTTGTCTTTTATTTTTTGTGAATACGAGACAGTTTCTTTGTCTCTGTCTATTGCGATTAATCGGCCATCATCGTTAAGGTTTTCTAAAATCTTTTTTGAATGTCCTCCTAAGCCAAAAGTACAATCGAGATAAGTGCCGGCAGGATCATGAACTAAATTTTTAATAGTTTCGTTGATCATTACTGGCTGATGAGTGAACATGATGCTAAAAAGGTATCTCTTGGACGTTAGAAGGTAAGTCGATATCTAGTTTTTCACCTTGAATTTGTTGACCTTTCTCTTTTGCAAGCCAATTTTTTTCATTCCATACTTCAAATTTCTGACCCATACCAATCAAAGATACTTTTTCTTTAACTTTTAATTGAGCGTAATCTCTTAAGCTCTGAGGAATAAGTATTTGCATCCGATCATTGACTTCAAAATCAATTAAATTTGCATATCCAAGAAAATTCCACTGAATAGATCTAATTTTTGAATCTAGGCCTGATAAGTTTTCAAAAGCTTTCGATATGGTTTTCCATAAACTGCCCGGATAAATTCTTAAGGAAGGATATTGTGGGTCCCTAGTTATGACCAAAGAACCCTCTGAAACTTCTTTTAAAGCTTCCTTATACTTTGCTGGCATTGCAATTCGTCCTTTAGAATCCAATGCCAAACTACTGTATCCATAAAGTCCTATAGCCATCAAACAAGACCCCTTTTTCACACATAGATACACAAATGTGCACTTCAGCACACTTTAGACATTTGTATAATCACTGTCAAGAGGTTTAGTCCCAAAATATAAGGGTTTTAAGGATATTTATTATGTGAGCTGACCTATAAGCCGGGTTCTGTAATTGGTAATCATTCCTCTGGGATTTATGTTGCCATAAACCTCTAGCAACCTACCCTGACCTAATGCGAGAAACATTAACAGGTCTCTATTTGGTCTTGCTCCTGATGGGGTTTGCCAACGACTTTTGTTACCAAAAGTCTGGTGCGCTCTTACCGCACCTTTTCACCCTTACCTTTTAACACAAGGCGGTTTATTTTCTGTTGCACTATCCGTTACTTCGCAGTACCCAGACGTTATCTGGCATCATTCTCTATGGAGCCCGGACTTTCCTCTATCTATTTGACAGCGATTACCCGGTCAGCTCGGTGATCATTATAAGTATTTGGACTTATTTGTCATTCTTTGATTCGCTGAAAATTGAGTAAATCTCTTTTGAGGTTTTTGAAGAAATCTTTGACACAATTTTGGATGCTGCCTTGGTTCCGTTTAATTTTTGGATCTCTTCAAAGAGGACTTTCTCATGTTCGACTAAAATAAGTTGCTTCTCTTTGGAGCCTTCAATCACGATAACCATCTCACCTTTTTTTAAAGTTTCATCTTTTATTATTAATTCATGAATTTCTTTAGCTTCATCCGTTATGACCCTCTCAAATTTCTTTGTGAGCTCTTTTGCTAAGGATACTTTCCTCTTAGGGCCTAAAATTTTTACAATCATCTGCACCAATCTTTCTATCCTCTTTGGAGATTCAAACAGAATGATAGTTCTCATCTCATATTGTAAATTTTTTAAGACCGTTTCTAGCTGACCCTTTTTTTTTGGAGCATAACCTTCAAATACAAAAGAACTTGTTGATAAACCTGACGATATTAAAGCCGAAATAACAGCAGAAGGTCCTGGTATTGAAGTAACTTTAATTTTCTCCTCAATGGCTTTAGCAACTAATTCGTATCCGGGATCAGATATTAAAGGTGTTCCTGCATCAGATATAATGGCCAAAGAGGCTCCTTCTTTTAGTAATTTTAGGAAATAATTAATTTTCGAAACATTAGAGTGATCATGATAAGAGAGTAATTTATTTTTTATGCCTAAATCTTTTAAAAAGATACCCGATTTTTTTGTGTCCTCGCATAGAATGACATCAACTGAGGAAAGCACATTTTGAGCCCTTAAAGAAATATCTAATTTATTTCCTATCGGTGTACTGACTAAATATAATGTAGGCAATTTATGAAAGACTGTTTGAAAAAAGTTTATTTTTTAACCATCAGTGTATTCCTATTTCACTGTTCTATGAATATGGAAGATAAAGTTTTATTAGATAAAGAGCAAATCATAGATAGTAACTTTTCGCAGTCTTTTGTTGAAAATTTCAATAAAAATAAAAACTTCTCTTCTTCATATAATATTTTCTTTTCGGAAGAGGTAGATGAAAAACTCATTTCTTCTTTTATTAAAGGTATAGAGTTTGGGTTTTTTTCAAATCAAGATTCTATGAAGTCGAAACTCTCATTTATCGCTTTTAATGAAGAAAGTGATTGCAGCACACTTAAAGCAAGGGGTTTCAATTTAGTTTTAGTGAATGATATTAATTCGGAATTCTACAGAAAGTGTAAGAGAAGATTATCAAGAAATTTTCTCTTCACATCGATAAACATAGATAGTGAAAATGAGTTTATCCAGATCGATAAAAAATCTCTTCTCATTACTGGAAAAAGTCGAAATTCAAAAAATAATGAAAATACCTTGTCTTTAAAGAACAGTTCGGACTACGAACAAAAAATTGCTGATTACTTTGAAATCAATTTAAGCAATGAAAGAGTAAGGTCCCTGAGGAATGTTTTAAAAGAAAAAATTAACTTCTCTCCTCGAAAAAGAAAGGATATTGATAAAATATTTATAGATGCCTTACCGAATGAAACAAAAAGGATTATTCCTGCTATTCGCTATAATTTAATTTTTGATGCCGAGGTTTTAACTTACCCTAAATCATTAGATGTTTGGAATTCTGAATTAAGCTTGAGCGAACTTAATAAAGTTGAAGGCCTTGAGTATCCAGTATTATTAAACAGAATAAATATCTTTGAAAAAATCATTCCTAAATTGAATGTTAACGAGAAAATTGCTTTTTCAGCTGGCTTTGATATTTTCTTCTTTGGAGCAAAAATTAGAGGCAGATCTTCTAATTTTTCTGGATTACTTGGTAGATATGAAATTAAAGAGAATTTTCTTTATTCTAAACCTTTAAAATTCAGAATAGATCTGAGCGGAGTAAAGCAAGGTTAACTTAATCGGCAAAAAAAGATTCCCTCTCGCGTAAGGTTAAACTCTCTTGTATAAGCTCATTTTCAATCATTCTTTCTACATATTCATGCATATTTTTAGTTGATTTATTATTGGGAATATCCACACCAAGGAATTTCAATCTAATCAAAATAGGAATAATTGTTGCATCTAAGACAGAAAATTCGTCGCTTCGAAAGAATTCAGAGCCATCAAATAGCATCATTGAATTTGTTATATTTTTTTTGAGCTCCTTTCTTGAAGAATTCTTTTTTGCTGTTGTAACAGATGTATCTTCCAGAATATCAACATGATGAGTCCACTCTTCCTCAATTCTATGAAGAATTAATCTTGTTTGAGCTCTTGATACAGGGTAAACAGGAAGCAATGGAGGATGAGGAAATCTTTCATCCAAGTACTCAACAATTAGTTGAGACTTATACAAGGCTAACTCTCTGTCTATGAGCAAAGGAAGAAAACCTTTTGGGTTAACTTCTAGAATTTCTTTTGGAAGATTTTCAGGATCTAAAGCTTCAAGATCAGCGGTAATGCCCTTTTCTGATAGTACTATTCTTACTTTATGGCTTTGATGTCCAATTTCATTATGAAATAAGACCATGGATGATCTTTTACCTAATAAACTTGTCATTTTATATATTTATTTTAAGTCTTTTTTAAACTCTCTATAAACGAGATAAGCAAAAGCAGTGAAGATTAAAAGAAAAAGAATAACATATATACCAAGTTGTTTTCTGGTTTCAGCAGATGGATCTGAAACGTACGTAAGAAAATTAGTTATATCAGCAATATATCTATCGTATTCCTCTTCTGATAATTCTGATTGAATATCTTCCAAAACATGCGGCATAGAAACATTTGCGTAAACCTTATTATTAACTCCGTAGGGTCTAGAGGAGTCCTCATAAAAAGTATCTAGGTAAGTGTACACCCACTCGGGCGATCTTAATCTTGCTTCTAAAGTCAAATCAGGAGGTTTAGCACCTAATAGCTCTATAGCTTTGGATTCCTTTAAACTTATATGCATCAGGTCACCTATTTTAGAGTCATCGAATATCAAATTTTGCTCATAAATATCTAGAGGGATTGATAGATCTTCGGCAACTCTTTTGTAACGGGAGTATTTCAGAGAGTGGCATCCATAACAATAATTCATATATGCTGAGAGACCTCTTTGAAGAGATTCTTTATCTTTTGTATCAGGGCTGAATTCATAGCACTCAATTGAGCCACATTTATAATCTCCTGCGGAAATTGAAAGCCCTGAAAAAAATGCAAATGCTAAAAAAAGTAATAGCTTCACGCTTCTGCTACTCTCTCAGGAACAGGTTTGCATTTCTCTATCCGTGTATAAATTGGCATCAATATAAAGTAAGAGAAATAACCTAAAGTGAAAATTTTTGATAATAGTGTTTTTGTTTCTGTAGGCGGAACCATGCCCAAGTAACAAAGAGCAAAGAAACTTACCACAAAGATTCCTAAGAAAGTCTTACTTAAAATTCCTTTATATTTAATCGATTTTACAGGACTTCTATCAAGCCAAGGAAGAACAGCAAAGATGGCGACTGCTGCCATCATAGTAGCAAATCCAAGGAATTTTGCAGTTAGCCCAAATAAAGGGAAATCTACAGCTCTCAACATGGCATAGAACGGAGTGTAATACCATGATGGAACGATGTGAGCAGGAGTAGAAAGGGGATTAGCTGGTTCATAATTGACATATTCGATAATGTACCCACCTCCTGTTGGAAAGAAGAAGACTACTGAACAGAATATAATCAGGAATACGCCGAGTGCAAAAATATCATGACTAATGTCATAGGGAAAAAATGGTTTTGTATCTAAAGGAACTCCATCTTCATCAAGATGTTTTTTAACGTCTATTCCATCTGGATTATTAGAACCAATTTCATGAAGTGCAAGTATATGAAAGAAAACAATTGCAATTAGTAATATTGGAAGAAGGACTACATGAAATGCAAATAACCTTGATAGAGTAATTCCTGATACCAAATAATCACCCCTTATCCATGTTGCCAAATCTTCTCCTACAATAGGTATTGAACTGAACAACGAAATGATAACTTGAGCAGCCCAAAACGACATTTGACCCCAAGGAAGAACATAGCCGGTGAAACCTTCAGCCATTAGAATAAGATAAGTAAACCAACCTCCGAGCCATATCAGCTCTCTAGGTTTTTGATAGGATCCATACATCATTCCTCTAAACATGTGCAGATAGATAAGTGCAAAAAATGCTGAGGCTCCTGCAGCATGCATGTAACGGATAAGCCATCCATACTCTACATCTCTCATAATATATTCGACAGAGGAAAAAGCCTCTTCTGCTGAATTTGTATAATTCATCATCAGCCACAAACCTGTGATAATTTGCATTGCCAATACAAAAATCAGAAGAAATCCAAAGAGATACCAAATATTGAGGTTAGTGGGTGCTGGATATTTAGATAAATGCCTTTCGAAAACTTCAGTTAAAGGAAATCTAAAATCTATCCAATTCAGGAATCGTTTCGTTCTAGTGTCAGTTGTCATTAACTTGCTCCATCGGAACCGATTACCAACGTAGAATCGGTCTCAAAATAATGAGGTGGGACTTCGAGGTTGGTCGGGGCAGGTACATTGGCATAAACTCTTCCAGCAAGATCAAATTTTGATCCATGACATGGACAGAAGAAACCACCCTGCCAATTAGGATCAAAATCCTGTGAGGTGGCTTCTGGATAAAACTTTGGGGCACAGCCTAAATGAGTACAAACTCCTTTTACAACGGCGATACCCCTTTTTCTAGATCTTGTATCGTTTTGTGCGTATTCAGGTTGTTGTTGTTGATCTGAATTAGGGTCAGCTAATTTGGATTTATCTGCAGATAAAACGTTTTGGGCTTCGTTTGAGACCTTGTAAACAAATACAGGCATTCCTCTCCACTCCACAGTCATTAATTCTCCCGGACTTAGCTTGCTTATATTAACCTTTACAGGTGCTCCAGCAGCTTCAGCTCGAGCACTAGGCTTGAATGCACTTAGAAAAGGAATAGCTGCAAAAATAACACCCACGAATCCAAGTAAGGATGTGATTGAGGTCAGTAATTGTCGTCTTATTGGGTTCGGAGGAGATTTTGGCTGCATAAAGTCTATCTTTTGCTGAACTGAGGAGCTTTTCTAGCTTTTCTTAAACCTACCTTTTTCCTTTCTACTTTTCTTGAATCTCTTGTAAGGAAACCAGCCTCTTTAAGAGCTGGCTTAAGAGATTCATCATATTTCACAAGGGCTCTAGAGAGTCCATGTCTTATAGCTCCTGCTTGGCCAAAGTATCCACCACCAGAAACATAAATTTTCAAATCGAATTTATCTACCATCTCAACAAGCTCTATAGGTTGTTTGACAAGTATTCTAGCTACTTCTCGACCGAAATATTCTTCTAATGGTAGATCGTTAACTAATATGGAGCCCCCGCCAGAACTAAGATAAACCCTAGCTGTGGAAGTTTTTCTTCTGCCGGTTGAATAATACTGATTATCGCCCATATTCTAGATCTCGAGTTTTACAGGATTTTGAGCGCTATGCGGATGAGATTCTCCCTTGTAGACTTTAAGTTTTTTTATAACTGAGTTTGATAGTTTATTTTTAGGCAACATACCTTTAACTGCGGAGGTAATTATTCTATCCGGATATGAAGCAATTAGGTCATTAAAATTTTGAGATTTTATTCCACCAGGATAACCGGTATGTCGGTAATACATTTTTTGATCGTTTTTATTTCCCGTTACTTTTATTTTCTCAGCATTTATTACAACTACATAGTCTCCAACATCATTATGAGGAGTATACTCAGGTTTATTTTTCCCCATTAAAATCTTTGCAATGTTAGTACTCAAACGGCCTAAAGTTTTGTCGGAAGCGTCTACCAACAACCAACTTTTATCCGATGAATCTAGTTTGTAAGATTTTGTATCCATAATTAACGTATAAGGCGCGTGAATGATACATTAGAGAGGTTATAATTTACAACTCTGAATAATAAAAAATGCGCTCTTTTTACACACTATCTATATGGATATTACTGGGAACCTTTGCAGGGTATGGTTTCCTAACTTTAGTAGGTTTAGGAGATAAAAATGAATATTCTTCGAGAGCATTTAACTTCGAAAAATCTGCATCATCTGTTGTAAATATTTGGAGTCTTCGTCGATGGAGAGAATGGCAAGAAAAAACTCCTTCATTAGGCCTAAGAAGATGGAAACAAGTCATCAAAACAGGTTTTTTCCCTGATGGGTCTGGAGTAATTTTTGATGATGATGGTCATGTAATCACTAATCTACATGTTTTGAATAATTCAATTAAATTAAAACAAAAACTTCTTGTTGAATTTTATGACGGATCAAATCACGAAGTTGAAATTATAGGCATAGATAGAGACAATGATTTAGCAGTATTAAAATTAGTAGAGAAAACTGCAAATATTTTACCAATTCAAAGAAAAAGAAAAATAGAGGATATAAGTATTGGTGAAACTGTTTATGCGATTGGCAACCCACAAGGTCTTGGTCAATCAGTCAGCATGGGAATAATTTCGGCAATTGGCAGAAAGTTCATTAACAAAGAAGGTTCGTTTATACAAACTGATGCTTCTATCAATCCTGGCAATTCTGGTGGTGCGCTGGTAGATTCAAATGGAAATTTATTAGGAATCATTAATTTCATTGAATCTACAACCGGTGGGAATCAAGGTTTAAATTTTGCCATTCCAATTGATGTTGTATCAGAGAGTTATTCTAAAATCCTTAAAGAAATAAAAAGATAGCTAATTATCTCTCTCTTTTAAAGCATTAGCATGCTCCCAGAGACCCTCGCTTTCAGCAATATTAATTGACTCATCGAGAAGAGTTTTATACCCATTTTTTTTATATGAGTTTTTTGAAGTAACTATGTAGGAAGTTTTTATATAGAAGTCATTCAATGAAACTTGCGAACTAAATCTTCCTTGACCCCCTGTAGGAATAACATGTGATGGTCCTGCACAATAATCTCCCATAACTGCAGATGCCTCTGTTCCGATAAAAATAGCACCGGCTCTGATTACTGGCATCTTATTTAGATCAATGTCATCAATTAAAATTTCTAAGTGTTCAGGGATAATTAAATTCGATAACGAAATAGCATTTTTTAATGATGATGCTTCAATTGAGCAACAATTTTTTAAGGCTTCATTAATAATTTTTTTTCTTTTTGATTTTGATAAATTCTTTTTTAACGATTCTTTGAACTGATTTAAATCAAAGCCTGGAAGATGTATCAGAAAGCATCTTGAGTCCTCACCATGTTCAGCTTGGGCTAAAAAATCCTTCGCTGCATATTCAATTGAAGAATTTTCATCAACAATAATTGCAACTTCTGATGGTCCATTAAGAGAATCAATTCCTACTTCGCCATAAAGTTGTCTTTTTGCCTCAGAAACATAGTTATTACCTGGTCCAAATATTTTATCAACTCTTTCTATGGTCTCAGTCCCGAATGCAACAGCAGCTAATGTGTGTGCCCCACCAGAATTTAAGACACTTTTTGCTCCGATTAAATGAGAAGCCGCAAACATAAGATTCAAGTCATCAATTTTTCCAGGAAACATAACGGTTATCTCATTAACTCCTGCTAACTTAGCTAAAACACCTGTCATGAGAACAGAAGAAGGATACTGTGCTTTACCTCCTGGGGCATACAAGCCTACTTTATCTATAGGCCTCAAAAAATATCCATACTTTTCTACCGTGTCATCTTCAAACTCTTTAAATAATCTAATATCGTTATTGTGAAATTTATCTATTCTGTCAGCCATATAGAGCAACATATTTCTATCTTTATCATTTAAGGAATTGAACTTATCCTCTAAAAAATCTTGATTAAATAAAACTTCATCAATACATCTAAGTTTTTTTTCTTCATACTTATTTATAAATTTAAGTAATGCTTCGTTTCCAGAGCCTTTGACTTCATGAATTATTTCTCTTACGGCATCTGCGATGCCATTTTCATTTTGAAGATTTTTTTCTTTTACTAAATAATCTCTTAAAGAGTGGCTTTCTATCTTTTTAATCACTCTGAATCCTTTGAATAAATTTTTTAATTTCTTTATTTTTCGTTCTAAATTTCGATTTATTAACAATCAGTCTAGTTGATATCTCCTTTATAACTTTAAGTTCCTTCAATCCGTTTTCTTTTAGAGTATTTCCAGTATTTACTAAGTCAACAATGTAGTCAGATATTCCCAAGATTGGGGCTATTTCAATAGATCCTTTTAACTCAATTATTT
Organism: uncultured SAR86 cluster bacterium; assembly: GCA_902578495.1. Classification (GTDB taxonomy): domain Bacteria; phylum Pseudomonadota; class Gammaproteobacteria; order Magnimaribacterales; family AG-339-G14; genus CACNYO01. The sequence continues at coordinate 177,138 of CACHCY010000001.1, forward strand.
CAGCATCTATGAAATTTTCTGATAAAAAATTATTTGTTTCTTTGGGAAATTTTGAGGCTATTGTAGAGCCAGCTAATTCACTGGCTTTTTTTTCCTTGGCTGCCAAAGATAATCTACATTTCCCAATCTTTAAATCTAGAACTTCAAAAAAATTTTCTTCTGCCGTCTCCAAAAGAACATCTTTTCCAACAATCCCAATATCAACTGCTCCATAACTTACAAACTTTGGAATGTCCCAACCTCGAAGAATGGAAAATTGAATATTTTTTTCTGATGAACCAAAAATTAATTTTCTTTTATCTTCTCTTAACTCAATTCCTGAGTTCTCTAGTAACTGCCTTATTTCCTTATAGATCCTTCCTTTAGGCAAACCAATTAATATCATGTTGAAATCCTTTCTATTCTTGCACCCAAAAGCTTAAGTTTTTCCTCGATTCTCTCGTATCCTCTATCAATGTGATAAATCCTATCAACTAAAGTTTCTCCCTTAGCAACAAGGCCAGCTAAGACAAGGCTTGCCGAAGCCCTCAAATCTGTTGCCATTACCGGAGCTGCGATTAATTTCCTGCCTCTACCTTTTATAAAAGCAGTATTTCCTCTCAACTCAATATCTCCTCCCATTCTGATTAGTTCATTTACATGCATAAACCTATTTTCAAATACAGTTTCAGTCACAGTTGCAGACCCATTAGAAATAGAATTCAGAGCTATAAACTGTGCCTGCATATCTGTTGGAAATGAAGGAAACGGCGCTGTGCTTAAGGAAGTTGATTTTGGTAAATCTTCTGTCATTTTTAAGTTAATTTCATTCTCATTACAAATTATATTGGCACCAGCCTCTTCTAATTTAGTAATTACTGCGCCCAGAGAGTTTGGTTGACAGTTCTTAATAGTAATTTCGCCGCCCGTCATGGTGGTTGCAACTAAATACGTTGCTGTTTCGATTCTATCAGGCATTATTGAGAAGGTTGTTCCATGTAATTCTTTTACTCCTTCGATGACCAGCTCATCAGATCCAATCCCAGATATTTTTGCACCGCAATCATTTAAACAATTTGCTAGATCAGATACCTCTGGCTCTCTAGCACAGTTTTTAAGTAATGTAGTTCCTTCTGCCAGACATGCTGCCATAAGAGCATTCTCTGTTGCAGTTACACTAACTAGATCAAAGTGAAACTCACAACCTTTTAGCCTACCATTTGACTTTGCCTCTATATATCCATCTTTTATAAAAATTTCAGAACCCATTTTCTTCATAATATCAATATGAAGATTGACTGGACGGCTTCCGATTGCACATCCTCCTGGAAGAGCTACTTTTGCGTAGCCAGTTTTTGCTAAAAGTGGCCCCAAAACAAGCACGGATGCTCTCATTGTTTTTACCAATTCATATCTTGCACCAACATCATTCAAACTGGATGGATCTAATTCTATCTCCATGTCTTCAGATAAAGTCATGTCGACACCCATAGAACCGAGCAATTCAAGCATGGTTGTTACGTCATTAAGGTGAGGAATATTTCTGATAATTATTGAGTCATTAAGGAGTATTGATGAAGCAAGGATTGGCAAGGCAGAATTTTTTGCTCCGGATGATGTGATAGCACCGTTAAGCTGAAAACCGCCCTCGACAACCAATTTATCCATTTAAGAGTTCTGCCTTATATCTGAAATTTCCCAGCCATCAATTACTTTATCAAGATCGTCTTGATGTTCAGAGGCAAGAGATGAGAATTGAGTTTTAAAAATAGAAACGATATTTACTCCGCTGAAAATTATATTGATAACTCCCCATCTATTTTTCTTTTTTATCATTTGATAGTTGAGATCATATGAATCCTCTCCTGATGTTATTCTCACTCTTACAATTGCTGCATTGGGCTTATCCTTTGGATGAGCATGGCCTATAACTTCAATTTTTTGGTCCTCCAAATTACTTAAGGCGCTCGAATAAGTATTAAAAAAAGTCTCTTTGAATTTGTTATTAAATCTTTTTCTTTGTTCCTCTGTAGCACTCGTGAAATATTTCTTACCCATAACCCGTTTGGATATTTCGCTTATAGAAATAAGCCCTGAAAATTCTTTCTCTATGAGATCAATTCGATTGTTTTCACTTAACATTTCGGCATTTTCCTTTAAAAATGTAAATATTTTTTTATGCTGATTATTGACATAATCATCTAATTCATCATCTGCGGAGACAGGATGAATCAATAACATCAATGCAATTAATATAAAATTAATCTGTGAAGCAAATTTCCTTATCATGATTAGTAAGTTTACTATATGTTCTTAATTGAAATTTAAAAAATAATGACCGCAGATAACTTTTTCATTCATGCTAAAAAAACTTTTAAAGATGAAATTTCATCAATAAATCACTCTTTAAATAATTTATCTAAAAAAGACTTTAATTTAATTTGCAACCATATAAAAAAACTTAAAGGTAAATTAGTTTTAATGGGTGTAGGAAAATCAGGTCATATTGCTGCAAAAATTTCATCTACTTTATCAAGCACCGGCACACCCTCTTTTTTTATCAATCCATCAGAAGCAAGCCATGGTGATCTTGGAGCTATTTCTAAGAATGATGGAATTTTAATAATTTCAAATTCTGGTGAAACCGATGAAATTGTTTTGATACTTAACGGTCTTATGAAAAAGACAAAGAATATTCTTTCAATTACTGGAAATGAAGAGTCCTCTATTGCCAAAAAATCCCTGGTACATCTTGAGGCAAAAGTAGATAAAGAGGCTTGTCCAAATAATTTAGCGCCAACAACAAGCACTTCATTTATGCTGATGTTAGGAGATGCAATATCTATTGCATTGTTAAAAAATAATAGATTTAGTCCAAAAGAATTTGCTGAAAATCACCCAGGAGGGAAATTAGGAAAAAGATTTCTCCTGGCGAAAGATTTAATGATTGATATTAAAGAAATACCTATAGTAAAAGAAAATACCTCGATCTTAGAAGCAATTAAAGTCATTACTCAATTTGGCTTAGGGTTTTGTTTAGTGAAAAATTCAAAACAAGCCATTAATGCAATTTTCACTGACGGTGATTTGAGAAGAACTCTAAATAAAAAAATCGATATAAGAAATTTATCAATATCAAAAGTAATGACAAAATCTTTTAAAAGTGTTGAACACAATAAGAATGCCTACTTAGCTAGAGAAATTATGTCCAAGAATAAAATCTATAGCTTAGTTGTAAAAAATAATAAAAAGGTTATTGGTGTCATAAGGATGCATGAGTTGAATGAATCAAGAGTTTTTTGATGGGATGGCGATTAATTGTTTATTGTGTCCTAGCATTAGCGCTAACAGGCTCTTTTCTTTTTATAACAATTGAAAATGAGTCTCTTTCCTCAAAAGAAAATAGTTCATCGATATTTAATGCAAAAGAAATTGAAATTAGATCTTCTTCAAAGAACAAAGAAATTTTTTACTCTATCGAAAGCGAGATGATTAATGCTCTTTCAAATTCCAATAACTTATCAATCTTCAAGCCTAAAATTGAGATAAATAATAAGGATATCTATCAAGTAAAGTTATCAGCAAACAAAGGTGATTTTTTCTTTGAAAGCAATCAATTTGATCTATCAGATGAAATAAATGTAACCATTATGAAAGATAAAGAGAAGATAGACCTTTTTGCAGAAAAAGTTTTTGTAGACATTGATAAAGAATTTTTAAGTTCAAAAAATCTGAATCTGAACCACAATGATATTACCTTTTCAGGGAAAGAAGTTTCTTTGTCTGATGAATTAATTTCTGTGTCAGGAAATCCTATAAGTTTTACTAAAAAGAATATTTTTAAAGGGCTTTCTGATCAAATTAAAATAGATTTAAAAAGAAAGCTTTTATATCTTTCTGGAAGATCAAACATTTCGATTGAAGGTAAAAATATTTCTGGGGAAGATATCGTCTTTGACTATGAAAATAACAGCATTTTAAATTCGGAAAATTTGAGGATCAAAAGTGAAAACTCTTGAACTCAAAAACATAAAAAAAAGCTTTAAGAAAAAAGAAATCTTACACGGGATCGATCTTCAAATAAGAAGCTCTGAAGTATTTGGGCTGCTAGGACCTAATGGTGCCGGGAAAACTACTTTATTTTCTTTGATCTCTGGTTTGGAGATGTCTACCTCAGGAAAAATTTTTCTTGATGAATACGATATTACTTTCAAGGATATTTCTTTTAGAGCTTCAAAAGGAATAATTTATTTGCCACAAGAACCATCTGTTTTTAGAAAACTATCAGTTGCAGATAATATCAAAGCTGCCCTGCAGACTAAGTTCGAAAATATTGAAATAGAAGATAAATATACAAGCATAATGAAAGAATTTGATCTTTTTAGTTTAGAGAAACAAATCTCTGAAAACCTTTCGGGTGGCCAAAGAAGAAAACTAGAGATAGCCAGAGCTTTTGCGCTTGAACCTAAATTTATTTTATTAGACGAACCTTTTGCAGGGATTGATCCATTAACAATAAATGAAATCAAAAATATTATTTCAAAACTACGCTCCAAAAATGTTGGTGTCGTTATAAGCGATCACAATGCTCAAGCAACGATGGATATTTGTGACAATATTTCGGTGATTAATAATGGAGAAATAATTGCATCGGGCAATCCTTCCAGCATTAAAGAAAATAATACCGTACAGCAAATATATTTAGGGGAAAATTTAACTCAAAATTTCTTGAGATGATCCAAGGAAGCGCCATTTCTCTCTCTGAAGAAATCCAAAAACAACTCACTAAAAAAAGATTCCAACTCATCAGAGGCATGTTTAATAGCATGTCGCCTTTTGATATTGCATCAGCTTTGGAGTCAAGTAGCCCCAACAACAGAAGGATTTTATGGGAGCTTGTAGATTTTAATGTCGAAGGAGAAGTATTAAATGAGTTATCTATAGAGGTAAGAGAATTCTTCCTAGCGAGCATGGATGCAACCGAGGTTGCTCAAGTAACTGAAAAGCTTGAAACGGATGAAATAGTTGAAATTATCCAGGAATTGCCTGAAAAGGTAATTGGAGATGTTTTGAAGGCTATGTCAAGCCAAAACAGAAGGCTTGTAAGTAAAGATCTCTCTTTTGCCAAAGGTACTGCTGGAAGAATGATGAATCCTGACGTTGTAGTGGTTAGACCTTCACATACTATCGAGGTAATCCGACGTTACCTCAGGATTAGAGATGAGCTCCCCCAGGATATGGATAAAGTTTTTGTTGTGAATAGAAATAATATTTTAAGAGGAAATTTGCCTCTTACTAAAATCTTATCCGCCAAAAGTTCAGAGAAAGCCGAAGACTTAATGATCAGAAAATTTCATTCTTTGCTTGCTACGAACTCAGAGAAAGAAGTAGATAGATTATTTGAACGTAATCATCTAATTTCTGCTCCTGTAACTAACGATGATGGTGAGCTTTTAGGAAGAATTACCATTGATGATGTCATTGATTCCATCAAAGAAGAAGTTGATCAGCCCTTCAGACAAATTTCAGGTTTAAGTAGGGATACTTTTCAAGAAACCTTCTTAGCTTTAAGATCTCGAGGATTGTGGTTGGGTGCAAACCTCATAACAGCTCTTCTCGCCTCTTCAGTTATTAATCTCTTCCAAGACACTATTGAAAAAGTCATATTTTTAGCAGTTTTAATGCCAATAATTGCCAGCATGGGTGGTGTTGCTGCAACTCAAACTCTTGCCATTACTGTAAGGGGCTTGGCATTAGGTCAAATAGTTTCAGGCAACTTAAGATGGATATTATCAAGAGAATTAATTGTTTCTTTTTGGAACGGTCTTTTTTGGTCAATAATTTTAGGTTTGATAGCTTCACTTTGGTTTAAAGATTTTGATATCTTCTTAATTATTATCTTCTCTATGACCCTTAATTTAATTGCAGCAGCCTTGTCAGGTATCTCCATACCTCTGGTATTGAGAAAATTAAAATTTGATCCTGCCATTGGCGGTGGAGTAATAGTTACAACAGTAACAGATATCGTTGGTTTTTTTACTTTCCTTGGAGTCGCATCTATCGTTTACGCATAGGTATATTTTCTTCTGGTGATCCTTAATAACCCAAATAAAATAGGCCATACAAAAGCTGAGATCAAACTATTTAATATAATTGCAAGGATGACAAAAAAACTAAATTCCTGAAAGAAAACATAAAGACTTAAAAGATAAAGAAACACGATACTTGCTATCAAGAGAGATTGTTGAATTTGAAACATAGCTCTAATCCGATGAAAATATCTCTGAGTTAAATAAGAAATAAATAAAAATAAAATTACATGAGTTCCTAAAAAATATCCCAGATTCAAATCTAATAGAATCCCTGAAATAAATGACCAAGACAGGCCAATATTTTTTGGTAAAGCAATATTCCAATAAATTAGAATCATTAAAGTAATTGGAATGGAAGATCCATAAATTTCGAATGAAAAGAAATTTAAGAGCGATTGAAAAAAAACTCCGAATATTAGTGAAATGCCAATTGCTAATTGAGTGGAAAAAGTCTTATTAGGATTTTTTGAAGAAAAATAAGCCATTACGGTAAGGTTAACAAAATTTGGTCGCCGGAACTAAATTCTGAAGTTCCTAGTACCTCAATTTCTAAAAATTCATTATTTGATATTGCTGAAATTTTATTAACTATTCCTACATCAATTCCCTTAGGATATTTCTTGCCAAGACCGGACGTTACAAGTTTATCGCCTGGAATAATATCTTCGTTTTTCTTTAGTCCTTTAATTAAAAAATTTTGAGGCATATCAGTTCCAACCAAAATCATGTTTGAATTTGTCCTTCTATTCCTTATAGGAATTTGAGAATCTTCAGCAAAGATTGGTTTAATTTCAACTTTGGAACCAGCTGATAACTCTACCGATCCTATCAAGCCCGTCCAATTAAATGCTACCATTTGATCTGCTTTTTGACTCCTATCAATCCCCACAGTTAGTGAAGGTTTAGGAGCATAATTTATCTCTTCTATTTCGCCGTAGATGAACTCTTTTTTACTAGTCTTTTCTAGGTATCCCAGTAATTTTTTCAGTTCTATATTTTCCTGAAGGACCCTTTCATAATTTATAAGGTTGAATCTTTGATCATCAATATCTTTTTCTAAGCGAAGTATTTCATTTTGTAATATTTCCCTATCTTCAAAATAATCAGAAAAAGAAATCCATCCTCCTCTTACAAATTGCGGTATATAAATGATAGGCTCAGAAGCAAAACCAACATAAATCTTTACTTTTTCGCCTACATTAAATCGAACATCAGCCGCGAGAATTAAAATGGCAAAGAGTATAGATGGAACCACTCTGGAAAGCCTCATGGAGCCAGTTGTAAAAATGGCTTTTTGAGCAATTACAGCTTGTTTATGCTCCTTGGCCATAAGGGGTTATTAATCTGTTGATAAAAGATCGATATCGTATTTATCCATTATTTCTAAGGCAACTCCCCCTCCTCTTGCAACGCAAGTAAGAGGATCATCAGCTGGGATAACAGGTATACCTGTTTGTTCTGAGATCATAACATCAAGGTCTCTGAGCAAGGCTCCTCCACCAGTCAAAACAATTCCTCTTTCTGATATATCAGAACTCAGCTCAGGTGGAGATTGCTCAAGACCATTTTTAATTGCTTGCAATATAGAAGATAGAGGGCCAGACATTGCTTCATATACTTCTAAACTTGAAATAGAAAGAGTGTTAGGTACACCTTCAGCTAAATTACGCCCTCTGATTTCCATCTCTTGTAACTCACTTTCAGGAGTAGCACATCCAATAGTTTCTTTTATTCTTTCAGCAGTAGATTCACCAATGAGAATTCCATATTTTCTTCTTAAATAAGAAATTATTGATTCATTTAGCCTGTCTCCACCAGTTTTAAGTGAATTTGAGTAAACCACTCCATTAAGCGCCAGAATAGCAACTTCAGTGGTACCACCACCAATATCAACTACCATGGATCCAAAAGCCTCCTCTACAGGAAGTCCTGCTCCAATTGCAGCAGCCATAGGCTCTTCTATTAATCTTACTTCTCTTGCCCCAGCTCCAAGCACAGACTCTCTGATTGCTCTTCGCTCCACTTGTGTTGACTGACAAGGAACGCACACAAGAATTCTCGGGCTAGGTCGCATAAAATTATCGCCATGAACTTGTTGAATGAAGTGTTGAAGCATTTTCTCAGTAACCTGAAAATCTGCTATGACTCCATCTTTCAGCGGTCTTATTGCTTCAATGTTTCCTGGAACTCTTCCAAGCATCCTTTTTGCTTCAGTTCCAACTGCTACTACTGTTCTTGCCCCTTCAGTTTTTCTAATGGCAACTACACTAGGTTCATTGAGGACAATTCCTTTATCTCGGACGTAAACAAGAGTATTTGCCGTTCCAAGATCAATTGATAAATCATTGGAGTATAATCCTCTAAAATATTTTAGTACCATTGCTTTCTCGTTTTATAAGCGAATCGTATCAATGCTGTGTCGAAGGGGCAAGAAATAGCAATAAAATAAAATTTAAAAAATGACAATAAATGATAAGACTTTAGAAAATCTTTCAAAATTATCTAAGATTAAAATTGACGATAATCTGAGAGATAAATTGAAAAAGGATCTTAATTTGACGATGAATATGATTGATAAAATCAATAAAATTGATTGCGATCAAATAGAAGAACTAAGTCATCCAATAAAAGATAATTTTAATTTAAGAGAAGATGTAGTTTCTGAAGATATCAACAGAGAAAGTCTTCAAAAAACTTCAAATAAAACTGAAGACGGATTTTACCTCGTGCCTAAAGTTATTGAATAAATGAATTTGGAAACATTAACACTTCAAGAGCAGATAGATGGCTTAAGAGAAAAGAAATTTTCTTCCGTAGAGCTGGTAGAAAATTATATTTCGGTAATAGAAGATAAAGAAGATCTCAATATCTTTGTATCCAATGATTTTGAAAAAGCACTTGAGAAAGCAAAAAAGTCTGATGGGTCCAAAAAGAGCCAACAAGATGTTCCTTTGAATGGAATACCAATGGTACACAAAGACATTTTTTGTACTAAAGGTATCAAAACATCATGTGGATCAAAAATGTTGGATAATTTTTATCCTCCCTACTCTGCAACAGTCGTAGAAAAGTTAGAACAAGCTGGATCAATTTGTCTAGGAAAGGCAAACATGGATGAATTTGCGATGGGATCTTCAAATGAAACAAGCTTTTATGGGGCAGTAAAAAATCCTCTTAACATTAAAAAAACTCCAGGAGGTTCTTCTGGAGGATCTGCAGCAGCGGTTGCCGCAAACTTCAGTAGCTTTTCAACTGGAACTGACACAGGAGGGTCTATAAGACAACCTGCTTCATTTTGCGGTATAGCAGGAATTAAGCCAACCTATGGAAGAGTATCTAGGTATGGAATGATTGCCTTTGCATCAAGTCTTGATCAGGGAGGAATACTTGCAAAAAATATAAAAGATGCGGCGATTGCTCTTCAATGCATATCAGGGTATGACTCAAAAGATGCTACTTCGATAAAAGTGGAAGTTCCCAATTTTTCTGAAGATTGTGAATCAAGTGAATTTGAGCATGTTGTTGGTTTGGTTACTGATTTAATTAATTCTTTTGGAGATGAAGATTTATCAAAAAATTATGGTGAAGCCATCGAGAGGCTAGAAAAATTAAAAATTAAGACGAGAGAGATTGAATTACCAAATTTAGAATTATCATTACCCGTTTATTACGTAATAGCCCCTGCTGAATGTTCAGCTAACTTATCTAGATATGATGGGATCAGGTTTGGATACAGAGCTGAGAACGTTGAAAATCTCGAAGATCTATATTTTAAATCTCGAGGAGAAGGTTTTGGAAACGAAACAAAAAAAAGGATACTCATAGGAACTTATTGCTTATCTTCAGGATTTTATGACGCTTACTACAAAAAGGCGCAAAAGATTAGAAACCTGATTTCAAGTGATTTTGTTAATGCATTCAAAGATGTTACTTCAGTAATGTTACCTACTACATCTGGGGAAGCTTTTGATTTAGGTTCAATAACTGATCCTGTAGAAATGTATAAACAGGATATTTTTACTATTCCTGCAAACCTTGGAGGTTTACCTGCTACATCTGTACCATTTGGAGAAAAAAATAATATGCCCCTTGGAATACAATTCATAGGAAACATTTTAGAGGAGTCCTCGCTTTTAAATATTTCTAATAAATTTCAATTAGGTGAAAAATGAAAGACAATTGGGAAAGTGTCATTGGACTAGAAATTCATGTTCAGTTGAATTCAGAATCTAAAATATTTTCTGATGCTCCAACTAAATTTGGATCTGATCAAAATCTGCAAGCATGCGAAGTTGATCTTGGCATGCCAGGCACTCTTCCAGTTTTAAATGAAAAAGCCATTGAAAAGGCTATAAAGTTTGGAGTTGCTATCAATGCAGAGATTGCTGAGAAGGTAGGCTTTGCTAGAAAAAACTATTTTTATCCTGATTTACCAAAAGGTTATCAAATAAGTCAACTTGATGATCCAATAGTTGGCAAAGGATCAATTGAAATTCAACTAGGAGATCAGGAGATCAAAACAATTGGTATCACAAGAGCTCATCTCGAAGAAGATGCTGGCAAGTCGATACATGATCTATTTGAAAATGAGACTGCGATTGATCTTAATAGAGCTGGCACACCTTTATTAGAAATTGTCTCTGAGCCAGATATGTCGAATTCTGAAGAAGCGATTGCTTACTTAAAAAAAATTCATTCTATAGTTTGTGCTTTGGAAATTTCTGATGGGAATATGTCTCAAGGTTCAATGAGATGCGATGCAAATGTCTCTATAAGAAAGAAAGGTGATAAAAAATTAGGTACAAGAACAGAACTTAAAAATATAAATTCTTTCAAATTTGTCGAAAAAGCAATTAATTTTGAAATAAAACGCCAAATTTCTTGTTTGGAAAAAGGAGAAGAAATTGTTCAGGAAACTAGGCTGTATGATGCTACAAATAATACTACTAGATCAATGAGATCGAAAGAGGAAGCTAACGACTATAGATATTTTCCTGAACCAGACATAATTCCTATTCAAATTACATCTGATCAAATCCAGAGGATCAAAAATGAACTGCCAGAACTACCTGATGAAAAAAAAGAAAGGTTTATAAATGAATTAGGTCTATCAGAATATGATGCGAGGAATCTTACATATGATCTAGGACTTGCAGATTTCTTTGAAAAAACCTTGGTTAATATTGATGATCCGAAGCTTGTAGTCAATTGGATATTAGGAGACTTTTCAGCCATATTAAATAAATTTGACGTAGAAGCTAAAAACTCAAAAGTTGATGCAGTCAAATTTGCTGAACTACTTACTTATCTTAAAGAAGAAAAAATCTCTGGACAAGCTACGAAAAAGGTTCTGGAAAACATATGGGAAAATCCAGATTTATCAGTTTCCAAAAGCATTCAAGACCTGGGTTTGGAACAAATATCAGACGACAACGAGATTGAAGAGATAATAGAAAAAGTTATAAGTAATAACCCTGATCAAAAAGAACAGTATCTTTCTGGAAAAGATCGTTTATTCGGATTTTTTGTGGGCCAGGCAATGAAAGAATCCAAAGGCAAGGCCAATCCTAAGCTAGTAAATGAGATTCTAAAAAAGAAATTAGTCTAAGTTACATACATAGTGAGTGCTTCAGCTACATATGCTGGCTTTTCTTGCCCCTCAATTTCCATTTTTATTTCATTTTTAACTAGATATCTTCCATCCCCTTTATCATCTACCGATAACAAAGTAGCTTTTGTTCGAACCTTTGAACCAACATTTACAGGCGTAAGAAATCTAACCTTATCTAAACCATAATTAAAAGCCATTTTCATGTTCTCTGGAGCTACTTGAGGAGCAGGCATTCCAGCCATCAATGATAATGAGAGAAAACCATGAGCAATGGTGGAACCGAATAGTGGTGTTGCCTTTTCTTCATCGACATGAATGAATTGATGATCTAACGTTACATCAGCAAATTGATTTATTCTTTCTTGATCAATTTCCAACCAATCTGATGTACCCATATATTTTCCTATGTAATCTTTTAAAGTATCTGCTGGTACTAATCCCGCCATTTCAATCTCCTTATGTAATTAAATGATTTTTATAATCTTCTCTTAAACCTGTTTTTAATAGTTTTCCGGTTGCACCGTGAGGTAACTCATCAATGAAGATCACATCATCAGGCAACCACCACTTTGCAACTTTATCAGAAAGATACTCTAAAACAGATTCTTTTGTACATTCATCAGAATTTTTAACTACAAACAGTAGAGGTCTCTCATCCCATTTTTCATGAGCAACTCCAACGACACAAGCTTCTAAAACTCCGGGGCATCCAAGGGCAGTATTTTCTAGGTCAATAGAACTTATCCACTCACCTCCAGACTTGATTACATCCTTACTCCTATCTACTATCCTCATATATCCATCTGGCGAAATAGTTGATACATCACCAGTATCAAACCAACCATTTTCTAAAGCGCTTTCTAATGACTTATAATATCTTTCAATTATTGCTGGTCCTTTAACCATTAACCTGCCAAAAGTTTTCCCATCGTTAGGCAAAGTATCTCCTTCGTCATTAACAATTTTAATTTGGCATCCATATATTGCTCTTCCTTGACTGGTTTGAAGCTCATAACGATCTTCTAACTCCATTAAATCCATCTCTGCTGTATCTTGATTTAATGTTCCTAAAGGACTCATTTCAGTCATTCCCCACCCATGCAAAAGGAAAACGTTATGTTTTTCTTGAAAGTCTTTTATCATCGACTTGGGAGCAGCAGATCCACCTACCAATACTGAATTTACATTTTTTAGAGTAATTTTCTTTTCATCTAAATAATTAAGTAACCCGAGCCATACTGTGGGAACACCTAGTAAATTATTCACTCCCTCATCGTTAATCAAGTTGTAAATAGACTCTCCATCAGTGAAAGGACCAGGGAATACCAATTTACACCCAAGCATACTAGCTGCATAAGGAACTCCCCAAGCATTAACATGAAACATTGGAACTACTGGGAGGACAACACTTTTTGAAGTTAAATTCATTGCATTTCCTGCGCTTGAGTACCATGCATGAAGTATTGTAGACCTATGAGAATATAGAACACCTTTTGGATTTCCTGTTGTGCCAGATGTATAACATAAGGAAGATGCTGTGTTTTCATCAAAAGTTGGCCAATCAAATTCTTCACTTTCTTCTTTAATTAACTCTTCGTAACACATCAAATTTTCTAACTTTGAATCTTTGGGAAGGTTTTCTTTGTCACATAAAACAATAAAGCCTTTCACATTTTTCAAATTTTTAGAAACTGCCTCAATTATTGGTATAAAAGGAAGATCAATAAAAAGATACTTATCTTCAGCATGATTAACTATGAAATCTATCTGCTCTGGAAAAAGTCTAGGGTTTAAAGTATGCAATACTGCTCCAATTCCAGAGATTCCAAAATAAAGTTCAAAATGTCGGTAGCCATTGACAGCCATTGTGCCGAGAACATCGCCTTCTTTAACTCCTAAGTTAACTAAGGCATTGGCAAGCTGCTTTGATCTTTTTGCAGCATCTAAAATAGAATATCTATGAATGTCTCCTTCAACTCTCTTGCTTACTATTTCAGTTTTAGAATTATTTTGAATTGCATGCTCAAGGATTCCTGAGATGAGCAAAGGTTCAGTCATCATATTACCCAGCATAATTACCTCTTTATGATTAATATTTATTAAAAGTCTGACTAACTAATGGAGAATATCTTCGATGTAAGTAAGTTTCAATAGTCTGCTTAGATTTAAAATTTTTTATTAGTTCTATATCATTTAAGGCTTGCACTAAATAAGGTTTCCATTCCAAAAACAAATTATCATCTGTAGTCTCAAAAATTGCTTTCTTAATATCTTTTGAACTTCTAATCATTTTATTGATTTCAGATTTATTGAGATTTTTGAAAGGACTATCAAACAAAGGCAGTAGTTCACTGGGTAAATTTATCTTTTTTTTCTTATCAAAAACCTTGCTTATTAAAAATTCATCAGTGTTTATTAGGCCAGTGCCATTAATAGCGTGTCCATAAGGATTACCTCTAAAAAAATCCCTACCCGTAATGTCACCTAAAAAAAGCCTTGTGGGACAATAATCGTTTGCATAAAAATTATCCCAAATAACCACAGGATTCTTTATTACTTGGCCTAACTCTTTGAGGTGATCTTGAGAAATAAAATCACTAATTACTTTTGGACCCGTCCAAAGAAAAAATAAATCATTATTTATGGTTTCTGATACTCCTTCGAGATACTTATCATTTTGAATTCCTTTTTTAGAAAAGCTTTGGCAATAAATTGATGGACAAAACCATCCATTACTAAGGCCCAACTTAGTAGTTACCTCTGAAATTAATTCGCCGTGAAATTTACCTAAATCCTTGTCATCAGATTCTATTCCAATATTATTTATATCAATATCATCAAATAATAAACCCGCCTCGGAAAATCCTTTATCAATGGCAAAATTAAACTTTGACAGCAGAAGGTTTAAATCCTTCTTAGATTTTCTATTAAAGTCTGCTCCTGGAGATAATGTATATACTTGAGCTATATTTTTTGGAATGCTTCGTGCTTCAAGAGATTTATCTTCAATTCGCCATTTTTGCCTGATGTAAGCATCTTCTTTTGGCGCATAAATGTAATGGGTAATATTACTATTCTTAAAACCATAATCATTTTTTTTTGGCTTTCTATTATAGAAACCTTCTATAAATCCTCTGATTTTCATCATTAACAATCACCACAAATTTTACATAGGTTATTTTTTTTAAAAGAAATTTCCCTACTTAAATTATCTTTAAAATCATAATCTTGGAAAATTTGGCAGTTCTTGGATATCTTAGTAATAGTTTTTATTGATTCTGAAGCTAACATTGACCCAATTATTCCTACTATTGGAGAAAATATTGCTGATTCTGTACAGCTTAAGTCTTCAGAAGATGTATCTTCAAATAAGCATTCATAACATGCACTATCCTTTTGAAAATCAAATTTCATAAACTGCCCTTTCCACTGAATGCATGAACCAGAAATTAAGGATATTTTATTTTTATAACAGTATTTATTTGTATACCTTCTGGTTTCAAAATTATCAGAACAATCTATAACAATTTCGCTCTTTGTTATTTCATCAGGAACATTATTTTTTTTAAAACTTTGTCTGAATTTTTTTATATTCACATCAGGATTAAGCCTCAATAAAGATGTAACTGCAGCATCGACTTTGAAAGCATTCAAGTCCTCTTCGCGGAATAAAATTTGTCTTTGTAAGTTGCTTAGATCAACTTGGTCAGGATCAAAGAGGTTTAAGTTGCCAATTCCGCTTGCAACTAAATACTGCGAGCAGGCGCATCCCAAACCACCAACTCCAATAATCGTGACAGTAGAATTTTTTAGTAGCCTTTGTCCCTCTACCCCTATATCTGCAAGCATGATGTTTCTACTGTATTTCATCATCTCTTTTTCACTAAAGTTCACTTGGTTAGGCACGCTACTCTCCATTTTCTATTAAAATCTTTTAAAAAAGAAACATCACTATAGTCATTTTGATTTGCCATCTTATTGATAGGATCCTTCTGATCAAATCCATGCTCTAAAAGCAACTTCCCATTTTCTTTCAAAAAAGTAACACTATTTTTTATGATTGTACTAATGTCAGCCAATCCCTTTTTCTCTGAAAAAAGTGCAGACGGTGGCTCAAACCAAATTCCATCCTCACCTCCATCTAAATCATTGCGATAAATATATGGTGGATTAGAAATTATCAAATCCATCGGCTCAAAAAGCCATCTTTTATCCCAATCATGCTGAATTAGAACAGAATTTTTTAGATTTAGAGCTTTCATGTTTTCTCTCGCAACAGAAAGAGCTTCAAAACTTTTATCTGTAAAGGTGCAAGTCCAAAAAGGCTTTTCTTTGGCTATAGACATACCTATAGCTCCTGATCCTGTTCCAAGCTCAAGAAGTGAACAATTCTCTAAATCAATAGAGATGGCTGTTTCCACTAATAATTCTGACTCTGGTCTAGGGATTAACGTACTTTGATTAACCTGAAATTCATCATCCCAAAAAGGTTTTATTCCTGTTATGTATGCCAAAGGGAACCCTTCTTCTCTCTTCTTTACAAGATGGATGAAGGCTTTATTTGTTGTATCTTGAATTTCAATATCGATTTTTTTATAAAGATCAACTCTTTCAATTTTAAGGATGTGGCACAAAATTAGTTCCTTATCTAATGTTGGCAGGTTAGAAATTGAAAATAACTTTCGGAGATTTGTCACGAGAGTGTTTTTTCAAGGTTTGATAATAATCTAGCCTGATTTTCTTCTAATAACGTTGAAATCATGATTTCCATTTCACCATCTAAGAAACCATCCAGATTATGAACTGAAAATTCAATTCTATGGTCAGTGATTCTACTTTGAGGAAAATTGTAAGTCCTAATTTTCTCAGATCGATCTCCTGACCCAACCATATTTTTTCTTTTTTCAGCTTGCTCTTTAGATAGTTCTTCTTCTGCCATTGCTTTGAGCTTTGCACCGAGCAAAGTAAGTGCCTTTGCTTTATTCTTATGTTGAGACCTATCATCCTGGCACTCAACGACTATTCCGGTCGGAATGTGAGTTAACCTCACCGCTGAATCTGTCTTATTAACATGCTGTCCTCCTGCACCAGAGGCACGAAAAGTGTCAGTTCTGATTTCAGATTTATCTATCTCAACTTCTTCAACATCTTCTATTTCTGCAAGAATAGCTACCGAGCATGCTGAGGTATGAATTCTTCCTTGTGATTCAGTTGAAGGAACTCTTTGAACGCGATGTATCCCAGACTCAAACTTTAATTTTTTATAAACATTCTCTCCAGAGATTTTAATTACTACTTCTTTAAATCCACCTTGCTCGCTTTCTCTTGATGAAATAAGTTCACTTTTCCATCTATTTCTTTCTGCCAGCCTTAGATACATTCTATAAAGATCTCCAACAAAAAGTGCCGCCTCATCACCACCGGTTCCGGCTCTAACTTCAACAAAAACATTCTTATCATCATTCTCATCGACAGGTATAAGAAGATTCTTCAGCTCTATTTCAATCTCAGATATTCTTTCGTTATTCTCTTTAATTTCCTCTTTTGCTAACTCCGCTAAATCTATATCAGACTCATTAAGGACTTCTTCAGCACTTGAAATATTGCTTTCACACTGAATGTATTCTTCGAATTTTTCTACAATAGGTTTTAAATTAGAATATTCTTTTGATAAAGAGGCATACTGCTTTTGATCATTGATTACATCTGGCATGCTCAATTTAGTCTGAATATCAGAGAAATTATCTTTAATCTCAGTTAATCTTGTTTTTATTGAATCTAACATTTATAAAATTTTAAAAAGATGAATAAAAATTCAATCCTGAGGTCAATTCTACTTATTTTTATTTTAGTATCCTATCTTTCGTCTTGTGCAACTGTTAAAGATGAATTAATTACTTCAAAAAATGATAGAAATTTTTTAACTGCAAGTTTTTCATTTAGAACAAGTGAATCTTTCCTTAACGGAAAAGTCAGTTTTTTAAAACAAAAAGAAAAAATAACAATAAATTTTAAAAGTAGTAGGTTCTATCCAAAATTCAGCCTTGTGTTCAAAAACAAAGATACATATCAATTACTAGTCAATAATTCTTTCAGAAACAAAGCAGAAGAAATAATTCAAAGGAATGATAATTTAATTTATACACTTTATGCAGTTGTAGATTGGTACTACAGAGATTGCTTATCTGGAAATTGCAAACTTCTAAAAATAATAGAAGATTCTATCCTTGTTGAAAAAATATCTGATGGTCAAGAAGATGCGGATAAATTAGTTGCAACTAATCCATTTTATAAACTTCAGATTCAGATAAATAAATGAAAGTTTCCTGTCCAGCGAAGTTAAACATTGGCTTGAAAATAAATTCAAAGAGACCTGACGGATATCATGATCTTGAAACCGAGTTCAGATTAATATCTTTGTATGATTATCTTGAAATAAAAGAAAGTAAAAATTTCCAACTTAATATTAATAATGATGAGATTGAAACTGAAGATAATCTAATTACAAAAGCTTATTTTTTGATGAAAAGCTTATGTAATGAAAAATCTGAATTCTCTTTTAAAGTACAAAAAAATATACCAATAGGTGCAGGCTTAGGAGGCGGAAGTTCAAATTGTGCTTCTGCATTGATCGTTCTTAATAGACTTTTTAAATTAAATCTAACGGACAATAAGTTATTAAAAATTGGACTTAGTCTAGGAAGCGATGTTCCTTTTTTCATAAAAGGAAGAAATTCTATTGCTAAAGGGAGAGGCGAATTACTTGAAACTATTGAAAGAGAGGCAAATTATTATTTGATTATCTATCCAGATATAAAAGTATCCACGGCTGATGCATTCAAGTTTTATGAAGAAAATAAAACAGATTTTCCAAAGCATTTAAAAAATGATTTTGAGTACTTTGCAAGAAAAGTATATCCAGAAATAAATGAAATTTTTAACCTCATGTCTCAATATGGAACTGTAGAATTATCTGGAACCGGCTCTTCAATGTATTTAAATTTTAATTCTTCAGAAGAGGCGTATACAATTGCAACGAAAGTTCCGACTAACTGTAAGTTTTTTGTAACAAGAAGTTTAGATAAGTCTCCGATATATGATGAACTTAATAAATAATGGGGTGTGGCCAAGCGGTAAGGCAGCGGCTTTTGATGCCGCCATGCGTAGGTTCGAATCCTACCACCCCAGCCAGATAAAATGTTAAAGCCTGCTAAAAATCTTATTTTATTTTCAGGTAATGCTAACAATGTATTAGCTGGAAAGATTGCTAAAAAACTTGGTAAAAATCTAGGAAAAGCTGAAGTAGAGAGATTCAGCGACGGCGAGTCAGATGTAAGGATAAACGTTAATGTCAGAGGAAAGGATGTGTTCATAGTCCAATCAACTTGTTCTCCTGCAAATGAAAATCTTATGGAGTTATCAATTATGATAGATGCTTTAAGGAGAGCATCTGCATCCAGAATTACTGCAGTGATTCCCTATTTTGGTTATGCCAGACAGGATCGAAGAGTTAGATCTGAAAGAGTGCCTATTTCAGCAAAACTAGTTGCTGAAATTCTTCAAATTGCTGG
This sequence comes from uncultured SAR86 cluster bacterium, assembly GCA_902578495.1. Lineage (GTDB taxonomy): Bacteria > Pseudomonadota > Gammaproteobacteria > Magnimaribacterales > AG-339-G14 > CACNYO01. The sequence continues at coordinate 196,391 of CACHCY010000001.1, forward strand.
CGCAAATAGAATCATGACTCTGGATTTGCACTCAGACCAAATACAGGGTTTCTTCAATATACCTGTGGATAATATCTATGTTACAAAAGCATTCTTAAATCATATAAATAGATCAAAATATCCCAACCAAATTGTAGTTTCTCCTGATGTAGGAGGCGTTGTAAGAGCAAGAGCACTAGCAAAATATATGGGGGACACTGATTTAGCTATCATTGATAAAAGAAGAGAAAAAGCGAATGAATCTGAAGTCATGAATGTTATTGGGGACGTTAAGAACAAAACATGCATTATTATAGATGACATAATTGATACAGCGGGAACTCTGTGCAACGCTGCTGATGCATTGAAAAAAGAAGGTGCTCATGAAGTTTATGCTTATATTTCTCACCCAGTTCTTTCTGGCTCTGCAATTAAAAAAATATCTAAATCAAAACTAGACTCATTGATAGTAACTGATACAATTCCGCTCTCAAAAGAGGCTGAAAATTGTAAGAAAATAATGATTGTCTCTATGGATTCAACATTAGCAGGCGCTATAACAAGAGTGAATAGAGAAGAATCAATCAGTGAAATGTTTTTATAAAAAATGAGTGAAAAAATAACTATATCTGGTGAATCCAGACAAGAAACAGGTAAGGCAAATTCAAGAAGCTTAAGATCTTCTGAAATAGTCCCCGGGGTTATATACGGAGAAGAAAAATCTTCAAATATTAAACTCTTGGAGAAAGATCTTAAGAAAATCCTTGAAAACCCAAGTATTTTTTCCCAAGTTATCGATTTGAATATTGATGGATCTCCTTTCGAGGTTCTATTGAAAGATATTCAAAGAAACCCGAGGAATGATAGACCTTCACACGTTGACTTCCTTGTTGTTTCAAAAGATACCAAAGTGACTGTTAATGTCCCGTTAAAATTTATCAATGAGGATATTTGTATTGGCGTCAAACAAGAAGGCGGTATGATTTCTCACCTCAGAAACGAAGTAGAAGTTTTATGCTCTGCAGCCTCTCTTCCAGAATTTATTGAAATCGACACTCAAAACATAGAATTGAATCAATCTGTGATGATGTCAGAAATTTCCTTACCCGAAGGTGTCGAACTGACTAGCGTATTGAATGATCTCCAAGATCAACCTGTTCTCTCTTGTGCTGTTACGAGGGCTTCTCTTGAAATTGATGATGAGCCTGTGATTGGAGAAGATGGTGAAGAAGTTACAGACGATGCTGAAGCTTCTGCCGATTCATCTCAAACAGACGAATCTCAAGAAGAAGAATCTAACGACAACTAATTTATGGAAACCTTTTTAGTGGTTGGGTTAGGAAATCCTGGCTCAAGGTATGCTAATACAAGACATAATGCTGGAACTGATTTCGTTCATATGCTTTGTGAAAAGTATGATGTTGAGTTAACAGAAAAGAAAAAATATAAAGCTTCTATAGGAAAATTTCTATTGAAGGATATGGAAGTCATACTTTCTATCCCTACCCTGTTTATGAATCAAAGCGGGAAAAGCGTCGCTCCAACTATAAAAGGGGAAAATATAAAATTAAAAAATCTTCTTGTTGTTCATGATGATCTTGATCTTCCTCCTGGAGTATCAAAATTAAAATTCTCTGGAGGAGATGGAGGTCACAATGGTTTAAAAGATATTATGCAAAGCTTATCTGGTAAAAAAGATTTTAAGAGGCTAAGAATTGGTATAGGTCATCCAGGCGACACAAATAAAGTGAATTCCTTTGTCGTAAAAAAAGGATCTTCAAGCGAAAGAAAAAATAAACTTTTGGCGATGCATAATGCTTTGGAAGTTTTTGAACTTGTTGCCTTTGATGATTGGGAAAAAGCTTTGACGCAATTACATTCAAAAAAATAATGGGACTTAAATGTGGGATTGTTGGATTGCCTAACGTAGGAAAATCTACTTTATTTAATGCATTAACATCATCCGGCATACAAGCTGAAAATTTTCCATTCTGCACAATTGATCCTAATGTTGGAATAGTAAATCTACCTGACAGCAGACTGAACAAAATAGCTGAAATTGTTGATCCTGAAGAAATAATTCAATCTACTGTTGAGTTTGTTGATATAGCCGGTCTTGTTGAGGGAGCTTCCAAAGGAGAGGGTTTAGGTAATAAGTTTCTTGCCAATATCAGAGAAACAGATGCGATAATTCACGTGGTTAGATGCTTTGAAGATGAAAGCATAATTCATGTCAAAGATAAAATATCTCCTCTAGATGATATAAAAACTATTGAACTAGAACTAATCCTTGCTGACATGGAAGTTCTTGAGAACGCCATCGAAAATGTTAAGAGGAAAGCAAAAAGTGGCGACAAAAAGCTTCTCTTTACCTTAGAAGTTTATGAAAAAACATTGGAATTTCTAAACAAAGAAGAAAATTTAAGAAATATAAACTTTGAAAATAACGATTTAGCTGAACTTAAAGGCTTAAATCTTATTTCAATCAAACCTGTTATTTATGTTGCAAACATAGATGATAGCCTTGAAGAAAATGAATTTTATTCATCCGTTAAAGAATTTGCCTCTGAAAATAATTCTCAAGTCATTGGTCTATGCAATCAGCTAGAAGCTGAAATAGCTGAACTTGGAGATGACAAAGATGATCTTCTGAGAGATATAGGTCTGGAAGAACCTGGATTAAACATCATGATCAGGGCAGCGTTTAATAGTTTAGGTCTTCAAACTTTTTTTACAGCCGGGAAAAAAGAAGTTAGAGCTTGGGAAATAAAAAAAGGATGTCTTGCTCCTCAAGCTGCAGGAACAATTCATACAGACTTTGAAAAAGGTTTTATAAGAGCTGAAACTATTTCCTATGAAGACTATATTGAGTTTAATGGTGAGTTAGGAGCTAAAGAGGCTGGAAAATTAAGATCCGAGGGTTCTGAATACATCATTAAAGATGGAGACGTAGTTCTCTTCAGATTCAATGTCTAGCTTGTTGCTTGACTTTTAATGATCAGACTAAGAGAATTCTCTTTCTTTGGCTATGTAGCTCAGCTGGTTAGAGCGCTGCACTCATAACGCAGAGGTCGGTAGTTCAAGTCTACCCATAGCCACCAGATTTATTCTTCGGTAGTTTGTTCAGGTGAATTTACTGCTTTGATGCTGAGTTTTACCCTGCCTCTGTCATCAATACCAATGACTTTAACATCGACTTCTTCTCCTTCAACAAGGTAGTCAGAAACTTTCTCAACCCTTTCTTCCATGATTTCTGAGACATGAACTAGACCTTCTTTGCCGCCATCTATTGAAACAAAAGCTCCGAACTCGACAATTTTAACTACGGTTCCGGTATAAATCTGACCCACTTCAGGATCAGCTACAATTTGATTAATGAGATCTACGGCTGTTTGTCTAGATTCAGGTGAATCGCCAAATATTTTAATCTCTCCATTATCATTAATATCGACATTTGAACCAGATTTTTCGGTAATACTTTTAATAACCGAACCACCCTTTCCAATCACTTCTCTAATTTTATCTTTTGCAATAGTCATATTTACGGCTTGAGGTGCATTTGGTGAAAGTTCTTTTCTTGGAGAGTCTAATACTGAGTTCATTTTTTCGAGGATATGAGTTCTTGCTGTTTGAGCTTTCTCAAGAGCTACCTCCATTATTTCTTCTGATATTCCTTTAACTTTAATATCCATTTGAAGCGCAGTGACTCCATCAGAAGTTCCTGCTACTTTAAAATCCATATCCCCCAGATGATCTTCATCTCCTAAAATATCAGTTATGACGCAGAAATTATCCCCCTCGAGTACAAGTCCCATGGCTACTCCTGCCACAGCTTTCTTAATCGGAATTCCTGCATCCATCAATGATAAACTTGAAGAGCAAACTGTTGCCATGGAACTAGAACCATTAGACTCAGTTATTTCAGATACAACTCTTATTGTGTAAGGAAATTCTTCTTGAGATGGCAAAACTGCTTCCAAAGCCCTACGGGCTAATTTTCCATGACCAATTTCTCTTCTTTTTGGCGCTCCTATAAAACCAGCCTCGCCAACCGAATAAGGAGGAAAGTTATAATGAAGCATAAATGGATCATTTGTTGTGCCCTCTAAGGCATCAATTAATTGAGCATCCCTGGACCCACCAAGTGTCGCTACACCAATAGATTGAGTCTCTCCTCTAGTAAATAAACAAGAACCGTGAGATTTATTTAGAAAGCCAACTTCTATATCTATTGGTCTTACTGTTTCAAGATCTCTTCCGTCTATTCTTGAGTCTCCGTTAAGAAGTCTTGATCTCACTATTTCTGATTCTATTGATTTGAAGTATCCAGAAATAACATTTTCGTCTTCTAAATCTTCATCATTTAAGCTCTCTTTCATCTTATCTCGAGCAATAGAAAGTGATTCCTGTCGTTTAGCTTTTTCTGGAATAGAATAAGCATTCACTAAGTCATCTTTTACGATATTTATAATTTTTTCTTTTAATTCAGAATTATCTTCTCTTATAGAATATTCAATTTCAGGGATAGAGGTTTTGGATGCAAGTTCTTCAATTAAAGAAATAGTTTTTTGCATTTCTTGATGAGCAAATAAAACAGCTCCGAGCATTTGATCTTCTGAAAGTTCTTTTGCCTCAGATTCAACCATTAAAATAGCATCTTTTGTTCCAGCAACAACCATATCCAACATTGATTTTTCTTGAGATTCATTATCAGGATTGAGCACATATGATCCATCAACAAATCCGACTCTTGCAGCAGAAATTGGACCCTCGAAAGGAAGACCGGATATCGCTAAAGCAGCAGATGCTCCAATGAGAGAAATAATCTCCGGACTTTCATTCTTATCAGCAGATAAAACTGTGCATATTACCTGGACTTCTTGAAAATAACCCTTCGGAAACAAAGGCCTCAAAGGTCTATCAATAAGCCTTGAGACGAGTGTTTCTTTTTCGGTTGGCCTGCCCTCTCTTCGAAAGAAACTGCCTGGAATCTTTCCTGCGGCATAATATTTTTCTGTGTAATTTACTGTTAGTGGAAAAAAAGATTGCCCTTCTGGCTCTCTTCCAGCAACGACAGTTACAAGAACTTGATTATCGCCAGAAGACGCAATAATAGATGCTGTGGCTTGTCGTGCTATTTTTCCTGTTTCTAATTTTATTTCTCTACCAGCTACATTTGTTGTAACTGACGCATAAGTTTCTTCAAACATTTAATTTCCTTTATAAATCTGAATCTAAGTTACTTTCTTAGATTCAGTGCTTCTAGAACAGAAGAATAAGCCTCAGAATCTTTTACTTTGAGATAATCTAATAACTTTCTCCTAGAATTCACCATTCTTATGAGTCCCTGACGGGAATGATGATCCTTTGCATGATCTTTAAAATGCTTTTGTAACGATTCAATATTCGCAGTTAATAAAGCTATTTGAACCTGAGGTGAACCAGTGTCTCCATCCGCCACGGCAAATCTACTTACAATTTCATTTTTCTGTTCTGTTTTTAAACTCAATGAGTCCTCCTAGTTTTTAAGATAAAGATAGAAAATTTTCTAGGAATCGTTTTGGTTTAAGTAAACCTTCGTTATATTCTACCAATCCAATGAATCCCCTTTTGGAATCCCTTAGCCTTAAAATAGTCGAAGAATCGTATTTCAAGTTAGATTCGACGAATTGGCCGTTTCTTAATTTATCTACTATATCTGGCGCGCATTGTATCTCATTAAAGCAATTTAGTGCATCATTTGGTGAAATTATTTTATCGATAGGTAAACGGTCTTCAGGGAGCTTGATTGCATTTTTCAGATAGAAATTCCCAGATCTGGTTCTTCTAAGATCTTTCAAATAAGCAGGACAATTAAATAGTTCACCGATATCTTGTGCTAAGGATCTGATGTAAGTTCCAGAACTACAAGAGACTTCAATATTAATTTCATTTTCCATTATGGATAAAAGTTTTATTGAAGATATGAAAATTTCTCTTTCATCTTTATCTATTTTTATGCCTTTTCTTGCGTATTCATAAAGAGATTTTCCTTTGTGTTTCAAGGCTGAAAATGCTGGAGGTTTTTGTTTAGATTTGCCCAGGAATTTTTGAATTGTGTTTTCTACGTCTTTTGAAGAGAAATCTAAAAATGAAAATTCTTTTGAATCGATTATTTCTCCCTCAGAGTCACCAGTGCTAGTCTTTTTTCCAAAATATATGCATGCTTCATAAGTTTTTTCAGACAAGCTCAGATATGAAGCAAATCTGGTCATTTGATTGAGGCAAACTACCAATATTCCAGTAGCCATTGGATCAAGAGTTCCACAATGTCCAATTTTTAGTTTTGGTTCTAATTTAGAAAGTCTTCTTATATGAGAAGCAGACGACTCAGCTTTTGGCTTATCAATTTGAAGTACGCCATTAATCATAAATGCTTAGCTCGTCATAAATAAAAATCAGACTTGGAACTCTTTTCAAAGATAAATTTCTTGCCAGACTTGATCTTAAGAAGCCTGATGCATTTTTAAAACCTTTTTCTAAGTCTGCTTGATCGGAAGAAGATATCAAATTTCTGTAGAAGATTTTGGCTATCTTCATATTCTCAGACATTTCTACTTTAGTAATGACAGTATTTTCTAGTCGGGGATCTTTTACCTGCGTTTGAACTAGATTAGATATTTCCCTGAATATGAGATCTGCGATCCTATCAGACCTCTTAAATGAGTATTTATTTGTCAAGATTCAAGTTTTCTGGCTATTTCTTCTCTTTCATATACTTCAATGACATCGCCAACTTTTGCATCGGTATAATTAGTAATCCCTATCCCACATTCTGTACCGCTTTTGACTTCTGAAGCCTCATCTTTGAATCTCCTTAGTGAGTCTAATTTTCCTTCATGAATTACAATATTATCTCTGAGGACTCTTACGAGTTTATTTGCCATAATGCTTCCATCAGTAACCATTGAGCCTGCAATAAGACCGAATTTGGGTGATTTGAATAATTCTTTAACTTCTGCGATGCCTAATTGTCTTTCTTTTATTTCTGGTTCTAAAGAACCTTCTATCAAAGCTTTAATTGAATCCAATAAATCGTAAATTATGCCGAAATACTTTATTTCTATTCCTTCGCTTTCTGCTAAATTGAGTGCAGTGGTATCGGCTCTCACGTTGTAACCAAAAATAGTTGCCTCTGATGCAATTGCTAAGTTGACATCATTTTCGGTAATAGAGCCTACTCCATCGAGAACGATCTTTAAATTAACCTCATCTATTTTCATATTGAGAACTGAACCAGATAGAGCTTCTAATGTTCCATTAGAATCAGATTTAAGAATAAGATTTATTGAAGGTTTAGTCCCATCAGCATTTGCAAATATATTTTCAGAATTTAGAGAGCCCATTCTGGAAAGTCTTTTTTCTCTCTCTTTTGTAGCTCTTTCTTCTGACAGATTTTTTGCTGTTTTTTCATCTTTCAATACATAAAACTGATCCCCAGCTGATGGAGGATATTCCAGACCTGATATAGATACAGGTGAGGAAGGTTTTGCAGTTTTAATTGGTTTATCATTAAAATCTTTTAGAGCCCTAATTTTTCTGGTTTGATCGCCTACAAGAATGAAGTCACCTGTATTTAGGCTACCTTGTTGAATTAATAGTGTTGCAACTGCACCTTCGCCTCTTTTTACTCCAGATTCTAAAACTACTCCTGTTGCAGGCCCTTCAAAAGATGCCTTTAAGTCCATGATTTCTGCTACTAGGAAAATTGTTTCTAACAATTCAGGGATTCCTTCTCCGGATTGAGCTGATACAGGAACCATTTGAATGTCACCGCCCCAATCTTCTGCAACAAGTTCTTCCTTAGCTAAATCCCCTTTTATTTTGTCTACATCAGCCTCTGGTTTATCAATTTTATTTATTGCAACCACAATTTGCACGCCAGCAGCTTTGGCATGATTTATGGCTTCAACTGTTTGGGGTTGGACGCCGTCATCAGCAGCAACAACAAGAACAACAATATCTGTAGAATTTGCTCCTCTTGCTCTCATTTTTGAGAATGCAGCGTGGCCTGGTGTATCAATAAACGTGAGATTGTTATCCTCAATTGATACTTGATAAGCACCTATGCTTTGAGTGATGCCTCCCTCTTCTTTATCTGCAACTGAGGAATTTCTTATGTAATCAAGAAGTGAAGTTTTTCCATGATCAACATGTCCTAGGACAGAGACGATGGCATCTCTTCCAATTTGCTCTCCTTCTTGAGCAAATCCCTCAAGCATTTTTTCCTCTGCTTCGTTTTCTTGTATCAGATTACCCACATGACCCAGCTCGGTAGTTATAAGAACTGCGGTTTCTTGATCAAGAGACTGATTCACTGTAGCCATAATTCCATTATTCATAAGAGCTTTAATAAGGTCAGAAGATTTCACGGAAAGTTCTTTAGCTAATTCAGCTACAGAAATAGTTTCAGGAATTGATATCTCTTTCTGTACAAATTCAGTTGGCTTCTCAAATTTTTGGACTGATGCAAGCTGGGATTCTAAAAACTTTTCACCTTCTTGTTCTTTTTTATCCAGCTTTGAATCTTTAGAAGGACTTTTGAGATCCTTTCTTTGAGTTTTTGTTGGTTTTTTTGCTGAAGAACTTCCTTTGCTTTGTTTTGCTTGTTCTTGTTTTGTCTTCCTAATTACCTTGGTTGAAGAATCTTTTATTCTTTTTTCTCTTTCTTCGTCTTGAGCTTTCTTATCACTAGATGCCTGAACTCTCCTCTTTTCTGCAGCCTCAAAATCAATTGCTCCAGATAAATCTCCTGATGAACCTTTTTCTTTATCAGATTGACTCTCAGATTTAAACCTAGTGATAGAGATTTGACCTTCATCATTCTTAGTCTCAGTTTTTGTTTTCTTAGCAATAGAAATAGTTTTCTTAGATCCTTTCTTTGAACTCTTAATATGTTCGAGAATTTTTTTTCTATCTTCTTTAGAAATATTATCATCGGCAGATGATTGGGATAGGCCCGCTTGATTTATTGCTTCTAACAAAGAATCTACTTCGTATCCTATGACTTTTGCTAAATCACTTACATCCATATTTTTTATTCCTCAAACCAATCAGATCTTGCATCCATAATAATTTTTGCAGCTAATTCTTCATCTATTTTGGTCATTTCTACTAATTCATCAACAGATAGGTCAGCTAGCTCATCCTTGCTAGATAAATTATCTGAAAGAACTTTTGCAATTTCCTGATCAACATCTTCTAGAGAATTAAAGTCAAATGCTTCCTCCATATCTGAAAGAGCAATTTCAATCAGCGCATCAGAGGCTCTTTCAATTAATGTTTCAGCAATTTCTTCTGTTATCTCCTCTATTTCACAAAGCTTAGATATTTCAGCTTCTGCAATGGAGTTGACTGATTCAAAACCATTAGAAATTAAAATTTCTGATGTTGAAGTATCAATATCTAAGTATTTTTCAAGAATATTTGAAGCTTGATCAGACCCAGAAGATTCTTTATCTTCATTTTCTCCTCTAATCTGGATATCCCATCCAATGAGTTCAGAAGATAATCTTATATTTTGACCATTTCTTCCTATTGCTTGAGCCAAACTTTCATCTTTGACCTGAACTTCCATTTTATCTGCATCTTCATCTAAAACTATTGAAGTAACTTCAGCTGGAGACAAAGTATTTATTAATAATTTTGCTGGATCATCTTCCCAGACAATAATATCAATTCTCTCATTACCTAATTCATTTGAAACTGCTTGAACTCTCGCTCCTCTCATTCCCACACATGCTCCAACAGGATCAATTCTTGTATCGTTTGTTTTGACTGCGATTTTAGATCTTCCTCCAGGTTCTCTAGCCACGGCTCTTATCTGAACTACTTCTTCAGCTATCTCAGGAACCTCAAGCTTAAATAATTCAACTAGCATCTCTTTTGACCCTCGAGATAAAGTTAATTGTGATCCTCTATTTTCACGAACGGTTTCTTCAAGAATAGCCCTGACCCTATCACCGATGCGATATATCTCTCCTTGAATTAAATCTGACCTAGGTAGAATGGCATCAGCTCCTTCACCGAGATCAACAATGATTGTTTCTCTTGTAACTTTCTTTACTGTCCCTGTAACTAGAAGACCTAAGGAGGATCTGAATTTTTTTATTGTTTCAAGTCTCTCAGCATCTCTTACTTTTTGAACAATGACTTGTTTGGCAATTTGGGCAGCAATTCTTCCAAACTCAACATTTTCAATTTTTTCTTTCACTAAGTCACCAAGAGAAAGGTTTTTTTCCTCCGCATGATCGCTATCGATAAGAATATGCATCTCAGGAGTTTCATAATCATCAACCTCTACTACCTCCCAACATCTAAAAGTTTCATAATCTCCTGTCTTATGATCTATATCCACTCGTATATCTACATCATCTGCATATTTTTTCTTAGCAGCGCTAGCCAAAGCAATTTCAATTGCTTCAAAAATAGTATCTTTTGGTAGATCTTTTTCATTCGAAACTGATTCTGCAACCATTAATATTTCTTCATTATTCATTTGATACCTCGAAAATTGGTTCAAGTCTTGCAACTATAATTTTGTCAAAATTAATAAAAAGATCGTTTTCCTCTTTTAAAAAAATTCCTTCCTCGTTAGCATTCAGCAAAAGAGAAACTTTGGTTACCTTTTTGTTTCCATCGTAGAATTTAACTTTAATTTCATGCCCAATAAATTCGTGAAATTGCTCTAATTTAAAGAATTTTCTATCCAATCCTGGAGAGGATACTTCTAAAGTATAATCAAATGATACAAGCTCTATATTGGTGAGCAATTCATTTACTTGATTGCTTACTTTCTGACAATCATCTATATCTACGCCGTTTTTTTTATCTATAAAAATTCTTATTAATTTTGATCTTGAATTACCTGATAATTCAATTCCCCAAAGAGAAAGTCCAAAAGATTCAATATCTTTTGTAATGTTTATTTCTAACTTTTCTATCGTACTTGTCATAACCACATATAAAAGAAGCCCATAAAGGGCCCAAAAAATGGTAGCGGGGGCAGGATTTGAACCTACGACCTTCGGGTTATGAGCCCGACGAGCTACCAGACTGCTCCACCCCGCAATATTCTTAAACTGCGCGAGTATAGGTTTTTAAAGCTTGTTTTTCAAGTAAATTGGTGCCGAAGAGAGGATTCGAACCTCCACGGACAGTTGTCCACTACCCCCTCAAGATAGCGTGTCTACCAGTTCCACCACTTCGGCCCTTATTCTGGTAATTCTTGAATGATTTCTTCTTCAATCTGTTCAATATTATTTTGATCAATAAGAAAATCAAATTCATTATTTATTTCATTTTTTTGAACTATTGATATAGAAATAGTTACAACAAAAAATATTGCTACTAAAACCCAAGTGACTTTTGTCAATAAATTGGTTGAATCAATGGGGCCAAGCATTGGATTTGAAGAACCGGAACCAAATGCAGAGCCAATATCCGCTCCTTTACCGTGTTGCAACAAAATTATTCCCACCAATAATATGGCGGAAATCACTTGGAATATAATCAAAAAAAGAATCATTACTCTAAACTCAGCGCGATATTAGCAAATTCTTTAGGGTCAAGAGAAGCATTTCCTACTAAAAATCCATCGATATCATCTACTTTGGCAAGATTCTTAGCACTTTCAGAAGTTACGCTGCCACCATAAATCAATGTCAAATCTGCTCCTAAATTGTCTTTAACTAAATCTTTTATAAGAAGAGAAACCTCTTGTAAATGCTCGTTTTGGACAGCTATTCCAGAACCAATAGCGTAAATAGGCTCGTAGGCGATCAAAATTTTATTTGATGTGTTTTGAAGAGGAAATAAATTTTTAGTTAATTGATGTTTTATTTTTTTTTCTGTTCTGCCTTTGGAATATTCATCCTGATTTTCACCAATGCATAAAATAGGCATGAGATCACAATCAAAGGCTGTCTGAACTTTATTTAGAATAGTTTCATCGTCTTCGCCTTGAAGCCTGCTTTCGGAGTGGCCTACTATTGAGTGAGAAACTCCAATGTTTTTAAGCATTTTTCCTGATATTTGACCAGTAAATGCGCCCCCAGTCTCTGAAGATAAATTTTGAGCACCGATTAAAATTTTTTTGTGATTTTTTGATGATGTTTTATAAAAATCTTTTATATCCAAATAGTTGGGGCAAATTACTACCTGAATTTCTTCTGAGATATTATTTAGATCAAAATCTTTCAGCCATGCGTCCAGATTAACAAGATTCATTTTCCAATTTGCAATCAAATGCTTCATGAAATTGATTCTACAAGATCAGTTAATAAAGCTGAGTGCTCAATAGTCGCTTCTTCAGAATTACTTTCAACCATTATTCTAATCTTGTGTTCTGTTCCAGATTTTCTTATAAGTACTCTGCCATCAAAAGTTTCTAATAACTCCTCTGATTTTTTTTGAGCTTTCTGCAATTTTTTATTCTTTAAAACTTTATTTCCATCCTTAACTTTTACATTGGTAAGAATTTGAGGATATTTTTTAAACTCTGAAAGTAATTCGGGTATTGTTTTATTTAAAACTACAATCGACTGAAGAAACTGAATCGCAGCGATTATTCCATCTCCAGTATTTGATTTATCTAGGCAAAGTATATGCCCAGACTGCTCTCCTCCAAGAGTCCAATTAAGTTCATTTAATTTTTGTAAAACATACTTATCCCCAACATCTGATCTCACCAACTCAATCCCCTCATCATTAAAAGCTTTTTCTAATCCTTTGTTTGTCATAAGAGTACCAACTACCCCTTTAACTCCAAGATGGATTTTTGACTCAAATTTATTTTTTGCGATGACATATAAAATATCGTCTCCATCTAATTCTCGACCATTTGAATCAATAATAATTAATCTATCTCCATCGCCATCAAGAGCAATACCAAAATCTGCATTTTTGCTTAAAACTTCATCTTTTAAAAAATCTATGTTGGTACTTCCACAATCTTTATTAATATTTAAACCATCCGGACTATCAGCAATCGAATAAACTTCAGCTCCTAACTCTTTAAAAACTTTAGGTGCAACTTCATAGGCGGCGCCATTAGCAGAATCAATAACAAGAGTTAAACCTGAAAAAGAGATGTCATCACTTAAAGTATTCTTACAAAATTCAATGTATCTGCCTTTTGCATCACTAATCCTTGCTGCCTTGCCAAGGTTTTCAGGATGAACGAATTCATAAGCTTCTTCAGCAAATTTCTCAATTTCTCTTTCATCCTCAATTGATAACTTTTCTCCATTTTCATCAAAAAATTTAATGCCGTTATCTTCAAATGAATTATGTGAAGCACTGATTACCACTCCAGCATGTCCTTTGAAAGTAGAAACCAGATATGAAATTGCCGGCGTTGGCATAGGGCCTACTAATCTAACATTTACTCCAGATGAAATAATTCCAGCTTGAAGAGCAGACTCCAGCATGTATCCGGAAATTCTTGTATCTTTTCCGATTACTAAAGTGTTAATTCCCCTCTTTTTGAAATGTCTTCCTGCAGCATGGCCAAGTTTGAGGACTGACTCTGGATTAACTTCATTATCTATAGATCCCCTTACACCGTCGGTACCAAAAAATATTAGTTTTCTATCTCTCATAAATATCTAATTTTTCTAATTCCTCTCGAAGGTGTTTAACTTCATGAGTTCTTATTATATTGCTCCCGCCTAGAGCACAAATTATACCACTCAGTAAGCTAGCTGATAGTTTAGTTTTTGAGGTATCTTTGAAGAAATCTGCAAAAGATTTCTTCCTTGAAGTTCCAGTAAGTATTTTCCTATTTTCTTTTTTTAAAAAACTTATATTAGTCATCATAAATATATTCTCCAGGGATGTTTTCCCATAACCAAATCCGGGGTCAAAAAAACATTTTTTAATATTTATGCCTTTAGAAAGATATGATTTTTCTTTAGCTTGAAAAAAGTTATCCACATCCATAAGAATATTTGATGTCTTTTTTGTTTTATTTCCATGATGAGTTGTGCATATGAAAAGTTCTTTTTCTTTTGCTAACTTTAACTTCTTTTGAGATATATTCTTTGATACATCGTTTATAAATTTCATTCCAAATTTTGAAGCTTCGTAAAGGACTTTATAATCCCTTGAGTCAACAGAAATCATAATATCTTCATCCTTAATTTGTTCTAGTATCGGGATCAATCTATCAATTTGGATTTGTGGAGGAATTTTTGTGAATCCTGGCCTTGTAGACTCGGCTCCAAAATCTAGAATATCAGCGCCTTCATTAATAAGTTTTTCAACTTTTCTAAGAGCTTTTGATAAATCTAATTTGTTACCAGAGAATAGGTGACCACCATCTGAAAATGAGTCAGTAGTTAGATTTATTACCCCCATTAATCTGGGAGACTCTTTTAAGAGACTCCCAGAAATAGATGACATTTTAAGTTTGATTTGCAGGCTCTTCTATTGAAGAACTTTTTTTACCTGTATTCTTTGGCGCAGAATCGTCGTCTGACTCTCTTCTTGGTTTAGCCCCTGCCATAATATCCTCAATTTGTGATGTATCAAGAGTTTCCAGCTCGACCAAGGACTCAGACATTAAATGAAGTTTATCGATATTATCCTTAAGAATTTTGGTTGCTCTTTTGTAACAATCATCAATGATTTTCTTGATCTCTTTATCTATCTTCTCTGCTGTTTGATCAGAAATTCCTTTTGGTTGTGAACTAGCAGATCTTCCAAGGAAAGGTTCGTCAGATTCTTCGTCGTATTTCATTGGCCCTATTGCAGTTGATAAACCCCATTTTGTAACCATGTTTCTCGCTAAATCTGTAGCTCTTTCAATGTCATTGGATGCGCCAGTTGTAATACCCTTATCCCCATAAATAAGCTCTTCTGCTATCCTGCCGCCAAACAACCCGCAAATTCTGTCGAGAATTTCTTGTTTGCTGTTACTATATTTATCCTCTTCAGGAAGAAAGACGGTCACTCCTAAAGCTCTTCCGCGAGGAATGATAGACACCTTATAAACTGGATCATGCTCTTCAAGCAATTTTCCTACTATTGCATGGCCGGATTCATGATAAGCCGTCTTAATTTTATCGGCTTCGCTCATAACCATGGACTTTCTTTCCGCACCCATCATGACTTTGTCTTTAGCCAATTCAAGTTCTTCCATGGTGACTTTCTTTTTTCCTGCTCGAGCAGAAAATAAAGCTGCTTCGTTGACCAAGTTAGCTAAATCAGCTCCTGAAAATCCTGGAGTACCTCTTGCAATAAAGGATACATCCACATCTTTGTCTACTGGAACTTTTCTTATATGTACTTTTAGTATTTGCTCTCTACCTTTGATATCTGGCAAAGGAACGACAACCTGCCTATCAAATCTACCAGGTCTTAAAAGTGCTGGATCAAGAACATCAGGTCTATTTGTTGCAGCAATGATAATAATTCCTTCATTGGCTTCAAAACCATCCATCTCCACAAGCAATTGATTCAGAGTTTGTTCTCTTTCATCATGCCCTCCTCCAAGACCCGCACCACGATGCCTTCCAACAGCATCAATTTCATCTATGAATACAATGCAAGGTGATTGTCTTTTTGCTTGTTCAAACATATCTCTTACTCTAGAAGCACCAACTCCAACAAACATTTCGACAAAGTCAGAACCTGATATTGAGAAAAATGGAACTTTTGCTTCACCTGCTATAGCACGAGCTAGTAAAGTTTTTCCCGTTCCTGGCGATCCAACCATTAAAATTCCTCTAGGAATCTTTCCTCCTAATTTTTGAAATTTTGATGGATCTCTAAGGAAATCAACTAATTCTTGCACTTCTTCTTTAGCTTCTTCGACACCAGCTACATCTACAAATGTAGTTTTAACTTTGCCGCCTTCAAGAAGTTTAGCTTTACTTCGACCAAAGCTCATAGGGCCCCCTCTACCGCCCATTCCGCCTTGCATCTGCCTCATAAAAAACATGAAAATTGCAATAATTATTAGAATTGGAAAACTTGCAACCAATAATTGAGTCCAAATGCTTTCCTGTTGTGGTTCTTCTCCTAATACTTGAACTCTGTGTTCAAAAAGATCATCCATCAATTGATTGTCTTGCACATAGACAGGACGAGTTGTTTTAAATTGAGAGCCATCTTGAAGTGTGCCTTCAAGTGTATATCCATCTCCTTTGAACTCTACAGATGAAACTTGATCTGAATTTACAAGAGATACAAACTCAGAATAATTCATCGAAGCAGAAGTTGCGGGGCCTGAAAAACTTTGAATAACAAAAAAGGTAGTACCAGCAATTGCCAACCAAAGGAAAATATTTCTTAGAAAATCTGACATAACTTATTTCAATTTATTTAGTGCAATAACATAAATTTCTTTAGATGTTTTTCTTGATGCATCTGGCTTATAAAAAGTTACGTTACTGAAGTGGTTTAATAAAGATCTTTTTAGATCATTTTTTGAATTTTCAAAACATTTTGCTATCAAAGAACCTCCCTTCATCAAAGAGGAGTTGCAGAAATCAACGACATTATTTAATAGTTCAAGCATGTTTTCTTTATCTGTAATAGCTATACCACTTATATTGGGCGCAATATCAGAAATTACAACATTAAAATCGAGATTAATATATTTCTTTATATCTTTATCCCTAAAATCAAATTCTATAAATTCAACCCCATTTATCGGTTTCATTGGAATGATATCTAAAGCAAATACTTTTCCTGAATTGCCTACTAATTCTTTTGCTACTTGACTCCAGCCGCCTGGAGAACTGCCTAAATCCATCACAGAGCAACCTTTTTTGAGAAGATTGAATTTGTTATTTATTTGATGAAGCTTAAAGGCTGCTCTCGATCTATATCCCCTAGATTTAGCAAGCTTATTAAAGTGCTCGCCTCCTGAATATGACATTTAGATGTGAGAAACCTCTAGGATCTCATACTCTTTGATGCCGGAGGGACTTTCGAATTTTGTAGCTTCTCCTTCTTCTTTCCCCATGAGAGATCTTGCCAAAGGGGAAGAATAAGATATTTTTCCATTTTTCACGTTTGCTTCATCCTCACCTACAATTTGATAGCTGATTTTTTCATCGTTTTGCATATCCAAAAGTGAAACCGTAGATCCAAAAATAACCCTTCCTGTGCATTCAATTTTTTTGATGTCTATAATTTGAGATGCACTCAATTTTCCTTCAATTTCTCTTATCCTCGCTTCGGTAAGACCTTGCTGTTCTTTGGCGGCATGATATTCGGCATTTTCTTTGAGATCGCCAAATTCTCTTGCTTCGGCAATTTTTTTGGTAATGTTTGGTCTAACATCTGTAATAAGATGCTGTAATTCCGTTCGAAGGCTTTCTTCTCCTTCGACTGTCATTGGCTCTCTGTTCAATTTTATTCAATACTTTTATGAATATCTTGAATGTTTTGGACAGACCAATCAAGTCTCTTTTCCAATACTTCGCATATGGCTAAACCGCCTTGCAAAGTTGTCGTACATGGAATTTTATTATCTAGAGCAGTTCTTCTGATTGAAGAAGAATCTTGGATAGATTCTTTGCCTTCCGTCGTATTAATTAACAAAGAAATTTCATTGTTTTTAATTAAATCAACAACATGGGGTCTTCCTTCTGCTACTTTATTTATTATTCTTGCCTTAATCCCCATGTTTTGAATTTCTCTGGCTGTTCCTTTAGTAGCAACAATGGATAAGTTTAATTGATCTAGTCTTGTTGCTAGCTCTTTAAGATGGGGTTTATCATTCTCTCTAACGCTAAGAAATACCGAACCTCCATCTGGGATAATTGTTCCGGCTGAGATTTGAGATTTATCATATGCCTCAGCAAATGATGTACCTATACCCATTACCTCTCCAGTGGATTTCATTTCTGGACCTAAAATGGGATCAACGTTTTGGAATCTATCAAAAGGAAGTACTGCTTCTTTAACCGAGAAATGATTTAAATTTGAAGGATTTTTTATTTTTTGTTGCTTAATAGACTTTCCAATCATTGTCTTGGAAGCTATTTTTGCCAAAGGAAGTCCAATAGCCTTGGAAACAAATGGTATTGTCCTTGAAGCTCTGGGGTTAACTTCTAAGAGAAATATTTCCTCGTTGGCATATGCCATTTGAACGTTCATTAATCCTATAATATCCATCTCCTTTGCAATGACTCTTACTTGTTCCTTGATTATCTTAATCACTTTGTCTGGAAGACTGTAAGGAGGAAGAGAACAAGCTGAATCGCCTGAATGGATTCCTGCTTGCTCAATGTGTTGCATAACTCCATAAATTTCAACTTGGCTTCCATCGGATATCGCTTCAATATCCAACTCAGTAGCAATATCTAGAAATCTATCCAAAAGTACGGGGTTAGAATCAGAAGCTTGTATGGCTTCATCCAGATATTTTTCTAAATCATTATCGTTATGCACAATCTCCATGGCTCTTCCGCCAAGGACATATGAAGGTCTTACAACTATGGGGTAACCTATTTTATGTGCGATAGATTTAGCTTGAGACTTATTTGAGGCCATCCCATTTGGAGGCTGCTTTAATTTATTTTCATTAACGAATTGTTGAAACCTTTCTCTGTCCTCTGCAAGGTCTATTTTATCTGGTGAAGTTCCAAGAATTGGTACATTATTTTTTTCAAGCTCTTTTGCTAGTTTTAATGGAGTTTGTCCTCCAAATTGAATGATTACACCAAAGGGATTTTCTAATTCAATTATTGCAAGAACATCTTCAAGAGTAATTGGTTCAAAATACAATCTATCGGAAGTATCGTAGTCAGTTGAAACAGTTTCAGGATTACAATTAACCATTATTGTTTCATACCCTTCTTCTTTCATTGCCATTGATGCATGAACGCAGCAGTAATCAAATTCTATGCCCTGACCGATCCTATTTGGCCCTCCCCCTAGAACAACTACTTTTTTATCTTTAGTTGGGTTTGATTCACATTCGTCTTGATATGTTGAGTACATATAAGCTGTGGTAGTTTCAAACTCTCCTGCACATGTATCAACTCTCTTAAAGACAGGTTTAATATTTAGTTTTTGTCTTAAAGATCTTATTTTTTCTTCTGACTGAGCTGAAAGAGCCGCTAAACGCTGATCAGAAAAACCCATTTTTTTGAGATTCAAAAAGAAGCCTCTAGAAGACAAAGACTTTTTATTTATCTTTTTCTCAGTAGAAATAATCTCCTCAATGATTTGAAGAAACCACTTATCTATTTTGGTTAAATCATGCACTTCATGCAAAGAACTGCCTTGTCTGAAAGCTTCGCCAATGAACCAAAGTCTTTCTGGAGAGGGAGATATTAGTTTTGATCTTAAACTAGTCTTTGTTAACTCTTCCTCTATGTTGTCAAAACCAGTCTTTCCGTTCTCCATTCCTCTAATTGCTTTTTGCAAAGACTCTGCAAAATTACTGCCTATTGCCATCACCTCACCGACAGATTTCATTTGAGAAGTTAGAGTGGAATCTGCTTGAGGGAATTTTTCAAAATTAAATCTAGGTATTTTAGTAACTACATAATCGATAGTCGGCTCAAAAGAAGCAGGAATTTTTCCTCCACTGATATCGTTATTTAATTCGTCCAAGGTAAACCCAACTGCTAATTTTGCTGCAATTTTAGCTATGGGGAATCCTGTTGCTTTCGATGCCAGAGCCGAAGACCTTGAGACTCTTGGATTCATCTCAATTACCACCATTTCTCCATCTTCTGGATTTATAGCGAACTGAACATTTGAGCCGCCGGTTTCAACTCCTATTTCTCTGAGAATGGCAAAAGAAGCATTTCTCATTTCTTGATATTCCTTATCCGTTAATGTTTGTGCAGGTGCAACTGTAATGGAGTCACCAGTGTGCACTCCCATAGGATCGAAGTTTTCTATGCTACAAATAATTATGCAGTTATCCACTTTATCCCTTACAACCTCCATTTCGTATTCTTTCCAGCCAGAAAGGTACTGGTCTATATATAGCTCAGAAGTTGGCGATAAATCCAAACCTCTCAAACATATAGATTCGAATTCTTCAGAGTTATAAGCTATTCCGCCGCCCATGCCGCCGAGAGTGAAATTTGGTCGCAGAATGCAAGGGAAACCAATTTCCTGTTGGATTTTTAGTGCTTCCTCTAGATTATGTGCTAATCCAGCTTTTGGAGTCTTTAAACCTATTTTTTTAATCGATTTTGCAAACAGTTCTCTGTCTTCTGCCTTATCGATAGCTTCTTTTGTGGCACCTATCAACTCGACATTATGTTTTTTCAAAATACCCTTTTGATCTAGATCTAAAGCAGTATTTAAGGCTGTTTGTCCTCCCATTGTCGGTAGAAGAGCTGAAGGTTTTTCTTTTTCGATTATCTTTTCTAGTGTCTTCCAATTAATGGGCTCTATATAGGTTGAGTCAGCAGTCTCAGGATCGGTCATTATTGTTGCAGGATTAGAATTCACCAAAATCACTCTATATCCCTCTTCTCGAAGAGCTTTGCATGCTTGCACGCCAGAGTAATCAAATTCACATGCCTGACCAATCACAATTGGACCAGCTCCAATAAGCAAAATAGAATCTAAATCATTTCTTTTTGGCATTGCTTTTGACCACTGTTAAAAATTTATCAAATAATTCTTGTATTTCTTGCGGACCGGGACTGGCTTCGGGATGTCCTTGGAAACTGAAGCATCTTTTATCGGACGTTTCTATTCCTTGAATGGTTTCATCAAATAAAGAAACGTGGGTAACTTTTACATCCTCAGGAATTGATTTCGAATCAATGGTAAATCCATGATTTTGGCTGGTTATGAAAACTCTATTTGAATGCAAGTCTTTAACTGGATGATTAGCGCCATGATGTCCAAACTTCATTTTGATAGTTTTCATTCCCAAAGCTAATCCTAAAAGTTGATGGCCTAAACAAATGCCGAACATTGGAATTCTTTTAGTCCTAAGTTCCTTAATGCATTCAATTGCATACTTGCAGGGTTCAGGATCACCAGGTCCATTAGACAGAAATACTCCGTCGGGCTTCATCGACATAATCTTCGCAGCGGTTGTTTTAGCTGGAACCACAATCACCTGAAATCCTCTATCTTTAAGCATTCGTAAAATGTTGTGCTTTACTCCAAAATCGATCGCAACTATTTTTAAATTATTATCATCAAAATCCTTTCTCCAAGAGGATTCTTTCCATTCGTATACTTTTTTTGTGGAAACAACTGAGGCGAGATCTTTTCCTCCTAAAGGCACAAACTCTTCAATTAATTTAAGCGCTTTCTTTTTATGATCTTTGCCGGAAACGATGGCACCTACTTTTGCACCCTCGTTTCTGATTATTCGAGTGACTTTTCTAGTATCAATCCCATAAATACCTGAAATATTTTTTGTCTTTAGGAAGTTTGATAAATCATCCTGCTTTCTCCAATTGCTTGTAATTGTTGACGGGTCTCTGATGATGACCCCATTACATCCGTTTGAATCGGACTCTAAATCATCATCATTAGTTCCTACATTGCCTATGTGAGGGTAAGTAAAATTAATAATTTGATCGGTATAAGATGGATCAGAAATTATTTCCTGATACCCAGACATGGAAGTATTAAAAACGATTTCTCCGCAAGTATCACCATTTTTTCCAACGGAAAAACCTTCAAAAAATCTTTCGGAATCCAGATATAAATATGCTTTTTTTTCTGTCATTTAGGCAAAAAAAAACGCGGTACTAAATTTTTAGTCTCGCGTTTTATATGTTTTCTAATGCAACTGGCATTAGAAGGACACTATAATGAAGAGTACTTAATAAGTCTATGACTTATGATGTAAAATCTCAAAAAATGATTAAAAGTTCTGACGAAATAGCCAAAATGAAGGTTGCAGGAAAGCTTGCAGCTCAAACTTTGGAAATGATTGAACAACACGTTCAACCAGGGATATCTACAGGAGAGTTGGATAGAATCTGTCACGATTACATTGTCAATCAAATTGACTGTATTCCTGCTCCCTTAAATTACAATGGTTTTCCAAAATCTATTTGCACTTCAATAAATCAAGTAGTTTGTCATGGAATACCTGATGACAATAGAGTCCTAAAAAACGGAGATATTATCAATATTGATGTAACTGTTATTAAAGACGGTTACCACGGAGATACAAGTAAGATGTTTTTTGTTGGAAAAAAACAACCTCATGCAGAAAGGCTGGTAAGTATTACTCAAGAATGTCTCTATAAGGCCATAGCAATATGCAAGCCGGGAATAAACCTGGGTGACATAGGATATGTGATTCAAAAACATGCAGAAGAAAATCACTATTCAGTTGTCAGAGATTACTGCGGGCATGGTATTGGCAAAGTTTTCCATGAAGATCCACAAATTCTTCACTACGGAAATCCTGGTACTGGAATGGAGTTAAAAGCAGGTATGTGTTTTACCATTGAACCTATGATTAATCTTGGGACTCATAAAACCAAATTATCTAAAAATGATGGCTGGACAGTAGAAACTATTGATGGAAGATTGTCAGCCCAGTGGGAGCATACGTTGGCAATAACCGATGATGGCTGCGAAGTTCTTACTGCTAGATCAGAAGAAACTTTATGAATCATTTACTGTCTAAAATTGGATCTTATCCATTTGAAAAACTTAATCTTCTTCTTAAAGACATAAAGCCATCAAAAGATGTAATCAATCTTTCCATTGGTGAGCCTAAATTAAATGCTGACTCCAAAGTCCTGGACATTTTGAACAAAGAAACAAATTCTTTTTCAAACTATCCTCCCATGAATGCAGTTCCTGAATTATCAGATGCATATCGGCAATATTTGAAAAGTCATTTTGGTATAAAGAATGTTGCTGAGGATGAAGTTTGTCTTGTAGCTGGCACAAGAGAAGGAACATTCTCAATTATTCAGGCTCTCTTTAATAAAGAGAATGTTAAAGATAAGCCCTATGTTGTAATGCCTAATCCTTTCTATCAAATTTACGGTGGAGCAACGACTCTTGCCGGAGGAGAAGCAAAGTTTCTGGATTGTCCTGAAGAAGATAATTTTCAGCCTGATTTAGATTCTCTTAAAAGTGAGGATTGGCAAATGTGTCAAATTTTAGTTCTCTGCTCCCCAAACAATCCAACTGGGTCTGTCTTACCTCTTAGTAAACTTAAGGATATTTTAGATTTAGCTGTTAAGTATGATTTTTATGTTGTTTCTGATGAGTGTTATGTAGATTTATATACATCGGAGGAATCCTGTCCAAGCATCCTGCAAGCTTCGTCAGATAGATCGGATAGATTGGTTGCTCTTCATAGCTTATCGAAAAGATCTAATTTACCTGGCTTTAGATCAGGTTTTGCTTGCTCCAGTAAAAGAACCATTTCTGCCTACAAGAAGTTTAGGTCTTTTCATGGGGTCAGCGTTCCATTGCCAATTCAAAAGGCGAGCGTTGAAGCTTGGCTGAATTATGATTTTGTCGCTGAAAATAGAAAGTCTTACAATGATAAATTTAGTCTGGCATCAGACATGCTTAAAGATAAGGTAAGCAATGTAATTCCTGAAGGTGCTTTCTATCTTTGGCTGGATGTAAGAGACGGTCAATCATTTTCAAAAAAAATTCTTGAAAAGGAGGGTTTAATTGTACTTCCTGGAAGTTATTTATCCACCGAGGTAAATGGTTTTAATCCTGGAGAAAAATACGTGAGAATTGCTTTAGTGTATGATTTTGAAACCACAGAAGAGGCATTGAAAAGAATCAGTAATCTTTTATAAAAAATGACGAATCAAAAATGGGTTGGTTTTGGCAAAGGAACCAAAAATAAAAAAGGTGAATACATTGAAATGTATTTTTCACCTGATGATATATCTACAAGTTCTGCAGAAATTAAAGAAGGATATGAAAAAGTAGAAGTTTCTGATGATATGCCGCCCTCTTCAGTCCCAGAAGCATACCTGAAGTTACATCTTCTTTCTCTTCGCTTGGTAAAGCCCAACGAAACTAATCTAGACGGTATTTTTGGCATATTACATACCGTAGCATGGACTTCAGCTGGTCCAATAGATTCAAATGAATTAAAAGAATTTCTTAATGAAAAAAGGAGTAAAGGCGAATATGTAAAAGTATATTCAGTTGATAAGTTTCCGTGCTTAACAGATTACGTTGCATTGAACGATGTAAGGATTGCAGATGCCAGCAGAGTCAGATTAGGAGCTTATCTTGGATCAGGAACAACAGTCATGCATGAAGGCTCGGTCAATTTCAATGGAGGAACCCTGGGTGAAGCAATGGTTGAAGGCAGAATTGCTCAAGGGGTAATAGTTGGGGATAAATCAGATATTGGCGGAGGTGCCTCTACTCTTGGAACTCTATCTGGAGGCAACGAAGTTATCATATCCATTGGAGAAAGTTGTTTGCTGGGTGCAAATTCTGGTTTGGGCATTCCTCTTGGGGATCGATGCACAATTGAATCAGGCCTATATGTTACTGGTTCATCAAAAGTTCAAGTAATAGAAAACGGAAAAGTAAAAGAAACTGTCAAAGCGATGGAATTGGCGCATAAGTCCGATCTCTTGTTCATTAGAAATTCAATCACCGGCTCTATTGAATGCCGAGACAACCGAAACGTGAACGAATTAAACGAAGACCTTCACGATAATAATTAATGGTCATTAATCTTCTTCTAACTTGGCTGGCTCTTTATGTAATTGCGTATGCAACAACTTTTATTTTCAAGGGAATTGATCCCAAGAGAAGGTGGTGGCTGTCTTTGCAATTAAGCTTTTTAGGTTTTCTAGTATCGGTAATTTGGTATAACTTTTTTTAAAGTTTTACTCAGAATAAGTAATAGTAACAACGTTTGAACCCGTGCCTTCACCGTATTCATTGGTGCCAAAGACTCTGTACCAGTATGTATTTCCAGATAAAATAGAATTATCTGAATAAGAGTCAGTATTCATGCTCGCTATGGCTTCATAAGTACCATCCACAGATTGTTTTCTTTTTAATACATAAGCAGTTTGTCTATCATCACCCTTTTGCCAGGTAAGAGAGGCAAAGGAACCTGATATCGAAATTTTCAGATTCAGGGGAGCAGCGGGAGGAATATTATTTCTTTTGCAGTTAGTAACTGAGTCATTTATGTTGCCCATCCTGAAGCATTGGTTTGCGACCATTTCAATTGAATAATTTCCTGTGTTATAACATTCATTTGTTTCGCCGCCAGAAGGCTCGCTCACAAATATTTTTCCATTGCTTACAATCGCATTACAACTTTGAGCGCCAGTTTCTTGGAAACTTTGTCCTAAATTGTGAGGATAAGATAAGTTAACCTTTTTGCCTTCCTCTATCGATGTGATATTGATAGTCTGACTAACAATGTATAAACCTAAAGAATTTTTCCAATATCCATTAAAAACCCCGCCACCATCTCCACAAGCTCCCGGTCTGCAAGTTGATGTGCAACTCCAATCTCCAACTAAATCTTGTTCAGAATTGATACCTCCTGTTTGTAAATTATTTATACGAGTTAAAATTTCATTTAAAACATCTGCCGAGATGACATCCCCAGCATTTATATTTATTGGCTCGGGATTACAAACTACCTCATCATAAGGACCATAACCTCCAGGCGTAGTGGACTGAGGAAAGACTAAGTTAGTAAAAGATAAAAAAAGTATTAAAAAAAATTTCATCGATTAGTTAAATATTGCTTCATCAAATTTAGCATTTTCAAATGTGGGAATTTCTTCAATAACCTTCTCTGTATCCGCTTGGGTATTTTGAGAGCTTGAATCAGTGCTGGCTTGTGTATTAATTTCTACTTGTACCTCATTTGAATTTGACGATCCGCCTCCACATGAAATTAGCACTGAAGATAAAGAAGCGAAAAATAGGTAGTTTACAAAAAGTTTCACTCTTCAACCTTGCCTTTAATGAAGAAAGATAAAACAATTAAAACCACCGCTAAAACAAGGTAGTAATAAACTAGCTCTGAAAATATAGGCGTCATGCTATCTAAGCCAGTTGACGTTGCCTCGCCACCAAACAATCCTGCCAAAACACCTCCTAGGGAAGAAGCAAGAAACCACAATCCCATCATTTGGCCTAAGTATCTCTTTGGAGAGTATTTGGAAAAAGCTGATAACCCTACCGGAGATAAAGCTAACTCTCCAAAGGTATGGAGTAAATAAGTTAACAGTAACCACTGAACGCCTACTGGGGATGAAACTAAAGCGTACTCGACTGCTAAGAGCATGATAATGAAACCCAGCGCCATGAAGATTAAACCTATAGCGAATTTAACAGGTGTATTTGGATTCAGATTCCTTTTACCTAAGAAGACCCAAATATAAGCAAAAAACGGAGCGAACATTACTACGAACAGTGGATTAGCGAATTGAGTCCAACTAACAGGTGCAGTAAATGATCCAAAGGTTAGATCAACATAGTCTCTTGTAAAAATAGTCAAGGATCCAGCCGATTGATCGAATCCAGACCAAAAAGCTGCAGCACCTATGAACAATAATAGAAGCATCAAGACGTTTCTTTTCTCTGCTGAGTTAAGTCCGGCAAAAAAGAAAAGGTAAGCAAAATAAACCATTGAAAGGATGACAAGGAAATCTCTAAATCTTTCGGCGAAAAATACTGCATCAACCGACCACCACCCTAGAAGGCCTGAGAGGACTATTAAGGAAACTAACACAATGATTCCTAAGGAAATATTTCTGAGTTTAATTTTATATTCGTCAGAATTAGGATTAGGATTCAAACCGGCTTCTCCAAGTTGGCCTCTAAAATAAATAAATTGGATTACTCCAAGAAGCATTCCAAATCCGGCCGCACCAAATCCCCAATGCCATCCTACTTTTTCCCCTAACCATCCGCAGACAGCAAAACCAAGCATGCTTCCGATGTTGATAGACATGTAGAAAATCGTAAAACCGGAATCTCTTCTATCGTCGTTAGTAGAATAAAGTTGGCCAACAATCGATGATATGTTGGGTTTAAGTAAACCTGTTCCAGCAGCAACTAAAATTAGCCCTAGAATAAATGTTTGTTCTAATGGAATCGCTAAAGTGAAGTGACCAAGCATTATGATCAAAGCTCCAAATAAAACCGCTCTTTGATAGCCCAATAGGTTATCTGCTAACCAACCGCCTGGAAGAGCTAGGAAATAGACCATTCCTGCATAGATGCCGTAAATCGCGTTAGCCTCTGCATTGGACCAATCTAAACCAGGGTTGCCAGTCACCCCTACGGTCATGTAGAGAACCAATAAACCACGCATCCCGTAATAGGACATCCTTTCCCAAAGTTCGGTAAAAAAAAGTGTTCTTAAGCCTTTTGGATGACCAAAAAATCCTTGGTCGATCGAATCTGTATTTTCTGTATCTGGATTCATCATAAATTTAGGAATTTAAGATATCATAATTCTAGTATGTTCTTTAGAAGATTATTGGCGTTATTTTATGACCTGCTTTTAATAGCAGGCATATTGCTCAGTTTCACCTTATTGATCGTTATCATTAACGGTGGCGCCATTTCATCTTTCCTAGGAAGCAATTTGATGCTTCTCTCGTATTTTTTAATTTCTTTTATTTTTTATGTTTATTTTTGGCATTTCAACGATGGACAAACCCTTGGAATGCAAGCTTGGAAAATAAAATTAGTTGCAGATGACAATCAAGCAATCTCTATAAAATCTATGCTTCAAAGGTTGGTGTTGGGCTTATTATTTGGATCAATAGCAGGTTTAAATTTTTTTGTGATTCTGTTTAGATCAGATAAAAAAAGTCTCAATGATATCTTCTCAAAGACCAGAATAGTTCGCTCTTAAAGTCTTTTACTGAATAGAAAAATAAGACTTACAAGCCCAAGAAGAAAAATAAAAGTAGTTATAAGTGGGCTGAAGCCAAAAACGATGGAGACGTTCCCCGCTATTTTTTCTGTAAAGTTGAAAAATATTGTTAAAACCACCCCTGTGAGTACCTTATAAGTGATGGAATAATCTCTTAAGAATGCTTGGCAAAAGATGAGGGCTAACAATATAAAAATTGAAACAGATATTGGCTGTATAATTTTTTTTAAAAACTGCCACAGAAATAAGTTCTTCTCTCTGGTGCTATCTGAAAATTTAAAATTCTGAAAAAGTAAAGATGGGGGTTGTCTGTTTAACTTAATGTATTTTGAAAGCTCAATTTTAGAAGGAGCTTTCCATATTTTTTGTATTTGATTATCGGAAGCTCTATCTTTAAATGATGCTTCTTTTTGATCGAGCGAAAGATCAAACTCATCTTTTTTAAAAACTGAATCAATATCGCCTTCAGAGTTAAATTCATAAATTCTCAAATTATCAATTTTATCGCTAGATATATCACCTAGATAAATGAGTTCATTCTTTCTCGTTAACCACTGAGCTTTTTGAGCTTGCTGAGGATTTGTTTTATAAACTTCAGACATCAAATTTGAACTTGGAATAACAAATTCCCCTATCGTGAGCATTATTGATAAGAGGATAAATATTGGAAGAAGCATTGAAGAGAAGATTTGTTTGAATGATTTTCCCAAAACCCTTATGGCAATCAGTTCTCCAGACTCTTGAAGTCTTCCGTATGAAACTATTGCGCCAATCAAACAGGCCAAAGGGACCACATCATAAATTCTTTTAGGCAGACTAAAAGCTAATGAAATTATAAAAGATTCAAAATTCTGATAATCGGATATATTTTGTAACTCGCCCACCATCATTAGAATGAAATCAAGAGAAAAAAGGATCAGAAAAACCAAACCTATGCTTTTGAGGATTGAAAGCTGTATCAGCACACCAGTTATATCAAATAGACTCTTAAACATTTAAATTAAAAAGTAAAAAAACATATAAATTACAAAAGCCAGAAGAACTAGATTAAATATTAATTGAAAGTTATTTATTGAAGTTACTCCACTACTGTAAATATTTATGGGTGACTCTTTATTAAGAAAATAACTTAGGAAAATGCCCGCTAAAAAAAATACGAAGTGAAAAGCAGCAAAAGAAATAGATGGATTGTACTCAGAAGATAGCGTCCAGTTTTGCATACCTAAATAAATACCAAAATAAAGCAAAAAGAATAACGATCCAGTAATTAACGATACTGTGAAGCCAATTCTATGATTTGAAATTCCAAAATTTAGAGCAACGAAGGCACTCACAATAATTAATACAAAAATTGATAGCCTTTTAAAAAGTTCTGATTGTTCTCGATTATTCTCAAAATTTGAGATGAGGCTAGTCATTGAAAGATGACTAAGATCGGTCGAAGAGGTTTTAATTTTTCTGGGAAAAGTAAATTCTAGGTGCGAGAAGTTCATCAAAAAATCTCCTTCCATCTCTAGGCCAACAATTTTCCCATTCTTAAAAGTTAATCTGTTGGTAGATTTGTCAGTGGGTATAGAAGAAACTTGATCTGCCGTTAAAATGATCTCCATATCTTCATATTCAATTGATGCAAATATTTCACTGAATCCAAAATCAAAGTCATTAGATTCTTTGGCAAAAAAGGTAGTATTCACATCCTCAAAATAGGTAGGCTTCCCTGCCCCCATCATTTTGAATCTATCAGAGAAAGTTTGATTGCTTGTAAGCTTGTACAAAGAGTCAAGAGAATAAGGAGAAACTATCAGAGATATAAAAAGTGCAAAAAAAGACATTAACAGTATTGGTATTGCAAGGATTTTAAGAAAGTTACCGCTCTTTAACCCCATCTGTCTCATGAAATTTACTTCATTGCTTGTGTTCATTCTTGCAATGCAAATTAAAGTTGAGAGGAAGATGCTCAAAGGGAGAATAATCTCAATGACACTTGGAATGTTAAAAAATATATAACCCAAGGCAATTTGTGGATACATATCTCCTCTGGCTGCAATCTCAAGGAAATCAATGCTTCTTAGAAAGAAAAAGGCTAAAAATAGTACTGAGAATATAACTAAAAAAGTCTGTAAGAAGCTTCTGATAATATACTTAGATATAATGCTGAACATTTTAATTTGTCTATGGTGATATTATCCCACAGAAATTTGGCTTACTAAGGAGTAATAAATGACATCAAATTTAAAAATAAACCTATCTATAACCTCTCCAAATGAGATGCTTTCTGATAAAAACGAAACTCTTATTATTGGTATTCAAGAAAATGGCAACTCTCAATCCAGTAAAAATATATTCAATAAGGCTTCTAAGGGCCTAATGAACACTTTGTCAAAAAGAAAAGAATTCTCAGGAAAAGTTAATACTTCTTGTTATATCCCCGCCTTAGCAGATCAAAAAGATAAGAAGTTTTTCTTATTAGGTTTAGGTAATGCTTCAGCTAAATTCAAAGACGATGAAGCGTCAAAGCTGATAACTAAGATTTGCACCTTAGCAAAAACTGCAAATACAAAAAAAGTTTCTTTGTTTCTTCCAGAAATTAAATTTGAAAAAAGAGATTTTTCTTGGTTCTTGCAAAACCTTTCAATGCAATTGGAATCATCGACTTATAAATATATTTTTGATGGAAAAAAAGAACAAAAAAATAATATTCTTGCATCCGTAAATTTACTTATTAACTCCAAAAAAGATATTTCTGATCTAAGAAAATCAATATCTATTGGTACTAAGATAGGTGTCGGAATAAACAGAATGAAGGAGCTTGGCAATACTCCTGCAAATATTTGTACGCCCACTTACCTCGGAAATACTGCTAAAGAGCTTGGCAGAAAATATAAAAATCTATCTGTGAAAGTTCTAGGTGAAAAAGAAATGGAAAAGCTTGGAATGCATTGTCTTTTGTCTGTTGGAAATGGGAGCGTACAAGAATCTAAGTTCATTATTATCGAATACAAAGGTGGTAAAAAAACGGAACAACCGGAAGTTATTGTTGGAAAAGGTATAACTTTTGATACTGGCGGTATAAGTTTAAAGCCAAGCCCAGCGATGGATGAAATGAAGTATGACATGAGCGGGGCTGCGAGCGTTCTAGGAACCATGGAGGCTATTGCTTTGATAAAACCAAAGTCTAATATCATTGGAGTAGTCGCTTCTGCTGAAAATATGCCTGGCAGCAAGGCAACCAAACCTGGAGATGTTGTTAAAACAATGTCTGGGCAAACTGTGGAGATACTTAATACAGATGCAGAAGGACGATTAGTTCTTTGCGATGCACTCACTTATGTAGAAAGATTTAAACCCAAAAATGTCATAGATATAGCGACATTAACTGGAGCAGTGATAGTAGCTTTAGGTCATGTTGCTTCAGGTTTGATGAGTAATAATCAGAAATTAGCCGACAAAATAATAGATGCTGGTCATGCTTCAATGGACAAAGCATGGCAATTGCCTCTATGGGATGAATATCAAGGTGATTTGGATAGTAATTTTGCTGATATAGCCAACATTGGTGGGCGAGCTGGAACAATCACTGCTGCGTGTTTCCTTTCAAGGTTTACTAAAAAGTATCCTTGGGCGCATCTTGATGTAGCTGGAACAGCTCATGGGTCTGGAAAAGCCAAAGCCTCTAGAGGAAGACCTGTTCCACTCTTAACTAATTACCTATTGTCTCAATCGTAATTAATGGAATTTTACAAGGCTGGAGCTTCCTTAGACGAGGGAGAAAAGTTTTGCTGCCAATTTACAAAAGACCTCTATTGGAAAAATATTGAATCTGACGAAAAAAATTATATTGTCATAAATTGTGAAGATCTAAATCAAGCAAAAAAATTAGATGACTTTCTGTGGGAAAATATTTCAGATATTTTTCTACCTCATAAAATCTGTAATGATTTAGATTCACCTGATGCTCCAATTTTGATTTCCTTCCCTGGAATAAAGCATCCTTGTAATAAAAATACTTATTTGATTAATTTGAACCCAAAATTGCCTTCGAATTTTCAAGATTTTAAATCCTCTTATCAATTGGTTATTGAAGATGGCGGTGAATATCAAAAGATTGCGAGAGAGAGTTTTAAAGTTTGTTTAGAATACGGAATTAAACCAAACTATATTGGATAATGGATTCTAAATACCAACCCAAAAAAATTGAGAGATTGTGGTCTTCTAAATGGGAAGAATCTAAATTATTTTCACCAAGCTTAAAGAAAAATAGCAAAGCTTTCTCCATCATGCTTCCGCCTCCAAATGTGACAGGGGTTCTACACATGGGGCATGGCTTTCAAACATCTATAATGGATTCGATTTGTAGATACAAACGAATGAATGGATACGATGTGTTATGGCAACCAGGTACAGATCATGCTGGCATATCAACAGAAATAGTCGTTGAAAGAAATCTTGAAAAGGAAAATAAAAGTAAAAATAAATTAGGGAGAGATAGATTTATAAAGGAAGTCTGGAAGTGGAAAAGCAAGTCAGGAAATACCATCACAAGCCAATTAAGAAGGTTAGGTGCATCTTTAGACTGGGAAAATGAAGCTTTCACCATGGATGAAGATTATGCGCATATTGTAAGAAAAGTATTCATTGAACTTTATGAAAAAGGACTGATTTATAAGAAGAATAGATTGGTTAATTGGGATCCCAAAAATGAGACTGGCTTATCCGACTTAGAGGTAACCACGAGGGAAGAAAACGGGAATATTTGGCATATCAAATACGAAGTTGGAGATGGCTTTATTATTGTTGCTACAACTCGGCCTGAAACAATGTTTGGTGATCAGGCAATAGCTGTTCATCCCAAAGACAAAAGATATAAAAAATTAATAGGTTTAAAAGCAAAAATACCTTTTACCGATAAATATATCCCCATCATTGCTGATCCGTACGTCGATAAAGATTTTGGTACTGGTTGTTTGAAGATCACTCCTGGTCATGATTTTAATGATTATGAACTAGGCATAAAACATGGACTAGAACCTGTAAATATTTTGAATCCTGATGGCACTTTGAATGCTGAGACTCCGGCCCCTTTCTCAGGCATGGATCGTTTTGATGCTAGGAGAGAAATTATTAAATCTTTAAAAGAGATCCAGATGCTAGAGAGAATTGAACCGCATAAATTATCTATTCCAAGAACAGAAAGATCCGACACGATACTAGAGCCTTATCTAACAGATCAATGGTATTTAAATACAGGCCTTATTGGGAAGGAAGCCTTGAGCTTGGTCAAAAAAAAGTCAATCAATTTCATTCCTGATAATTGGAAAAAAACCTATTTCTCTTGGATGAACGAGCTTCAAGATTGGTGCATCAGTAGGCAATTGTGGTGGGGTCATCAAATCCCAATTTGGTATGATCAAGATGGAGGTGAATATTGCGGAGAAAACGAGAAAGATATTAGAAAAAAATATAAATTAGATAAAAAAATATCTTTGGTTCAAGATCAAGATGTTCTGGATACGTGGTTTTCTTCCTCTTTGTGGACTTTTGCTACCCTTGGTTGGCCCCAACAAACAAAAAGATTAGATAAGTATCACCCTACCTCATTATTAGTGACTGGTTTCGATATCATCTTTTTTTGGGTTGCCCGGATGATAATGATGACAAAGCATTTCACAAAGGCAATACCGTTTAAAGAAATCTACATTACTGGGCTAATCAGAGATAGTGAAGGCCAAAAAATGTCTAAGTCAAAAGGAAATGTTCTTGATCCTTTGGATATTATTGATGGAATAAATTTAGAAGCTCTTATTTCAAAAAGAATTTCTGGTCTGTTAAATCCAGACGACGAGCAGAAGATAATCAAACAGACAAAGAAAGATTATCCTCAAGGAATAAAAGCTCACGGTACTGATGCTTTGAGATTTACTTTTTTGTCTCTTGCTTCTGGAAGTAGAGATATTAATTTTGATATGAAGCGCGTAGAAGGTTATAGAAACTTTTGTAACAAACTATGGAATGCCTCTAGATTCATTGAATTAAATAAGCCAGCTAGTTTCAAAAAGACTAATCAATTTATAAAAACTCCCGAAGATAAATGGATCGTGGAGAAATTAAATAACACGATAGTTTCTATGAATACGCATATGGATAATTATAGATTTGATTTAGCTACTCAAAGTGTTTATGAATTCGTATGGAATGATTTTTGTGATTGGTACATCGAGTTTTCAAAAAATCGACTTGATTCAAACAATATTAAGAAGAGCGAGGTAGATAGGATCATATCTGGTTTGCTGCACATTCTTGAGTCAATCTTAAAACTTTGCCATCCTTTTATGCCTTTTATTACAGAAGAAATCTGGAATCAGATTGCTTCCGAAAAAAAACAATCATTCTTGTTAAATCAATCGTTTCCAAAAAAAGTAAGAATTTCAGGATCAAAATTCAAAGAAATAGAAAATTTGAAAAACTCAATTTCGTCAATAAGAAACATGAAAGCTGAGATGGGTATTGCATCTTTAAAGCTTGAAGAAGTGTTTATATCGGGCAATAAAACTTCACTGAATTTTACTCTCGAAAACTCAGATCATTTAAAAAAACTTGCTGGAATAAAAGATTTAAAAGTATTAGAGATAGATAAACCCTGCGCCATAGTTGTTTCACACGATCTCAAATTTCATATACCTTTTGAAGGAAACGTAGATCCAATATCAGAAAAATTAAGAAATGAGCAAAAATTACAGAAAGTAACCAAAAATTTGGCCAATATTGAAAATACTTTAAGCAACAAAAAGTTTATTTCAAGCGCTCCTAAAAGCCTTGTAAATGAGAGAAAACGTCAATATAAGCAGGCACTTAAAGAATCTAAGTCTATTCAATTACATTTAAAGAACTTAAATAAACTTCACTAATCCTTTAATATAATTGGATGTGGTTACGCGGACTCACTACTTCAGCAATCATTTCTCTCTTAGCTACTTTTCTGGTTTTTAACTTCCCCCAATTTTTTTTGTCATTTGGACCTATGTTTTTGGTTCTGTTGATGTCAACTTTTATCTCCAGTATGGCGATAGTCTATGGAAGACAAATTACTAGGAGGTTGAAAAGAGAAAAAGGAGCAATCAAATGGTTTGATCCTAGCAAAGGTTACGGTTTTGTTGAGAGAGATAAAGGCGGTGATCTTTTTGTTCATTTTGCTTCGGTAAATGAAAGTGATAGAAAATTATTAAAAGAAAGTACGAGGGTAAGCTTTACCGTTACCAATGGTGCAAGAGGACCCCAGGCAGAACAAGTCAAAATTATCTAGAACAGCAACCTTCCTATAAACCATAAGGTAGAGAAGAAAAAAACAATCAAAGAGATAAAATCTTTTAAAAATAGTCTGCTTTTAAGCCTTGTTTTTGCAATAAGGTTAAGGGCCAAAAGAAGAAAAAAAGCGTATAAAATTTGAGCTGCTTCTATTCCCAAGTTGAAGAGAATAATAGATGAGACTAGTGATTGAGAATCAAAATTAGATAAGTTTGAAGCAAATCCAAAACCATGCAAAAGTCCAAAAAATACCGTCGCAACAATTCTAATAAGTGAATTTCTTGTAATTAAATAAGGATAAGAAATTCCAATCAAAGCCATGCCTGAGGATAGAACAGTTATTTCTGGAAAGAAGACAAGTGAAACGCAGACCAGTGATATCCAAAACATGGAATTTATCTTCATAATTCTATTTTTATTAACTTGTCTAATTATTAAGTACTCCAGAGCCAATAAAAATATTGAGTAGCCAATAAGGATTTCAATTATTGAAATTTTTACAGAAATAAAGCCTAAGGATGAGAACGTAATGCTGATAGCATGGCCTAAGGTAAAGCCAGAGAGCAGATAAATTAATTGTTTTATTCCAATTATTAGTAAGGCTAAAAGAGATACAAACGCAATATGATCGTAGCCCCCTAGAAAGTGGTTTAATCCTAAAGAAAAAAAACTAAAATTCTGATCGGCTTCTTTGAAATCAATTTTACTTTTAGAATTATTTAAAAATGTTTGATTTTGAAGGCTGGTCTCTTTTTTTATATTCACCAAAATAGTTTGATCTGGATAAAAAGAAAAGAAATTTCTAGCATCAAGTGATCTAGGAAAATTGTTACAAGTAATTTTTTTCTTGAAAGTTAAGTATCTCGCTGTTGAATTAACTAGATCAAAATCTTTTTCGTTACAGGCATCAAAATTTAATCCATTGTTAAGGTTCTCTTCCAAAGATGGTCTGTATAAGTTTCGAGGAACTTTAATATCCATCTCAATTTCCTTGGATTCATTTGTTTCAAGAAAGTCTAAGGAGAGGTTAAATTTTTGAAGCTCATGTGAGCTCAAGAAAGAGGCTGTCAGTAAAAGATACAAAGACAGAAGTCTCATTACTTATATAGGATAGGGTTTATTTCAACTGGATAACTTTTTTTAAGTTCATTTATGTATTCTCTAAAAGACCTCTCTCTTTCGCTCCTTATTGCCTCTTGATTTACTATGTCAAATATCGAGTTCAGTGAAGCGGGCTCCCCTTCTATCTTATCTACAAGAAAAACACTAAACGGTTGATCATCTTGGATAAATTTAATTTCACTGCCGATCTCAAGAATATCTATATTTATAATTGCATCCGCTCCCAAATAATCTCTTAGCTTCTGCTTTGTAAGATAATCATTGGGTAAATTAATAAATTCACTATCAGATTTCATTAGATACAAATTATTTTGAGAAAATTTATCTAGATTTTCTTTGTAATATTCTTCTACGTCTTCATACTCAATATTCAAGATGGTCTGATTAGAAATGATGTTTATCATGTAATCGATGAGATTATTTTTCAATATAGGGTCGCTTTGGATAATATCTTCATCAATTGCCTTCATGATCAATAAATGTTCAATGACGAGTTGTTCAATCACTGACTCTTTAAGTTTGGTGTCTATTTCCCCGTCATTATTAAAATCAAGTTGGCTGATCTGAGCTAAATAACTTTCCATGGAAACGGATTTATCCCCAACTTTTATTGCCCAGTTTGAAGACGGAAGAGAAATATCTTCAAAAAAATCAAAAGTTAGGAAAACTATCCCCAGAATAAATGAAAACAAGAATCCGAAATTGAGGTAAGAAATATTCAATTATTTTTCTAGGATCATTTCTATATGAGGAATCCCATCCTCATCATAAATTTTTCCAACTGTTTTGAAGCCGTAACCTTGATAAAAATCTACCAAGGGATGTTGCGCTGAAATTCTAATATCTTTATCAGGATAAAGAATCTGACATGTATGGATAGATTTATCCATCAAAATTTTACTTAACCCACTGCCACGAGATTTTTTGTGTAAAACCACTCTTCCTATAGAAGCGTCTTTATACTTTATTCCTGGCGGTATTAGACGACTGTAGCCCTGAAGATTTGATCCTATGTAGGCAAGCAAGTGAAACGAGTCTTGATCAACATTATCCGCATCTAGATATGAAGTATTTTGCTCTATTAAAAACACTTCTTGGCGAAGATTCATTACGTCATAAAGTTGTTGAACGCTTAAGTCTTCGAATATTCCTTCTACCCAGGTAATGTCATTCATGGACAAGGATTTGGACATCCGTAATGAATTTCTTCAATTTCCTTCAGACATTCTTCATCAAGCTTTGTATCAATACTGCCAACAGCAATCTTTAGCTGCTCCATAGTTGTAGCACCAATAATATTCGAAGTGACAAAATCTTGATCATTAACAAATGAATTAGCCATCAAAGCAGGATCCATTGAATATTCATTAGCAAGATTTACATACTTCCTTATTATTTCCTCTGCCTGTTCCGTTTCGTATCTTTGGCCTCGCTCAAATAACGTAGTCCTAGCTCCAGCTGGCCTAGCACCATCAAGGTATTTCCCGGTTAGATATCCCTGTGCAAGAGGTGAATAAGCCAACAAACCAACTTGAGCTCTATGATGAAATTCGGACATCCCACTTTCATAAATTCTATTTAACAAGTTATAGGCATTTTGAACGCTCACAACTTTAGGTAAGTCATGCATTTCTGCAGCCTTGATAAATTCTGACAGGCCCCATGGAGTTTCGTTGGAAAGGCCAACGTACCTAATTTTTCCTTCTTTCACTAAATCACCCAAAACTTTCAAAGTCTCCTCTATGGCTACTGATTCTAAATCGTAATGCTTATAAGAGAGGCCTCCACCAAATAAATTTATTGGCCTATCTGGCCAGTGAAGTTGATAAAGATCAACGTAGTCAGTTTTGAGTCTTTTTAGGCTTCCTTCAATAGCCTTTGTAATATTATTGCTATCAAGTCTTGTTTCACCGCCTCGAAACCATTTCATGCCGCTTCTTCCAGCAACTTTAGTTGCAAGGATAATTTTTTCTCTGTTACCTCTTTTTTCGAACCAATTGCCAATTATTGTCTCAGTACTCCCCTGAGTGTCTTCCATTGGTGGAATAGAATATAACTCAGCGGTATCAAAAAAGTTTACACCTTGATCAACGGCGTAATCCATTTGCTCAAAACCTTCTTCTTCAGTATTTTGCTGTCCCCAAGTCATGGTACCCAAGCAAATAACACTCACATCAATGTCTGTATTGCCTAATTTTCTATATTCCATAATAATTACCCTCCAAAAACATTTGCTTAGTATATAGGGGGAAAAAGTGGAACCAAACATCTATTCAATAAATTTTCAGGATTCAAAAGAAACAGAAAAAAACTTAGAAGAATACAAAGGAAAGTATATTTTGATAGTTAACGTAGCCAGTAAATGTGGTCTTACACCGCAGTACGAAGGCCTTAAACAAATTCAAGATTTATATGGGAAAGATTTGCAAGTTATTGGTTTCCCTTGCAACCAATTCATGGGTCAAGAACCAGGAACCGATGACGAAATTCAAACTTTTTGTAAAACGAAGTACGATGTTAATTTTCCTGTTATGAAAAAAATTGAAGTAAATGGGTCAAATACTCATCCACTTTATGAATATTTAAAATCGGAAAAAACTGGAATTTTAACGGAAGCCATTAAGTGGAACTTTACAAAGTTTTTAGTTGACAGAGATGGGAACGTTATAAAAAGGTATTCACCTCAAACGGAACCTAGCGAGATTGAAGAAGAACTTAAAGACATTATCAAGTAGAAGAATAATTACAGGCTTGCTTAGATTTTTTTGCATAATTAACCCATCTTCTCTACCAAAATTTAATTTGTAATAATTTTTTCTTACTCCTGCTTCCTCAAAACCATTTCGACTATAAAACTTAATAGCTTTTTGGTTTGATTCTCTAACCTCTAAAAAAATTCTTTTCTTAAAAGTATATTTTGATTGATCTACAACCCTTTTTAGCAACTGATAACCAATTGATTTTCCAATAAATTGTGGAGCGACAGAAATATTTAAAAGGTGGATTTCATCCATAACATACTGATAGATGACATATCCATTAACTTTACCATCAATAGTAACTACATCAGCTTTACTAAACCTCAGGGCATCATAAAAATTATTTTCAGACCAAGGAGTTTCATTAGTTAGCGACTCTATGCCATGAACATAGTAGATATCATTTTTATTCATAGGTCTGAAATTAATTTTCATTTTTCCAAGCTTGTTTCCTCTTTTGAGAATTTTCCAATAATTCAGGTAACTTCAATGATTTAGAATTTAGAAAATTTAATGCACTTTCGTTATCTTCAGTGAAATTATTTAGGTAATAATCCAATGACTTTAAAAACGGATCATTACCTTTGCTTTCATCACTTTTATCGACTGCCTTTACTTTGTTATCTACAAATATAAAATCCTCAATCAATTCATAAGTTGAGATGCCCATTTTGTTTAAAATCTCTTTATTCATTTATCATTCATTATGAATAGTATAATAATTTATAAATTGGTTATTTAATTGAAAAAAATTACAAATACAAATACTTTAAAGTACTTACCGTTTGAAAGGATCGACCTACGCGATCGTAAATGGCCAGGAAATATTATTTCTAATAAACCTATTTGGTGTAGTGTCGATTTAAGAGATGGCAATCAAGCTTTGATTGAACCTATGGGGTCTGAAAAAAAGCATAGATTTTTTCAATTATTATTAGAGACTGGATTTAAAGAAATTGAAGTTGGATTTCCATCTGCTTCAAAAACTGATTTTGATTTTGTAAGAGACCTAATTGATAAGGATTTAATTCCTGATGATGTCACTATTCAGGTTTTAACCCAGGCTAGAGATCATTTGATTGAGGATACCTTCAAAGCTGTTAAAGGAGCAAAAAATGTTTGTATTCATGTTTACAACTCCACTTCTACCCTTCAACGCGAGGTAGTATTCAGAGAGAGTAAAGATGGGGTCAAAAAAATTGCTTTGAACGGTGCCTCCTTAGTTAAAGAACTAGCAGATAAAAATAATGAGACTAATTGGGTATTTCAATATAGTCCGGAAAGCTTCACTGGCACAGAATTAAGTTATGCGGTTGAGGTTTGTAATGAGGTAAATGAGATATGGCATCCTTCTAGTGATAATAAATCAATAATGAATCTTCCTGCTACCGTTGAGATGTCTACTCCTAATATATACGCAGATCAAATTGAGTGGATGTCACGAAATTTAAACAACCGAGAAAGTGTAATATTGAGTCTTCATCCCCATAACGATAGAGGGACTGCCGTAGCTGCAGCCGAATTAGGATTAATGGCAGGAGCGGATAGAATCGAAGGTTGTCTTTTCGGCAATGGAGAGAGAACTGGCAACGTTGACATAGTAACCCTTGCCCTAAATCAACTTACACAAGGTTTAGACCCAGAATTAGATTTTTCCAATATCAATCATGTGATGCGAGAAGTTGAATATTGCAATCAATTACCTGTTCATCCTAGGCATCCTTATGCCGGGGACTTAGTTTTCACTGCGTTTTCAGGATCGCATCAAGATGCAATCAAAAAAGGTTTTGATTCAATGAGAGAATCCAACGATCCGCTTTGGAAAGTTCCATATCTTCCAATAGATCCTGAAGATTTAGGAAGAACATATGAAGCTGTGATTAGGATAAACAGTCAGTCAGGAAAAGGTGGTATTGCGTACATTCTAGAAAAAGACCATGGACTATCAATGCCCAGAAGGCTTCAAATTGATTTTAGTCAGGTTATTCAACAAGTTACTGATGAGACTGGAAAAGAATTAGAGAGTGAAGACATTTGGACCAAATTTAGAGAAACTTATTTGGAAGGAAACAAGTACAGATATGTTTCTCATAAAATTTCTTCTGGTCCTGACAATAAAGGAGTACAAAAAGATAACATTGAAGTTACTCTGTCTAAGGAAGGTAAAGAATTTGACATAAAGGGTGAAGGAAATGGGCCTATAGATGCATTTATGAGTGCATTCAATGACTACAATAAATCATCATTCTCAATTTCTGATTATCATCAACACGCAATCTCATCTGGGGCAGATGCTCAGGCGGTTGCATATATAGAAGTACAAAAAGATAAGAAAAACCTTTCTTGGGGGGCTGGTATTCATGCCAACACGCTAGTTGCCTCTATTATCTCTGTATTAAACGCCCTAGATTAGTTCAATTCAGAAACAACTAAACATTCTTTTGTTTTTTTTATTGAGACAGATCCCTTTTTACCTTTAGCGCCCCAGTAAAAATAGGAATTATTCTTTGAAGTTTTTATGAAAATATTTATTAAATTATCAAGTACTTTTTGATTTGGTGAATTTAAACCATTTAATTTTATCCATTTTCTAATGATAATTTTTTTTTGACTATCTTTTTCATCAATTAGCTTTCTGAGATTAAGAGTATTTTTAGAAAGCTCAGCATCGCTAAAGTCATGAGATGTTTCAGCTACACCTAAATATTCCTTTTGAATATCGATAAAAGATTGAACTTTGTTTTCATAGTTAGGCCAACGATTCTTAATTTTTGGAATGATATTTTTCCTTATGTAATTTCTATCAAAACTAATATCTTTATTTGATGGATCATTTATAAAATCAAGTTTATGTTTTTTTGCATATGACAGAAGAAGATCTTTTGACAACCCAAGAAAAGGTCTGGCTATTCTTCCCTCATTGAGAGCTCTTTCTTGTGGAATACCAACTATGCCATCCATTCCCGTTCCGCGAAAAATTCTAAAGAAGAAAGTTTCTATTTGATCATCTAAGTGATGAGCAAGGAAGAGAGTAGAATTTTTATCTACATATTCAGAAAATATCTCGTATCTAAGATTCCTTAAACTATTTTCTGATAGTGCTTTTTTGTTTGATTTGATTTGAGAGCAAGTGAAAGAAACCTGTATGGTTTCACAAAATTTTTTGCAGTGTTCGATCCAGTTCTTTGAATTTTTGTTCTGTTTATGGTCTACGTGTATCGCAAGAATTTCTTTGTTTATTTTT
Organism: uncultured SAR86 cluster bacterium; assembly: GCA_902578495.1. Lineage (GTDB taxonomy): Bacteria > Pseudomonadota > Gammaproteobacteria > Magnimaribacterales > AG-339-G14 > CACNYO01. Next base: position 238,653 of record CACHCY010000001.1, read on the forward strand.
TCTTTAACTAGAGCTTGCTTAAGAGCATAAAGGAGTACCGTTGAATCTAACCCTCCACTGAAAGCAACTAAGAATTTTTTTGAATCTTCGGTTAAGTATCCTGAGAAAGACTCATAAATTTCGTTCACTTATTCGATGGCTCCGTAGCTCATAATTTTCTTGTGTCTTTCATTAAGAAGATCCGAAATATTAAGGGACGAACATTTTTCAAGCTGCTCAGAAATGTGGCCTGAAAGCACGGAACTCATTTTTTGAATATCTCTGTGAGCACCGCCTAAAGGCTCATCGATGATTTTATCTATCAAACTTAACTCTTTAAGATTGGAAGCGTCTAATTTCATTGCTTTTGCGGCATCCTCTGCTTTTGAAGAATCTCTCCAAACAATCGACGCACAAGCCTCTGGAGAAGCCACAGAATAAATAGAGTACTCTAACATTGATATATTATCTCCCACTCCAATTGCCAAAGCTCCACCAGAGCCGCCCTCTCCGGTAATAATTACAATAATTGGTGTTTTAAGTTTGGACATAACACTTAAGTTGTACGCTATGGCTTGTGAATTGCCTCTTTCTTCACTTTCTATGCCAGGATAAGCTCCAGGAGTATCGATAAATGTTATGACCGGCATAGAAAAATCTTCTGCAAGCTTCATTAACCTGGCTGCTTTTCTATAACCTTCAGGTTGGGACATACCAAAATTTCTTTCTATCTTATCTTTTGTGTCCTTACCTTTCTCATGACCGATAAGCATCACAGGTTTTCCTTTGAAAGTAGCGGTTCCTCCAATTATTGCCCTATCATCACCAAAATTTCTATCGCCATGATGTTCATCAAAATTATGAAATATTTTTTCTATGTAATCGCTAAAATGTGGCCTGTGGGGATGTCTTGCAACTTGGACTTTTTGCCATATGGAAAGATTTGAATATAGCTCCTTGGTTATTTTAATAATTTCTTTATTAAGAGAATCAACTTGGCTTTGAATTACATTCGGCTGATCTTGGCTCGAGCGCAGATCTTCAATCTTTTTTTCTAAAAGGCTAATTGGTTTTTCAAAATCTAAAAAAGAGTAGGACATTATCTTCTATGATACATAAGTTCTAAATTATCTCTTCCATAAGTATTTAAAAGAGCTTTCATGGTATTGTTAGTCAACAAAATTCTCCTATCCTCATCGAATTCTATTTCTGCTTCAGATTTTTTTGAAGTATATTTCAGCTCAACAGGACAACCAATTGAAGATTCTGTATCAAGGTCATCGAGCAATCTTTTGAAACTCTCAATGTTAGACTTTTTTGATTCAATCAAAGATATTCTTAATTTTTCTACCATTCTGATTCTTAAGTTTTCTAAAGTATTGATATTAGTAACTTCAATTTTTTTTGCTAATCCGTACAAAACTTCTCGAGAATTATCTACAGTAACCTTACCGTCCACAATAAAAATATCTTTGTTATTTAATTCAACCTGCATTGATTGCATTACATCAGAACCCAAAATAATCTCTATTTTTTCAGTTCCGTCATCTAATGTTGCAAACGTTACCGGACCTCTCCTGCCTTGAATTGTCCTTTTGGTAGTTATAACACCTGCACATCTTTGAATATTCTTATCTTCATTAAGACTAGAAATCCTATTAGGGCAAATCTGCTCAATTTCCCATTTATATTCATCCATAGGATGACATGAGAAATAAAATCCTAAAGAGTTTAGCTCACCCAGAGACTTATCAAATTCAATGGTTTTTGCTTTTGTGATGGGAATAACATTAGGTAGTTCAACGTCACCGAATAAATCATCAATACCGCTTTTTTTCTCTTCAGACACCTGTCTTGCAAACTTCAATGCAGATTCAATATTCACAAACATCTCTTCCCTACTAGATTGAAATGAATCCATTGAGCCAGAAGCGATCAGTGGTTCTAGGGCTCTTTTTCCTACTTTTTCTGTATCGATGCGACTAGAAAAGTCCGAGAGCGTCTTGAAGTTTCCTTTTAAGGTTCTGTTATCAATTATGCTTTCGATAGCTGACTTACCAACTCCCTTTATTGCTCCCAATCCATACATAAGTGTTTCATTGTCTATATTCCTGAATTCATAAAAACTTGTATTAATATCAGGCGGCAAAACTTTAAGGCCCAAAAGCTTGCAGTCATCAAGAAGCATCTGAATCTTATCAGTATCGTCCATTTCTGAACTTAAAACAGCAGACATAAACTCTGCTGGATAGTGTGCTTTTAACCATGCTGTTTGATAAGAAATAAAGGCATAAGCTGCAGAATGAGATCTATTAAAACCATAGCCAGCAAATTTTTCAATTTGATCAAATAATCCTTCTGCAAATCTTTTATTTTTTCCTTTTTCTGTTGCGCCTGTTATAAAGGGTTCTTTTTGTTCTTCCATCTCAGAAGCTATTTTCTTTCCCATTGCTCTTCTAAGGATATCTGCCTCACCAAGAGTAAAACCGGAGAATTCCTGAGCCAATTGCATAACTTGTTCTTGATAAACAATCACACCGTGAGTTTTATCTAGTATTTTTTCAACTGATTCGTCTCCATATGAGAATTCTTCTCTTCCGTGCTTTCTTTCAATATAAGTTTCAACCATGTTCATTTCTAACGGGCCAGGCCTATATAAGGCAATCAAGGTAATAATATCTTCAAAGTTATTCGGTTTTAGCTTTACTATGTATTCTTTAATACCCCGTGATTCCAGTTGGAAAACAGCAGTAGTTAAGCCTTTTTGGAGCAGTTGATACGTCTTTGAATCATCGAGAGGAAGATCATCTAAATTAATTGGTTCGAGTTTTAATATCTGCCTGTTCAGATTAATTAGCTTCAGGGCATTTTTCATTATTGTTAAAGTTTTAAGACCTAAGAAATCGAATTTTTGCAATCCAACAAGTTCAATATCTTTCATATCATATTGAGTCGATACTGCACCGGTTTCCTCATCTAGGTAGAGAGCAGAAAAATCTGTTATTTTTGATGGAGCCATGACAACGCCAGCAGCATGCTTTCCCACATTCCTTGATAAGCCTTCAAGTTTCTGTGACATCTCAATAATTTCTTCTGCATCTTCATCATTTTTAATTGCTTGTTTTAATTCTTTATTTTGCAATGCAGTTTTTAGTGTCATATCAGGATGAAAAGGGATTAATTTAGCGAGACGATCTGCTAGGCTATAAGATTTTCCTTGAGCTCTTGCCACATCTCTTACAACTGCTCTAGCAGCCATAGTGCCTAGTGTGCTTATTTGAGCGACAGAATCTTGACCGTATTTATTTGTGACGTATTCAATTACTTTTTCTCTACCATCCTTACAAAAATCTATATCAAAATCTGGATTGCTAATTCGGTCTGGATTAAGAAATCTTTCAAACAACAGATCATATTTGATTGGATCTAATCCTGTTATTCCTATGGCATATGCAACTAATGATCCAGCTCCGGATCCCCTTCCTGGGCCAACAGGAACATCATTCTCTTTAGCCCAGTTAACAAAGTCTGCAACAATTAAAAAGTAACCTGAATATCCCATCTTTTGAATTACACTTAATTCAAAATCTAGTCTTGAAAAATAATCTTCCTTAACTTCGTCGCCAAAAATTTTATGCAGGCCTTCGATAGATATTTTTTTTAAGTAATCATCTTCTGTTTCACCGTTAGGTGTTTCAAAGTCAGGAAGAATGTATTTGCCTAGCTCGATTACAAGGTTGCATTTTTGAGAAATCAAATAAGAATTTTCTAGAGCTTCTGGTATATCCTCAAATAACTCAAACATTTCATCTGTAGATTTGAAATATTGAGTTGATAAGTAATTCTTTTTTCTTGCAGGATCACTTAGAACATTTCCATTTTGAATGCATACCCTAGTTTCATGAGCTTCAAATTCTTCCTCTTCCATGAATCTAACCTGGTTAGTTGCTACAAGAGGTATTTTTGCTTTGGCCGCCATTGTTGAAACAATATTTATATAATCTTCTTCCCTTTCCCTTCCTAGCCTTGAAATCTCAATAAAGAAGTCCTCATTAAATATTTTTTTAAAAAAGTCTATTCTTGCTTCGGCTAGCTCAAAATTATTTTTTAGAATTGCATCAGCGATGTGTCCTTCCATATCTCCGGATAATAAAATTAATCCTTCATTTAAATCTTTAAGCCACTCCAACTTAAGATGAGGTATCGATCTAATTCTTCCTTCTATATGAGATTGTGAAACTAACTTTGTAAGGTTTCTGTAACCTTCAAAATTTTTTGCATAAAGAGTTAATTTGCCAGACTCAGAATTATCGCTAATATCTTTCACTGAATTAAAACTCACCCCACAAATTGGCTTGATGCCTTTGTCGCGCATTTCTTTATAAAATTTTACAAATCCAAATAAATTCGAATCATCAGTTATTGCAATAGATTCAAAATTTAAATCTTTTGCTCTGCTTGAAAGCTCATCTAATCTCACTAAGCCGTCAGAAATTGAGTATTGAGAATGTATATTTAAGTGTGAAAATTTATTCATTTAGAAATTGCTTAATTGGTTTGAAAGATTTTCTATGAATATTTGTGACTCCATATTTCTTAATCATACTCTTATGAAGTTTGGTTGAATAACCTTTATGTTTGTCAAAAAAATAACCTTTAAATTTATTTTCTAGCTCTCTCATGTATTCATCTCTATAGACTTTTGCAATTATAGAAGCGGCCATTACTTCCCTAATTTTAGTATCTGCTTTGATTATAAATTCTACAGATTTATCATTAAAGAAATTATCGTTTCCATCAATAATTATTTTTGAGAAAGGTTTTTTTACTTTACTTATTGCCCTTATCATTGAAAGCTTGGTAGCTTCCCGGATATTATATTTATCTATTTCCTCTACAGAAGATAAACCAATAGACCACTCAAGAGATAGTTCCTTAATTTGATTAGAATATTCTTTACGTTTTTTTTCTGAAAGATCTTTAGAGTCCTTAAGCCCAAAGATTTTATTTTCTTCTAAAATAACCGCAGCAGACACAACCGGACCAGCAATGGATCCTCTTCCAACTTCGTCTACTCCAAGAATCATACTAAATCAAAAAGACAGTTAAATTTATCTTCTTGATTTACTTTCAAAGAATTATGAATCTTATGGAATTTGCTTTTTATCCGATCTAGGCTTGTTGCCTCACTCATATTAAGCAGCTCTTTTTCTATTTGATCGGCATTTACAAAACCTTGTCTCAATTCTGGGATTAATTTCTCCTCTGCAAGAATGTTTGGAAGTGAAATGTATTTTGTTTTTAAAAATTGATTTAAAAGAAAGTTATTAAAAAAATTTGTTTTGTAGCAAACTACTGGAGGAGCCTGATTTAAAAGACACTCAAGAGCAGCAGTGCCAGACACACTAACTGCTAAATCAGTCGCGGCAAGAACTGAATCTGTCTTATCGATAAATATTTTGTAAGTTTTTGATTTTAAATTACTTAAATTTCTAGAAATTTCGTTTTCATCTTTAAAGGGGATTAAAAATTGATAATCTTCTTTTTTACTCAGAGAATTAATCGTTTCAATCATCGCGGGTAAATGAGCTTTGATTTCAGATTTTCTGCTACCAGGTAAAAAAGAAAGTGTTTTGAGATCAGGATCTAAGTCTAATTCCAATTTATATTTTAATTTATCAATATTAGTTGAAATGCGAGATGCTTTAGGGTGACCTACAAAAACTGAATTAACGCTGAAATTTTGAAGAAAACTTTTTTCAAAAGGGAATAAATTCAAAACAAGATCTAAAAAATCATTAAATTTTTTTGCTCTGTTAGATCTCCACGCCCAAACTTGAGGACAAACGTACTGTACTGTTTTGATATTGAGCTTTTTTTTTAAAATTCGTGAAATTCCTAAATTTAATGATGGGCTGTCTATTCCTATAAAAATATCTATTTTTTTATCTATGAGGTGATTAATTAGCTCGTTTCTCTTTTTAAGAATTCTATTGATTTTAAAGATTGGATCAATCAACCCCATTACTTGAAGTTCTTCATTTGAATCAAATGAATTAAAACCTTCTTTTTTCATTTCAGATCCACCAAGGCCAAAAAACTCTATTAATGGATCTTTAGATTTAAGGTTTCTAATTAAGTCTGAACCGAGAATATCTCCAGATGACTCTGTGGCACATAACCCCACTTTTAATGGCATTAGCGAACAATTCCTCGATCAGAACTTTGGATTGAATCAAGAAAAAGTTTTCCTTCATCAAAATCATATACTTCTTTTTCAATCTCAGAGATGGCTTGATCGAGTTTAAGTTTTCTTAAATATACGAGCTTATAGAATTTTTTTAACAGAGATGAATGTTCTTTTCCAAGATCTAATCTTTGAATTCCAATTACATTCAGTCCTCTTGGTATGGCAGGATTTCCACTAACTCTTACAAAGGCAGGAATATCTTTTGAAACTGCAGACCCCATTGCACAAAAACTATATGGGCCAATATTGCAAAATTGATGAACTAAAGTATAACCACCTAACCTTGCTCCTTTTGCAATATTTACAACTCCAGCTAAAGCAACATTATTAACTAAAACAATATCATCATCTAAAGCGCAATCATGAGCCACATGAGAATAAGCCATAAAGAGATTATTATTTCCAATTGTTGTTAAACCTTTCTCTTGGGCAGTCCCTCTATTTATAGTAACTCCCTCTCGTATTTGGTTGTTGTTACCAATCTTGAGGAAAGTTTCTTCGTCTTCGTATTTTAAATCTTGAGGATCTCCTCCAATGCTTGCAAAAGGATATATATGGTTGTTTTTTCCAAGCTTTGAATTTTTATGAATGACTACATTCGATTCAATTATAGTTCCTGAACCAATCTCTACATCTTTACCAATAGATGAATACGCACCAACGGAGGCATTTTTAGCAATTTTTGCTGAGGTATCAATTATTGCAGTTTCATGAATCATTTTGGTCTGTCTGCACATAAAATCGTAGCAGAACAAACTAAATTCTCTTCCAATGATGCCTTGCAGTCAAACTTCCATATGCCGCGCCTATCCTGAATTTTCTTAGATTCTAATGTCAATATACTTGGAGGAACTACTGGAGATCTAAAACGAACATTATCAGCTCCAACAAAGTAGTAAATTGAACCCTCTTCAGGGGTCTTATTCATGGTAACAAAACCTAAAATTCCTGATACTTGAGCTAATGCCTCAATAATTATTACTCCAGGAAGTATAGGGTTATCAGGAAAATGACCTTTAAAATAATACTCCTCTTCTTTAACCTCTTTGAAACCTTTTATATATTCATCTTTAATTATTTCTGTCACCCCATCAACAAATAAGAAAGGTTCTCTATGAGGTAAATATCTTTTTATATCTTGCTTTTCAATCATTAATCTTTTTTTGATAACTTTTTATAAGTTGCTGAGGCTTTCAACCATTCTCCTCTAGGCATCAACGGTGCAGAACCTGAGTATTTTCCTGCTTTATTAATTGATTTAAATATGAATGAAACTGGAGACACTATTACCCCATCTGCGATAATTAGATTGTCAGCTACTCCACAAAGTCCGCCTATCATGCAATTGTTTCCAATGATTGTGCTTCCTCCAATTGTTGCATTTGCTCCCATTATTGTTGCTTTTCCAATTATGCAGTTATGTGCAATATGAACTTGATCATCTAACTTCACATTTTCACCAATGATTGTGTCATCAAGCACGCCTCTGTCGATAGTGCAATTAGATCCTATCTCGACATCATTGTTTATCACCACTTTCCCTAAATGATTTATTTTTTTCCATCGATCATTTTCGTCCTTAGCAAAACCAAGTCCATCTGAGCCAATGACTGTTCCTGAATGAATTATACAATTCTCTCCAATTGAAACATTTGAAAGTACAGTTACATTGGGTAATAAAATAGAACCCTTACCTATCTCGACGTTTTTTTCTATCACGCAACCAGGCCCAACATAAACATCATCTGAAATTACGGCTTCTTTATTAATAAATGCTTCCTTAGATAAACCTTTTTCTTCAGACATAAAAGTTGATTCAGCAAATAAGTCAGTTGCTTTGGCATATGCAAGATGAACGTTATCTATTATTAATTTATTTCCTTTAAAGTATTTTGAGTTCGCAGTATCTGTAATAACAGCACCTGCGTTGGTTTTTGAGAGGTCTTCTTTGAACTTATTACTGTAAAAAAATGAAATATCTTTATCAGATGCCGAAGCCAGAGATTTCATGGATGATATCTCAATATCATCTCCATCCAATGAAGCGCCGATATATTTTGCTATGTAACTAAGCTTATAGGCCTTTGAGGACAAAATTTAATCTTATTCTTCGCTTTTTTGATTTATAAGCTCAATTACTTCAGGAGTAATGTTTATCAGCGGATTAGTTCCCTCAAATGCTGCTAAAGCCTCTCTTCTAAATAATAGCTTGATTTTTTTGGCAATAATAAGCTCATTTACCACTTTTTGAACTGTTTCTGCTTGTTCGGCTTGTAATTTTTGACCTAATTCTTGCTCGAGTGCTCCTCTCTTTTGAGCTAAAAACTGCAAATCTTGTGTTAACGATTGAATCTTTTTATAAAGATCAGCTTTTTCAGATTCTGACATTGTGGGTCCATCTTTTTCGAGCTTATCTGCAGCATCCTTTCTTTCTCCATCTTTTAAGGCAATATCATCCGTGATTTCTTTGTATTCATCAGACTCTTGAAGTTCTTCAAAGGCCTGTCTTGCTACATCAGTTCCAAAAAAGATTGCTTGATAGTCTATAACTGCCATTCCATCGGTATTCGCTAGTAAAGTGCTACCAAAAAAAAGTTGAGAAACTAAAATTAAAGCGGAAGTAATTTTTTTCATAATATGCCTTATATATTAATTTTATAAATTTGACGGCAAGTTTACATGATTGCGGGGCAAATTATCCAATAAATATTTTAGAATTGTGTGCCAATTTCAAATTGAAACTGCTCTATTTCTTCCAGAGGATCCCTGTTAAATACTTGAGAAATTGCAAATGACAATGGACCTAGTTGTGTAATCCAAGTCACAGCTAGACCAACGGAGTATCTAAGGTTTTTAGTGTCGAATTTAAAGCAATTTCTTTCGTATGCTTTACAGCCATCGCTAAATACATTTCCATAATCAAAGAAGACAGAACTTCTTACAGACCGAGTATCTTGGCTGATAGGTAACGGAAATATCCAGTCTACTCCACCTTCTAGAGAATATTGTCCGCCGATAGGTCTTCTCTCATAAAAGTAATAAGGATTTGGGATTGGGTTTCCATCTGAATCGGTGACGATTTGGCCATTTGAATCAATAACATATTCACTAGCTTCCGACCTTGGTCCTAGGGTATTTGCTCTAAATCCACGAACTGAGTTCATTCCACCGGCATAGAAATGTTCAAAAAATGGAGGTGTAGAAGTATCTCCGTATGCTGCAAGGATTCCGATCTGATTTCTAAAAGAAAAGACCCAATCATTTCCCATAGGAGCATAATATTTCATTCTATAAATTAGTTTTCCATAATTTAAGCTACTGCCAGGAAGAGAGGTTTGGATACTTACTGCATGCGATTGACCGGCTGTGGGAAAAATACCTCTATTTAGAGTAACTCTAGACCATGTAGTGGTTAATTTATAAGTCTCAAACGTATCTCCTTCCTGATTAACAAAATCATTCAATTGCAAAGAAGAGAAATTACCCGCATCTAATTTAGTATTATCGTAGGAGATATTGAGATTTAATCTTTCAATTTCACTTATAGGGAAACCAAATTGAGCTCCTAAACCGTAAGAATCTGTTGAGTAAGAAGCAAGATTGTAAGAACCAAAATCAGATGATCGGTAAAAGGCGTTATACCCGAGACTTACTGCATCAATGGTGTAATAAGGATCAAAAAAGTTGAAGTTATAACTGGTTTGCCAAGCATTCTTATTGATTCCTAATACTAATCTGTTACCCGTTCCAAAAGCATTATTCTCGGAGTAGTTTGCACCCAAGGTAAGACCCCATGCACCATATCCAATTGATCCTCCAATAGAACCAGAGAATTCTTCTTCTACGGTGTATTCAATGTCTACTTGATCACTAATCCCTGGCACTGGCTTGGTTTCAACCTCAACTTGTTTAAAAAAACCTAATCTTTCTAAACGAAGTTTTGAATTTTCAATTAATGCATTAGAAGCCCATGCTCCCTCCATTTGTCGCATCTCTCTTCTAAGGACAACATCATAAGTCCTTTCGTTTCCAATAAATTCAATCCTTCTCACGTAAGTCCTTTGGCCAGGCTCGACAAAAAAAGTAAGATCTACCGCTTGTTCATCTTCCAAGATTTCAGGCACTCCGGATACTTCTGCGAAAGCATATCCTTCATTTCCAAGAGTATTTGTAATAAATTCTTCTGATGCCGTTACGAGCTCCTGAGAGAATACTGTATCTGGCTTTACGAAAATTAAGTTTCTTAGATTATCTTTTGATAAAGGAAGATCGCCTGCTAATTTTGTTTCTTTTACTTTATAAACTCCTCCTTCTCTTACTCCTATAGTTATAAAAACCGATTTTTTATCTGGAGATACGCTGACAACTCTGGAGTCAATTGAGAATTTGACGTAACCACGATTTTTGTAGAAGGACTCGAGTGATTCTAAGTCTCCTCTCAACTTTTCTTGAGCATATTTATTGTCATTCGTAATGAAAGATAACCAATTTCCTTTGCTCAGCTCAAAACCTCTCAAAAGTTCTTCATCCGTAAACGTCTGATTACCGACGATATTTATATCTTTAATTTGAGCCACTTCGCCCTCATCAACTTCGATTAAGATTGCAACTCTGTTCCTTGGTAGATTATTACTTTCTACCTTAACTTTTGCGCCGTATCTACCCTGAGCAACGTATTGTCGTTCTAGCTCTACACTTAACCCTTCTACAATTGATCTTCTATAAAGTTGGCCCTCGTATAAATCAGAGTTTCTTAGCCCTTCAAGTAATGCATCAGTCTTTATTGCCTTGTTACCTTGAATATCTATAGATGCAATGGAAGGCCTTTCAACCAAGTTAATTAGTAAGGCTCCTCCATCCCTTCCAATTTCTATATCATCAAATTTACCAGTATTAAAAATTGACTTTGCAACAAGTTGAATCTCTCTTAGATCTATTTCGTCACCCACAGATACTGGCATCGAGGCAAACACTGATCCTGCTGAAACTCTCTGAAGGCCAGTAACTCTTATGTCTTCAATTATCCAAGAATCTGCAAAAGTGCCAACAGAATATAAAAATAGAAAAAAGGATAATAATCTTCTCATCAAAAAATCCTAGAAAGGTCATTAAAAAAGGTAAAGATCATAAGACATACAATAAATGCAATACCTAGCCTATAGGATATTCCTACAAAGTTTTCAGAAAGAGGTGAACCTTTTATTTTTTCTAAAGTCATCATTACGGCTTGGCCGCCATCCAGAACAGGAATAGGCAATAGATTGATGATACCTAATCCGATGCTGATAAGAGCCATCAACATTAAGAAAGAAAAGAGACCCCCATATTTAATTGAATCTCCTGCATATTGACCAATCATAACCGGGCCACCTAGATTTCTAGGCGAAATCAAGCCTTGCACCATCTTTTTTAGAAAAATTAATGATTCTGCAGATTTGGAATAGGTATCCTTAAAGGCTTTAACTGAACCTTCAAGAAGACCGTACCTTTTTTTTATAATCGAAGATGGAAGAATCTTCAAATTTGCTGCTATTCCAATTAACCATGCAGCTTCAGGAGATTCTCTATATTCAGGCTGAACAAGATAATCAAGGTTGGAATTATTTCTTGAAATACTTACCAATATTTCTTTTCCTTCAGATGAATTGATAAAAAATTTAAGATCTTCCCAAGATTGTATTTCATTGAAATCGATAGCATTAATTTTATCGCCAATCATTAATCCAGAATTTTCAGCCGGTCCGTTTTCTGTCATTTGAGCAATGATTATTTCCGAAGGTAGATACATTCCTAGATCTCTCATTAGGTCATTTGGTTCCTGTCCCTTTAGCCACTCAGATATATATATCTGGTGCGATGAAGTAGCGCCTTGAAAATCTACAGTTTCAATATTTATGATGCCAGTTTCCCCGAGTCGTCTTAACAAGGCAGATTGAACCTCCATTCTGGTTTCAACAAAAGAATCATCAATACGTTTTATCTTGGTTCCTGATTCTATTCCAGCGTTATAAGCAGGACTGTCTTTTTTAACCTGCCCGATGTCAGAGGATATTTCTTGAATTCCATAAAGGTTCAAACCGGCAAAGATTATGAAAGCTAAAATAAAATTAGCCATAGGACCAGCGAGAACTATGAATAATCTCTGATGATATGGTTTTGACTGAAAGGAATCTTTTTCAGAGGAGTCCTCACCTTCCCCTAGCATTTGTACGAATCCTCCGATTGGTAAAATTCTTATGTTGTAATTTGTCTGATACTTATCCTGTTTCTGTAAGATTGATGGTCCCATACCTATTGAGAAATCTAAAACTTTTACTCTGCAAATTCTTGCAGCAAAAAAATGACCAGACTCATGAATAATGGTTATTACCGAAATCAGTACAACAAAGGCTATTAAGTAAGTTAGAACAGCTGTCATGGTTAGAAAGTATATATCTCTGCATAAACTTTAGCCTGTTTTTTAGACAAGGCTTCTAAATGCAGGATTTCGTCAACAGTATCAAATTTTATATTTATGTCTAGATTATCTTTCGCATCAAAAGCATGACTAATCAATTGAAAGATATCAAGGTAATTTATTTTTTCTTGCAAGAAAAGATCAACCGCAACTTCATTGAATGAATTTAGAATTAAGGGAAAGCTCCCTCCTAAAGATAAAGCTTTTTTTGCGTAATCTAAAGTTGGAAATTTTTTATGGTCAGGCTCAAAAAAATTTAAAGAGAGATCAGAAAAAGATAGTCTTTCTATCCCAGATTCAAGCCTGCTAGGAAATCCTAATCCATATGATATTGAGGCTTTCATATCGGGTGCTGATAAATTAGAAAGTATAGAGCCATCCTTAAACTCAACCATTGAGTGAACAATATGTTGAGGGTGAATCACAACGTCTATTTTACTAGCATCTACCCCAAATAAAACCGATGCCTCTATGATCTCTAAAGATTTATTCATCAAAGTTGAAGAATCAATTGATATTTTTTCTCCCATTTTCCAAATAGGATGATTCAGTGCATCTTGGACAGTTATCTTTTCAAAAGATTCAATTTTTTTATCCCAAAATGGACCACCTGAGCAACATAATATGATTTTATTTACATCATCTTTAGAAGAACCTTGAAGGCATTGGAAAATAGCAGAATGCTCAGAATCGAGAGGTATTATTTCTGATTGATATTTTTTAGCCTCATTCAATAAGAATTCGCCGCACATTACCAGCGGCTCTTTATTAGCGATCAATACTCTTTTGCCATTTTTTATGGCCTCATGAGTTGCTTCAAGGCCAATTGCTCCTGAAATTCCAACAACTACGATGTCTGCATTCATATCTCTAATCATTTCACTTTGGCCATCAGAGCCTCTATAAATTTTTATATCTGAGTTCTTTTCAATATGAGTTTCTGAGAGAGAGCCTTCCTGTATGCAAATATTTTTAACTGAATATTTATTTGCCTGCTCGTGCAAAGCTTGAAAATTTTTATTTGCACTCAAGCCGATACACTTAAAATTGTCTTTATGAAGATCCAGCACTTCAAGCGTGCTTTTTCCAATAGATCCGGTTGATCCCAAAACAAGCACTGTTTTCATTGAAGAACCTCAAATAAAACAAAAAATACTGGAATACATAGGATGTGACTATCTATCCGATCTAACAGTCCTCCATGGCCAGGTATAAGGCTCCCTGTATCTTTTAAATTAGCTTGTCTTTTTATGGAGCTTATTAACAGGTCACCAAAAACAGATGCTGCTGCACAGATAAAGATCATAAGAGTAAGCATAACGACATCGAAATTTTTTAATGAGTTTTGGAGAATCAACGTTATCATCAGAGAATTAATCACGACTGATGAAACTATTCCCCCGATCGTTCCCTCTAAAGTTTTATTGGGACTAATAATGGGGAATATTTTATTTCTGCCTAAAACTTTACCTGCAAAGAATGCAAATGCATCGGTGACAACTGAAATCATAACAGCTATCAAGATCAAGGATCGCTCCATCTCATATAAATATAAACATAAGATTGCGGCTACTATAAGAATAAAAGCTAAAAAAGATTGAAGAGATAAAACTCTCAACTTGATAAGCTCATAAATTGAAATGCCAAAAATAATTATCAATCCAAAGTTAAACAAAAAGGAAGGAGATAGTAGTATGTAAGCAAGAAAAAGGAATCCTAGAGCTATGCCCGATATCCATCTAATCATTATTATTCCTTTCCAAATCGTCTATATCTTTTAGAGAATTTATTTAATGCAGATTTAAAATTAGATAATTTAAAATCAGGCCACAGTAATTTTGAGAAATACAACTCTGAGTATGATATTTGCCAAAGAAAGAAGTTACTTATACGAATTTCGTCTCCAGTTCTTATTAACAAATCTGGATCCGGTAAATTAGAAGTCGATAGAAGATTAGAGAAGTCATCTTCATTTATTTTGTCTATATTTATTTTATGATCTTTCATTTTCTTTATAGCATTCAGAATATCCCATCTACCACCGTAACTTATGGCAACATTAAAATTAAGTTTTGGTTTCTTGGCTTGAGTATCCTTCATGGCAGAATTAATTTGAGACACAAGAGATTTGGAGAAACGAGGGATGTCACCAATAAAATTTAGCTGAACCTTATTTTCAATTAATTCTGGGACTTCCTTAATTATTGATTGAAGAAAGAGTTTCATTAAATCTGAAACGTCTGAAGCAGATCTTTTCCAATTTTCTGTGCTGAAAGCAAATACAGATAAATGGGTTATTTCAGATTTTGCTGAATACTTAACAATGTCTCTTAATCGATTTACTCCCTGCTTATGGCCTTCAATTGTCTTTAGATTCCTTTGCCTTGCCCATCTTGAGTTTCCATCCATTATTATGGCCACATGACGAATCTTATTGGATGAATTACTCATCATGGAAACTAAATTTCAAGTAAGTCTTTCTCTTTTAATTCAAGTAATTGCTCAACTTTGGAAATAAAATCGTCAGTCAGATTCTGAATAATTTCTTGGCCGCGCCTTTCATCATCTTCGCTAATTTCTTTTTCTTTAAGATATTCTTTTAGCAGCCCGTTAGCATCTCTTCTCTGATTTCTTAAAGCGATTTTTGAATTTTCTGCTTCTGATTTTGCTACTTTAATTAGATCTCTTCTAGTTTCCTCAGTTAAATCTGGAAGAATGACTCTTATAACTTCACCTGAAGTAGCAGGATTGATACCTAAGTCAGATGACTGAATTGCTTTCTCTATATCAGGCACTAAGTTTTTTTCCCAAGGAGAAATTAACAATGTTTTTGCGTCTTGAACAGAAATGTTACTTACTTGGGAAAGTGGTGTCATAATCCCATAATAATCAATTTGTATGGCGTCTAGCAGAGAAGGATTGGCCCTGCCCGTTCTTATTTTTTGTAATGAACTTTCAAGAGATGAAATGCTTTTTTCCATTCTCTCTAGAGTCTCTTGTTTTATTTCTTCTAACATATTAATTTTTAAGTAATGTACCTATTTTTTCTCCAGATATTGCTTTTTCAAATCCGTCCTTTTCATCAGCATTGAATACTCTAACTTGTAAATTATTATCTCTGCAAAAGCAAAGAGCAGTTTGATCCATTACTTGAAGGTTTTGATTAATTGCATCATCAAAAGTTAAGTTTTTAAATTTTTTGGCCTTTGGATTATCTTTTGGATCCTTATCATAAACTCCATCTACGCTGGTTGCTTTTAACATAAAATCTACTTCCAGTTCATTTGCTCTTATGCTTGCAGTTGAATCCGTGGTGAAAAGAGGATTTCCTATTCCCCCAACTAAGAGGACAACTTTTTCGTTCATAAGAGCATTTAAAGCATCTTCGGTATTATAAGCTTGGACAAAGTTTCCAATAGCAAATGAGGAGAAAAGTTTATTTGAATGGCCTTTTTCTCTAAGGAAGTTTGATAAAGCTATCCCATTCATAATGGTAGATAACATTCCTATGTAGTCTGCAGACACTCTATCGATTTTTATGTCTTTGAGATCTCTTCCTCGAAAAATATTTCCTCCTCCTAAGACTATCCCTAGTTGAATTTTTTTTTGTTTAGTAAAGTCAATAGCTGAAGATATTCTTTCAAACGTTTTTTCATCAAAACCTTTTTCCTTTTTCCCAGCAAACCACTCTCCACTGAGCTTTAGAAGAACTCGTTTTGCTGATGCCATTTAAGAATTTTGAAGTTGTGCTTGGACTTCGGAAGCAAAGTCCTTTTGCTCTACTTCTATTCCCTCGCCTACTTCTATACGTATAAATTCAACAATAGAGTTCTTATGATCATTAAGAATATTTTCAATTGAAGTTGAAGGATCTTTAACAAAAGGCTGTTTAAGGAGACTTATTTCAGATAGAAATTTATTTAACCTACCCTCGATCATTTTCTCAATAATTTCTTCTGGCTTATTTGTATCTTCAACTTGAGCCTTTAAAATTTGTTTTTCTTTCTCAATTGTTTCAGAGTCTACATCTTCTGGAGATAGAAATTTGGGATTGGATGCTGTGACGTGCATAGCTATATCCTTTCCTAATTCTTCATTGTCATCCTTAAGAGAAACTAGAGCACCGACCTTTCCGTTGCTATGGATGTATGAATACAAGTTATCTCCTCCGATAGATTCCTTTTTTCTGATAATTACATTTTCTCCAACCTTTTGAACAAGGCTTTGTCTTTCTGATTCAAGGTCATCTGATATTTCTTCTACAGATTTCAAATCATTCTCTAAACAGTAATTTAAAACTTCTTGGCAAAAAGTTTTAAAGTTTTCATCTTTAGCAACGAAATCAGTCTCGCAGTTAACTTCAACCATTAGATTGTTGGCTGTTAGCAATAGGCCTTCAACAGCTGTTCTAGAAGCTTTTTTCTCTGCTTTTAAGTTGCTATTAATTTTTAGATATTCCACAGCCTCGTCAAGATTTCCTCCTGTTTCCTTGAGGGCGGCTTTGCATTCCATAATTCCAAGACCAGTTTTATCTCTGAGAGATTTTACATCTGCAGCTTTGATTTCAGTCATTCTTTTACCTCATTAGATTCTTTCTGTTCTAATACAGATTCATTTTCCTCAGAAACATTCTCAGCTGGAGATTCTTCCTTAGCTTGTTTTTTTTCCTTTGCATCTGAAGAAGTTTTGGCATCTACCTTTTCTTTCTTGTCAAGATCGGATTTCTTTACAATAACTGGACCATCACCATCGGCTCTGATGCCTGTGGCTTTCTCGGCTCCTTCAAGGCAAGCATTTGAGACTAATCTAGAAAGTAAAGAGATAGACCTTATGGCATCATCATTTCCAGGAATAATATAATCTACTGAATCAGGATCAGAGTTTGTATCTACAAGACCAACAATAGGAATCCCCATTTTTTTAGCTTCAGCTACAGCAATTTTCTCATTCTCTACGTCGACAATGAATAAAGCTTCTGGAAGTCCTCCCATATTCTTTATTCCTCCAATAGATCTTTCCAGTTTATCCATTTCCTTTTTTAGCTTTAAAACCTCTTTTTTTGTGTATTGGTTAAACTTACCTTCTTCTTCCTGAGATACTAAAAACTCATATCTTCTTATTGAGGCTCTAATTGTTTTATAGTTTGTCAGCATTCCTCCCAGCCATCTGTGATTTACATAAGGCATACTGCACCTTTCTGCTTCTTGTCTTATGACTTCTCTTGCTGATCTTTTGGTTCCAACAAATAGAATTCTATTATTCGAGGATGCAATTTTTTTGCAAAAGTCTAGAGATGGCTCCAAGCAATCTAGAGTCTTTTGTAAATCAATTATGTGTACCTTGTTTCTAGAACCAAAAATGAATTTCTCCATCTTAGGATTCCAAAACCTTGTTTGATGTCCGAAATGGACACCTGCTTTAAGCATCTGTTCTATGGATATTTCCATATTTAGCTCCTTTTGTTATGGCATGACGCCGGGTTATTCTTCCTTGGATCAGATATTTAACTGCTTCGAAGCAAAGCAGCACCCAAATATTCGATTTATCCAAGCGTGTTTTTAAGCTTTCGCGAGTGTTTTATATCACAACTGAATATAAAGGAAAACTAATTATTCAATGCATCTTGAACTGAATATATTCCAGGGGATTTACGATGAATCCATTCAATTAAATTTAGAGCCCCTAAAGCAAACGCTTTTCTATCAAGTGCCTTATGCTCTAGAGATAGAATCTCGTCCTCAAGATATATATTAATTTTATGAGTGCCTACAGAAGATTCATCTCGATTTGAAATTATTTCAATTTCATTAACATTAAATAGTTCTATTAACTCCTTTTTTAACATCAAAGCGGTGCCTGAAGGGGTATCAATTTTTTTATTATGATGAGTTTCTTCGATATTAATTCTTTTCAAAGAAAGCTTTTTTTCAGAAACGTAATTTAATAAATTGCTCAAAAAGGCTATCCCGATACTTAAATTAGGTGCGGCTAAAACAGGAATTGATAGACTTTTATCATTAAAAATCTCCCTGAAATCTCCTTTTCCAGTTGAAGCAACAATTAAGCTAGCACCAATTAGTTCGCATTTTTCTTTAATTTTTATCAAATCTAGCGAAGTAGAACAATCAATTACGACATCAGCATCGGTGAGGTCGTTTAAGTCAGAAATGATTTGAACTCCCTGTGAGCTTAAGTTTATATTTGAAGAGTCCTCCCTGCTACTGACTAAACCCCCTATTAAGCTTATGTTTGATACTTTTTTTACCTCATCAACAATGCTAGATCCTAGTCGTCCTGAAATACCGCATATGAATAATTTAATCATTGCCCTCTCATAAAATCCCTAGCGTTTTCAAACCATGATTTCTCTTTGGGAGAATTCTTATCTTTATCGAATGATTCTTTAAGTTGCTCAAGAAGTTTTTTTTGCTCTGACGATATATTGATTGGAGTTTCAATCTGCACCCTCACTAATATATCCCCTTTTGATGCTCCATTAATAGGCCTGATTCCCTTACCTTTAAGTCTCATCAATTTATGACTCTGCGTTCCTGAAGGGATTTTTAACTTAACCTTTCCTTCTAAAGTTGGAACTTCAACTTCTCCTCCAAGAACGGCATCGATGTAATTTATTGGTATCTCACAATAAAGATGTCTTCCATCTCTTTGAAATATTTTATGTTCCTGAATGTCTACCGAGATGAAAAGATCTCCATTGGGATTATTGCCGTATCCGGGCTCGCCTTCTCCTGAAAGTCTTATTCTATCTCCCAAATCAATTCCTGCAGGTATTTTCACTGATAAGGTTTTATCTTTTTTGATATATCCCTGACCATGACAAATATTGCAATTAGGATCGTGTATCTCTCCTTCTCCTCTGCATTGAGGACAAGTTTGTTGCATCGAAAAAAAACCTTGTTGCATCCTTACAACTCCTGCTCCAGAACAATAAGAACAAGTAGAAAACTTACCAGAACATCTTTCCTTTGATGGGATTTGAAGACTAACCTCCGTTCCCCTTACAGCTTCCTCAAGCGAAATGCTCAAATTGTAAGCTAGATCTGCACCGCTCGATCTCGATCTACCCCTTGTAGATCCTCCAAAAATATCTGAAAAAATATCTCCAAAAATATCACTAAAGGCATCTGCAGCACCCTGCGCACTTGAATATTGAGAATTTACTCCCTGGTGGCCAAAGTTATCATAGGCTTGTCTTTTTTGATCATCTGAAAGAATTTCATATGCCTCAGATAGTTCCTTGAATTTATCCGCAGCCTCCTGATCATCAGGATTTCTATCCGGATGATATTTCATTGCTAATTTTCTATAAGCTTTTTTAAGCTCATCTTTTGAGGAAGATCTAGAGACTCCCAAAACATCATAGTAGTCTCGTTTACTCATTGGAACTGATAAGAATCTATCTAGATTCTTCTTTTACTTCTTCAAAATCAGCATCAACAACATTTTCTTCATTCGATCCCTGATTATCGCTATCATTAGCTTGATCAGCTCCCTGTGATTCTTGTTGCTGTTCGGCATAAAGTCTTTGTGCCATTGATGAGGAAGCATCTGTTAAAGCTTTAGTTTTCTCTTCTATGCTGTCTTTATCATCTCCCTTTAGAGCCTCTTCTAAATCTGAAATGGCAGCCTCAATAGCAGATTTTTCATCTTCTGAAACTTTATCTTTGGATTCTTCCAGAGTTTTTTTACAACCATGAATAAGAGTATCTGCAGTATTCCTAGCGTTTACCAGTTCCTCAAACTTCTTATCGTTATCAGCGTTCGCTTCGGCATCTGAAACCATTTTTTCTATCTCGTCTTCAGATAATCCTCCGGATGCCTGAATAGTGATCTTTTGCTCTTTGCCAGTTGCTTTGTCTTTGGCTGAAACATTTAATATTCCGTTTGCATCGATATCGAAAGCTACCTCAATTTGCGGCATGCCTCTAGGAGCAGGAGCAATACCGTCCAGATTGAAAAGACCTAATTGCTTATTATCAGCAGCTTGTTTTCGCTCTCCTTGAACAACGTTTACTGTCACTGCTGTTTGATTGTCTTCTGCAGTGGAAAAAATTTGAGATTTATTAGTAGGGATAGTTGTATTTTTCTCTATTAATGGAGTTGCAACACCACCTAAAGTTTCTATCCCAAGCGTTAAAGGAGTTACATCCAACAAAAGGATATCTGTAACATCTCCTGCTAAAACCGCACCTTGAACTGCTGCGCCCATAGCGACCGCTTCATCAGGATTAATGTCCTGTCTTGGCTCTTTCCCAAAAAATTCTTTAACTTTTTCTTGAACAAGAGGCATTCTAGTCTGACCGCCAACTAAAATTACATCAGATATGTCAGATGGAGATAAGCTAGCATCTTTCATTGCAATTTCAACGGGCTTTATGCTTCTTTCTACCAATTCTGATACTAAAGATTCGAATTTAGCTCTAGTGATTTTATAGAGTAGATGTTTTGGCCCTGAAGAATCTGCAGTTACATAAGGAAGATTGATTTCAGTTTGCTGATTAGATGACAATTCTATTTTTGCTTTCTCGGCAGCTTCTTTTAATCTCTGAAGCGCAGCAGGATCTGCTTTTAGATCAACGCCCTGATCTTTTTTAAATTCATTAACCAAATAATCTATTATTGCAATATCAAAATCCTCTCCACCAAGAAATGTATCTCCGTTTGTGGAAAGAACCTCGAATTGTTTTTCTCCTTCGACCTCAGCAAGTTCAATAATAGAAATATCAAATGTCCCTCCTCCTAAATCATATACAGCAATTTTCTGATCAGAGGTTTTTTTATCTAAACCAAAAGCAAGTGCAGCAGCTGTAGGTTCATTGATAATTCTCTTGACATCAAGGCCGGCTATTTTCCCAGCATCTTTAGTGGCTTGACGTTGAGAGTCATTGAAATATGCAGGAACAGTGATGACTGCCTCTTTGACTTCTTGCCCTAGATATTCTTCAGCTCTTTTCTTTAAGGTTCTGAGAATTTCGGCAGAAACTTGTTGTGGTGCTAAGCCTTTTCCACCTGCTTCGACCCAAGCATCACCGTTATCTGCTTTAATGATTTTAAATGGCACCATGTCTTTATCCTTTGACACAACATCATCTTCAAATCTTCTACCTATAAGTCTTTTTATGGCATATAGAGTATTTTCTGGGTTAGTTACAGACTGCCTTTTAGCACTCTGTCCGACTAGAATCTCATCCGTATAAGCCACAACAGATGGTGTTGTTCTTGCTCCTTCTGAATTTTCAATAACTTTTGCTTGGTTACCTTCCATTACAGCAACACAAGAATTAGTGGTTCCTAAATCAATTCCTATAACTTTAGACATAACTTTTATCTCCTTTTAACCCTAAATATGGCTTTTTTAGGAAAAAACAAGATTAATGCGGGATTTTATTTACTACTACAAGGGCAGGCCTGATAAGTCGATCATTTAATATGCAGCCTTTTTGCGCAACGGATAAAATAATGTTATTTCCTTTATCCTTATCATTTGAAGTTGATATAGCTTCATGCAATTTTGGATCAAATTCATCACCTAAAGGATCTAAAAGAACTATTCCGTTTTTACCGAGAACATTTTCCAACTCTCTCAAAATCAATTCGTAACCATCCGCAGGAATAGTATTTTCTTCCGTTTTAAAATCTAGGTTTCTAAATAGATTATCAATAACTGAGAGCAAGTCTTTCATAAATGACTCTAAGCCGAATATTCTTGCGCGTGCAATGTCATTTTGAGCAGATTTTCGTGTATTGATCATTTCTGCTTGAAGTCTCATCATCTGATCTTCAAGCAAGGAAATTTTTTCTTCAGCCGAAGGCTCGACCTCTTCTTCTAGGCCTGATTCTTCATCCGGTTGTTCAATATTATCTTGAACCTCTTCAAACTCTGAGACATCATCCTGATTAACTTTAGAGTCTTTCTTTTTAGTCATTTTTTATAGGTTCAACGTATAAAACCAACCTATGATCAACGATTTTATACCCCATAGACTTGGCTAATTCTTCTTGTTTTTCTTCAATGATCTGATCATTAAATTCAATAACCTTGCCTGTTTCCATACATACCATGTGGTCATGATGATCGTCTGGCATCAATTCATAAACTGAATGGCCTGATTCGAAGTTGTGTTTCATTAGTATATCCGCCGATTCAAACTGAGTAAGAACTCTGTAAACGGTAGCCAAACCAACCTCATCTCCAGCCTCAATAAGTTTTTTATAAACTTCATCAGCACTAAGGTGTTTCTGATCAGATGACTCAAAAATTTCTAAAATCCTTACCCTCGGTAAAGTTACCTTGAGTCCTGCGTCTCTTATATTCTTATCTTTAACCATTTTATTATGTGTATTCCTCATTATAATTGGGATTCCTATGAATAAATCAATAATAACAATTCTTATCTCTCTTGTATTAATTTCCTGCGGGGATAGATTTTATAGAGTGGTGGTACCACAAGGAAACCTTGTCACAGACGAAATGATCCAACAATTAGAAGTTGGTATGACGGAAGCTCAAGTAAATTTCATTATGGGAACTCCTTTAATCCGCGATCCTCTAGAAAGAGATAGATGGGAGTATTATCGACAAATAATTCATGGCGAAAAGCTTCTAGGAAAAACTAGCTTTACTCTTAATTTCGAGTCAGGGAGACTTATGTCTTGGACAAATAATTTAGAAGAGAGCAAAAATAAAGACTAATCCAATTAACATTGGAGCGACATACCTAGTTAGATTTATCCAAATTTTCCAATAGAGTTCATTTTTAATCTTCATCTCTTCTTTGACAAAATTCTCTGAAAGAATCCATCCAACTAGTAAAGCAATAAACAAGCCTCCTAATGGCAGCATGATTGAGTTCGTTAAAAAGTCCATAAAGTCTAAAAACGACATTGAAAATATTTGAAAGTCTGCAATTAGATTAAAAGAGAACAAACTTCCAAGTCCCAATAGCCAAGCAATGGAACCAAGAATAGTAACAGCATAAGTTCTGGAAATTTTAAATCTATCTTCCATCCAAGCTGTACTGGGTTCAATTAAGGATACAGACGAACTCAAGGCAGCTAACGAAACAAGAATAAAAAACAGAGCTGAAGCAAAAAAACTAAAGGGAATTCCATAAAAAGCTACAGGCAGGGTCTCAAAAAATAATGACGGACCAGCAGTTGGAGTAAGCTCTGGGTTAGCAAATACGATTGGAAAAATAATTATTCCAGCAATTATGGCAACAAAAGTATCTAAAAAAATTATCAAGCTGACAGTTTTGGTTAAGTTTTGTTCCTCAGGGATATATGCGCCGTAAGCCATAATTGCCCCCATACCTAAACTCAAAGTAAAAAAAGCTTGCCCCATGGCGCTTATAATTACACTTGACGAGATCTTAGAAAAATCTGGCATGAAAAGAAAACTGATAGCTTTTCCAATTTCTCCCGTAAATGACGAATAAATTGAAAGCAGAATTATCAAAAAAAATAACGTTGGCATAATTATCTTAATGGTGGCTCCAATTCCATCAACAACTCCCTTAGCAACTATGAAACAAGTAAAAATCAAAAAAATGCTGTGCCAAAAGATCATCCTCATTGGAGAAGACTGAAACTGAGCAAAAAAATCAACAGAATATTGAGAAGGATTCAGTGAGTCAGCAGGAATAGGACTAAAAATATAAGCCAAAGAAATGCCAGCAAAAACGCTGTAATAAGATAGGATCATTAAACCTGCTAAGGCACCAAACCAACCTAGCAAAACCCAACACGAAGAAATTCCTTTGAGGGAAACAAATTTTTTCATTGTATAGACTGGGCTCGATCTTCCGTATTTTCCTAGGAAAATCTCGGACATCATTACTGGAAATCCAATTAATATGATGCAGGCTAGATAAATTATTACAAATGCTCCTCCTCCATTTTCACCCGCCATGTAAGGAAATTTCCAAATATTTCCAAGGCCTACAGCGGATCCTGCTGCAGCTAATATAAAAGTCCAATTGCCTTTCCAGATTTTTGAATTATTTACCATACAGAGACGTCTCTAAAAGAATCATTACTTAATAGTTATACTACATCAATGAACATCTCCAAAAAAAGTAACTTGCGACCAACAATTGAAAATCGACAAGCAAGATTTAATTATGAGCTTTTAGATGATTTTGAAGCAGGAATTTCTTTGGAAGGCTGGGAGGTAAAAAGCATCAGAAATGGGCAGATAGAATTAAAAAATGCTTACGTTGTTCTAAAAAAGGGAGAAGCATGGATTATTGGATTAAAGATTCTTCCCATGAAAGAGATCACTTACGAAGTTTCTTCAGAGAGATCTAGAAAGCTATTACTTACCAAGGCAGAGTTATCTAAGCTTTTCAAGCAAACAAATGAAAAAGGATTAAGTTGTGTTCCCATAAAAATTTTTTGGAAAAATAATTTAGTTAAAGTAAAAATTTCTGTGGCTCGAGGTAAATCAAAATATGATAAGAGACACTCGTTGAAAAATAAGGAGTGGAGAAAAGAAAAATCTTCGTTAGAAAATTTTTCTAACTGATGATCATTAGATACAATTACTTGCTTTTTTTGGGGGCGAACAGGATTAGACATCTTTCTTTCGAACCTTAAGTGCATGTCGAGATTGAGGAGTTCTCGTTAAACAATTCTCAAAACAATTAGTTGGCAAAAACAACTACGCACTAGCTGCATAATTAAGCTAGCTTCCTTACCCTGACTTCTACTAAGGGATAAGCGAAGTCGACCAGTAGAATGCTTGAAATGTGTTGCTCAGACCCATTTTGATAAGACTTTTCTGAGCTTACTCTTCTAATCCCTTTTCATCGGGCCATGGAAGTAAAAGAAAATTGATGGAATAAGCATGTAGATCTGAAGGTAAGAGTTAGTTGGACGCGGGTTCGATACCCGCCGCCTCCACCAAAATTAGAAATTAAATTGATCTATTTTATTGATAATCTATTTTCTATATTTCCCAAGATGAATGAAAAGATTTCTGAATAAGAATCTAAGATTATCTCGGTTGGAGTACCTGCACCATGTCCTGCTTCAGTTTCAATTCTAATGAGGATAGGATTATCTCCACTATGTAATTCCTGTAGAGAAGCGGCAAACTTATATGAATGAGCTGGGACTACCCTATCGTCATGATCACCTGTTGTTATCAATGTGGCGGGATAAGAGACTTCATCTTTAATATTGTGTAATGGTGAATAAGACAAAAGATAGTTGAACATCTCTTCACTTTCATCCGATGTACCATAATCATAAGCCCAGCCTGCACCGGCAGTAAATTTATGATACCTGAGCATATCTAGTACACCTACTGCAGGTAGAGCAACTCTAGCAAGCTGAGGCTCTTGGGTCATAACAGCACCAACTAAAAGACCTCCATTTGAACCTCCTCTCAAAATTAAGTTTTCTGATTTTGTATAGCCCTCTGAAAAAAGAAATCTTGCGGCATAGATAAAATCATCAAATACATTTTGCTTGTTCATTTTTGTCCCAGATAGATGCCATTTCTTCCCATATTCTCCACCTCCTCTGATATTTGGAACCACATAAACTCCGCCTTTTTCTAACCAATAAGCCATAATGCTGCTGAAATTTGGAGTAAGAGAAATATTAAAACCTC
Source organism: uncultured SAR86 cluster bacterium (assembly GCA_902578495.1). Lineage (GTDB taxonomy): Bacteria > Pseudomonadota > Gammaproteobacteria > Magnimaribacterales > AG-339-G14 > CACNYO01. The sequence continues at coordinate 264,978 of CACHCY010000001.1, forward strand.
CATATCCATAAAGAATTGTTGGATTTTTACCATTTTTACTCAAACCTTTTTTATATGTGATGATCATTGGAACTTTTGTTCCATCTTTAGAGGTATAAAAAACCTGCTCCGATATATATTTTTCAGGATCAAAATTTATCTTTGGCTTGAAATAAATTTTTGATTTACCGCTCTTAGGATTGATGCTGAAGATTGTGGGAGGTGTATGGTAGTTGGAGAAAGAATAGAAAAGTTCATCATCCTCTCTTTTTCCTGAGATTGGAGAAACACTACCTATACCCGGTAGATCGACTTCTCTAATGAGCTTTCCAGAAAAATCATATTGAAAAGTCTTTGAAATTGCATTCTGCATTAACTCTACAAATATATATCCTCCTGAAGAGCTTGGACTCATTACAGAATCCTGTTCTGGGATTAAATCTTTAGATTTATCTAAAGAAGGTTCTTTGGCTTGAACTGAAATAATTTTTTGATTATCAGCATTATTGTTAGTCACTAAAAAAAGTTCGTTATCTAAACTATCCAATAAATAAACATCGATAGAAAGATCATCATTTATAGTTTTAATTTCTGGGTTTTCATCTAAGTGATTTATTAAATAGAGCTCATTTCCAGATGTGGAATTTGCTGCAGATATGATTAAGTATTTTTGATCCTCTGTTACAGAGGATGAAACATATCTTCTTTTTTGTTCAGCTTTGTTTCCAAAGATAATTTGATCTCTTTCTTGAGTAGTTCCTAATTTATGAAAATAAAGTTTATGATTATTATTCAAAGAACTTAGTTCACTTCCTTTAGGAGCATCGTAAGTTGAATAGTAGATACCCTCATTGCTTTTCCAGCTTAATGAAGAAAACTTAACGTTGATTAGAGAATCTGATAAAAGTGATTTAGTTTCTGTATCCAAAAAAAATACTTTCCTCCAATCACTTCCACCATCAGAAATTGCATAAGCAGCAATACTTCCATCTTTACTAAAACTAATATCAGATAAAGAGATAGTTCCATCTTCGCTAAACGAGTTAGGATCTAAAAAGACTTCCTCAACTCCTTGTGAGTTTTTTCGGTAAAGCACTGATTGATTTTGAAGGCCGCTATTCTTGAAAAAATAAATGTAATTTCCTTCTTTGAAGGGGGAAGAAAATTTCTCATAGTCCCAAATTTTTTTTAATCCGTCTTTTATTTGCTCTTTCAATCCTAAACTTTCGAAGTATTTATCAGCAAAGAGATTTTGATCTTCTATCCAACTCTTTGTCTCTTTATCCAGATCATCCTCAAGCCATCTATATGGATCTTGAATTTCTTTAGAAAAATATAAATCAGAAGTATTAACTTTTTTAGTCATGGGATAAATTGATTTCAAATTATTATTATCATTCATGCTTAACTGCTCGCACGATAACAAACTAATGGAAATAAGGATTAAGGCTAGTTTTCGCATGAAAGAATAAACTCTTTAAGTATTATATTGACAAATTAGATTGTTATCTTCATCATTCCGCACCTATGGCAAACATTAAATCAGCAATTAAAAGAGCTAGGCAAGCTAATAGAAGAAATGTCCTTAAAAGCTCTCAACGTGCTTCTGCGAGGACAAGTATTAAGGCTTTTGAAAAAGCACTTGATGATAAGGATTTTGAAGCTGCTGGGAATGAGTTTAAAAAAACTCAGAAACTGATGGACAAACTTGCCAATAAAAAAGTTCTTCCCAAAAATCACGTTGCAAGAACTAAATCAAGACTCAACAAAAAATTAAAAGCTCTTAAGTCAGCTTAATTTCAATCTAGTTCTCTTTTTTTGGTTTTGCAATGAACCAAATAGATCCTTTTCATGACCGCTTAGGATATAGCCAATCCTTTGATTATTAATTAAGAAAATTTTCATAGCTGATAATTTAGTTTTCATGCCTCCTCTTCCTAACTTACCAGAGTCTCCAAAAATAATTTTTTGATTTGAAAGTGCTTTAAGGCTGACTTCGTCAATAAGGACAGCGTCCTTATTTGTTCTTGGATCTTTTGAATATAAACCTTTTTGATCTGTATAAAGTATAAGTTTTTTAGAACTAATAAGATTCGCTAGTTTTGCACTTAATTGATCATTATCTCCTCTCTCAATTTCCTCTGTTGATACAGAATCATTTTCATTGACTATTGGCGTTATACCCCATCTGAGGAGATTATTGATGCTGGATTTAATATTGTTAGATTTTGTTTCAGATTTAAAATCACTATGACTGAGGAGAACTTGAGCAACCTCTATTTTAAATTTATCAAAATTTTTCTGGTAGGCATTTATAAGCCCTATTTGGCCAACAGCTGATAATGATTGAAGTTGTTTGATATTTTTTGGTTTTTTTTCTATGCCTCTTTTCTTCATTCCATAGGAAATTGCTCCAGATGAAACTAAAACTACATCAAAATCATTTTCTCTGAATTTCTGAATGCACTTAGCAAGTCTTTTAAAAAAAGCTGAATTTTCTCGACTTCCTTGTGAAATTAAGGAGGATCCTACTTTGATTACTACTACTGAATTACTCATTACTGTTAATCTCTATGATTTTTGTGCTGACCTTTTTGACTAGTTCGCTTAATCCTTCCCCAGTTATAGAAGATATTAAAAAAACTTCATTGCTGTATATCTTTTTTGTCTCAGATAAATAATCATTCTTCAATTCTGTTTTTGTGTCTGCTTTAGTTAGAACAATCCATTGTTCTAGCTTAGATAAAGATTCGTCAAATTCTTTCAGCTCTTTATCTAAGGAATTCTTTTTTTCCTCTACATCTTCAGGTTTGATTTCTGATACATCGATTAGATGAAGCAACAACTTTACTCTAGATAAATGTTTTAAAAACCTTATCCCAAGTCCTGCCCCTTTGGCAGCTCCCGGAATTAATCCTGGAATATCTGCAATTACATATGGATTGAGAGATTTAGCCTCAACCACTCCAAGATTAGGGGTTAGAGTAGTAAACGGATAGTCGGCTATTTTGGGTTTTGCCTCGGATATACTTGAAATTAGGGTAGATTTTCCTGCATTTGGAAATCCTAAGAGACCAACATCAGCTATTAATCTTAGTTCTAAATGAAGGGATAGCTCTTCTCCCTTTTCTCCTTCTGTGGTTTTTCTGGGAGCTCTGTTCGTAGATGACTTGAATCTTGCATTCCCTAATCCACCCTTCCCTCCAGAAACAACTTCAAAAAGATCACCATCTTTTTTTAAGTCAGCTATTTCTTCTTCAGTAGATTCTTCAAAAACAACAGTACCAACGGGAACTTTTAAAATTATGTCACTGGCATCCTTACCATGTTTATTTTTACCCTCACCAGGAGAACCATTTTTAGCTTGATATTTTTTTTGTAATCTAAAATCTTGTAGCGTTGTCAAAGAGCTATCAGCTTTAAGAAAAATGCTTCCGCCTTTTCCTCCATCGCCCCCATCGGGACCTCCCCTAGGAATAAATTTTTCTCTTCTGAAGCTCAAGCAACCGTTTCCACCAGAGCCAGCTATTAAGTGAATAGCAGCTTCGTCAATGAAGCTCATTGTTTAATCTGCGGGAGTGATATTTATGAATTGTCTGAGATTCCTACCTTTTTTGCTGAAAGATACAGTACCGTTAATTTTTGCAAAAAGTGTATGATCTTTTCCAATTCCAACATTTGTGCCAGGGTGGAACTTTGTGCCCCTTTGCCTGACTAGAATAGAGCCAGCAGATACCAGTTGGCCGCCGTACCTTTTAACGCCCAGTCTTTTAGATTCAGAATCTCTTCCGTTTCTACTACTACCACCTGCTTTTTTATGTGCCATACTTAAACCGAAATTTGCTCTATTTGAATTTCACTATAATTTTGACGATGACCTTGCTTTTTCCTGTAGTCCTTCCTTCTTTTCATCTTGATAATCGTTACTTTATCTTCTTTTCCGTGTCGAAGGATTTTTGCAGTTACTTTTGCCCCTTCAATAAAAGGAGAGCCAAGAGTAATTTCGCCATCTTTCTCAATTAAAAGGACATCAGTAATATCAACAGGTTCCCCTTCAGAAGCTTTAAGTTTTTCAACTTTAAGGATTTCGCCTTCAGCTACTTTATGCTGTTTACCACCTGTTTTGATTACCGCGTACATTTTTATATCAAAATTGAGGTCGAATGATATCTAAATAAGTTCTTTGTCGCAATAGATTCAATAAATCAACTATGATAATTTGTACTTGAGAGATTGATGAAATTTACAGAAAAGAATTCTTTCACCAAAGAAGAACTTCAACTTTGCTCGAAAGGAAAGCTATTTCATAAAAATGATGGAAAGCTTCCAAGTAGCAATATGCTGATGTTAGATAGAATTACTTCAATATCAGGAGATCAGGGTAATTACTCAAATGGACTAATAGAGGCAGAACTTGATATCAATGAGAATCTTTGGTTTTTTGATTGTCATTTCAAAGATGATCCAGTTATGCCCGGATGCTTAGGTTTGGACGCAATGTGGCAAATTTTAGGGTTTTATTTACTTTGGTCTGGGAATCATGGAATAGGAAGAGCTCTTGGTGCCGGGCAGGTTAAATTTTATGGTCAAGTGCTTCCTCATGCTAAAACGGTTAAATATGAGATTCATGTAAAAAGAATGCTCTCAACAAAAACTGTTCTTGGAGTTGCAGACGGATTAATGTACGTTGATGGGAAGGAAATTTATTCAGCGAAGAACTTAAAAGTTGGGCTTTTTGAGAACCCTGGTAATTTTTGATGAGTACTTTAAAAAGAGCAGTAATAACAGGAATTGGAGCCATATCTTGCATAGGTAACAATATTTCTGAAATAACGAAATCTCTTAAATTGGGTACATCAGGGATAAGTTTCAATGAATCGTACAAAGAACTGGGTATGCGAAGTCATATTTCTGGCTCCATTAATTTAAATCTAAAGGATCTCATTGATAGAAAACATTTGAGATTCATGGGAGAAGCAGCAAGCTATGCCTATTTAAGTACTGCAGAGGCTATAAAAGACTCAGGCTTGGATCTAGCAAGGTTTTCTTCACAAGACGTTGGGGTCATTGCAGGTTCCGGTGGAGCATCTTCTAGAAGCCAGGTTGAAGCAGCAGATATAGTTAAGAGCAAAGGAGTTAAAAGAATAGGACCTTACAGAGTTACTCAAACAATGGGAAACACCGTTTCAGCAGCTCTTGCAACTTTTTTTGGCATCAAAGGGGTGAATTTCTCAATTTCCTCTGCGTGCTCAACAAGCGCACATTGTATTGGATCAGCTCTGGAACAAATTCAATTGGGAAAACAAAAAATAATATTAGCTGGTGGCGCTGAAGATGAGCATTGGACAATGTCTAGTATGTTTGATGCCATGGGAGCGCTGTCTTCTTCATATAATGAGAGTCCTGAGAAAGCATCAAGGCCTTTTGATAAAGACAGAGATGGTTTTGTTATAGCAGGAGGAGCGGGCATGCTCGTCGTTGAAGAATTAGATCATGCTCTAGAAAGAAACGCTGATATTTATGCTGAAATTACTGGATATGGAGCAACTTCTGATGGAGATGATATGGTCCATCCATCCGGAGAAGGAGCAACTAATTGCATGCTAAAGGCTGTTGAAATGCATGGAAAAGATAATATTGATTATATTAATGCTCACGGAACTTCAACACCTGCTGGAGATCCTGTCGAGTTAGAATCTATAAAAAAGGTTTTCAAAGATAAAATTCCTCCCATAAGCTCAACAAAATCACAAACTGGACATACCCTTGGTGCCGCTGGAGCTTTAGAAAGTATTTTTTCACTATTAATGCTAAAAAACAGTTTTATATCAAAAACCCTTAATCTTTCTAGCTCGATTGATGAAGGTGAAGGTTTAGACTTAGTTTCAGAAGTCAGAAATCAGGATTTGGATGCTGTAATGAATAATAGCTTTGGCTTTGGGGGAACTAACGTTAGTTTAGTTTTTGAAAAGTTAAAATCCTAGAAAGGAATTTCATCGTCTATGAGCCCCTCCTCGGGTTGAGGACTAGAGCTATTCATCTGAGGGCTCTGATCCATATTATCTTCAGATCTTCGTCCTCCTAACATTTGCATTTCTCTCCCAATAATCTCTGTTGTATATCTTTTATTTCCTTGATCGTCTTCCCAATCTCTTGTTCTTAATGATCCCTCAATATAAACAGAAGAACCTTTTTTTAAATACTCCCCACAAACTTCTGCAATTCTTCTAAAAAAAACAACTCTATGCCACTCAGTTTTTTCCTTTTTTTCTCCAGTTTGATTATCATTCCAGCTTTCAGATGTAGCGATACTCAAATTTGCAACTGCATCTCCTCCAGCCGTATACCTCATGTCAGGATCTTTCCCGAGATTACCAACTAATATAACCTTATTTATTCCGCTTCGAGCCATAATGCACCTTATTTTTAATGTAAATTCATTATAATCCATCTGAAAGACTATTTATAAATAAATGAAAAATATCGAAGTCAAAGGTGCTAAACAGCACAATCTTAAAAACATCGATGTAATAATTCCTCGAGATAAACTTACAGTTATTACAGGGCTTTCTGGATCAGGAAAGTCTTCTTTAGCATTTGATACTTTATATGCTGAAGGTCAAAGAAGGTATGTTGAATCATTGTCTTCTTATGCAAGACAATTTTTGTCAGTTATGGATAAGCCCGATGTTGATCATATAAATGGTTTGTCCCCCGCTATTTCAATAGAGCAAAAATCCACATCTCATAATCCAAGGTCTACAGTTGGGACTGTTACTGAAATATATGACTATTTGAGGCTGCTTTATGCAAGGGTCGGCACGCCTTTTTGTCCAGATCATGGAATCTCCCTTGAATCTCAAAGCATCGATCAGATAGTCGATAAACTTTTTAAAGATGAGGAAAATGAGAGAGCTATTATCTTATGTCCTGTAGTAAGCCAACAAAAAGGTGAGCACTTAATCCTACTTAACGACCTTAAGGTTCGAGGATTTATTAGGGCAAAAATTAATGGAGAAATCATTGATCTGGATAATCTCCCTCAACTTAATAAAAATAAAAAACATGATATTGATATTGTCATTGATAGGCTATCTATTTCGAAGAAAAATAAATCAAGATTATCTGAATCAATAGAAACTGCGTTGAGAGAGTCAGATGGAATAGTAACTATCTCTTTCCTCGATGAATCTAAAAAAGACATAACATTTTCAACAAAAATGGCCTGCACCGAGTGTGGTTTCAGCATTGCTTCATTAGAACCTAGACTATTTTCTTTCAATAGCCCTTCTGGAGCTTGCGATGATTGCGATGGATTAGGTCAGAAGTCTCAAGTTGATAGAAGAAAAGTTATTGTGAGACCTGAATTAAGCTTAAATCAAGGGGCCATTGAGGGATGGGATTCAAGTCAGATGTATCATCACTATCTTCTCAACAGAGTAGCAAAACACTATGGCATTTCCTTGGACGAACCCTTCGAGGATTTATCTGAAAATATAAAAGAAAAAATACTGAATGGTAGTTCAGGGGAAATTATAGATTTTAGTTATGTTTCTAAAAGAGGGAATCTCAGAGAATCATTTAAACCTTTCGAAGGTGTGCTTAATAATATTGATAGAAGATTTAGAGAGAGTGAATCAGCTTTTTCTAGAGAGTATTTATCCAAATATATGACCAATACTGTTTGTATGTCATGTGAAGGCTCAAGATTAAATAAAGAGGCAAGATCTGTGAAGATAGATGGTAAAGAGCTTTGGGATATAACAAACATGACCATTGATGATTGCCTTAATTTTTTCAATAACTTGAATTTAAAGGGCAAAAAGGGAGCAATTGCAGAGAAGGTAGTAAAAGAGCTGAAAGAAAGATTAAAATTTTTATCTGATGTCGGGCTTAATTATCTAACATTATCAAGAAGTGCCGAAACTTTGAGTGGAGGAGAAGCACAAAGAATAAGACTTGCCAGTCAAATAGGTGCTGGGCTCGTTGGAGTTACATACATTCTTGATGAACCATCAATTGGCCTTCACCAAAGAGATAATAAGAGACTTTTATCTACTTTGTTTAGATTAAAAGATTTAGGAAATACGGTTATCGTCGTTGAGCATGATAAAGAGACAATAGAATGTGCTGATCATATTATTGATATCGGTCCAGGGGCAGGTATTCATGGAGGGTTTGTCAGTTTTGCGGGCAATTATAAAGAAATCCTGAAACAAGAAAGTTCGTTAACCGGACAATATTTATCCGGGGAAAAAAATATTAAGATTGATAAATTTGAGAAATCTGAAAAAGGTTCTCTTTGTATTAAGGGTTGCAATGGGAACAATCTCAAGAATGTTAATTTAAGTTTGCCTTTGGGAAAAATTATCAGCATTACTGGAGTTTCGGGTTCTGGAAAATCTACGCTGATTAATCAAACTTTATATCCTGCTTTGGCAAATAAGATTCAAAAATCTAACTATGACTGTCAAGAATTTGAAAATATTTCAGGTGAAAAAAAATTAGATAAAATTATTGAGATTAGTCAGTCCCCAATAGGAAGGACTCCAAGATCAAATCCTGTTACTTACACAGGAATATTCACGCCTATCAGAGAGCTGTTTTCAGAAACGGAAGAGGCAAGAGCTCGAGGCTATAAGCCAGGAAGGTTCAGCTTCAATGTTAAAGGTGGCAGATGTGAAACTTGTCAAGGAGATGGTTTAATTAAGGTAGAAATGCATTTTCTGCCGGACGTCTATGTTAAATGTGATGTTTGTGATGGAAAAAGATACAACAAAGAAACGCTTGAGGTGAAATTCAAGGGGAAAAACATCTTTGAGGTTCTTGATATGAACGTTGAAGAATCCTTGAAATTTTTTGATTCGATTCCAACCATCAAAAGAAAATTACAGACTCTTTATGATGTGGGATTGAGTTATATAAAAATTGGCCAGCCCGCTACAACGTTATCTGGAGGAGAAGCCCAAAGAGTAAAACTTGCTAAAGAGCTTGGCAAGGTAGCCACAGGGGATACTCTTTATCTATTAGACGAACCAACAACTGGTCTTCATTTCCATGATGTAAACCTACTATTAAAAGTGATCAATAAATTGAATGAACAAGGCAATACTGTTGTCATTATCGAACATAACTTAGATGTGATTGTTAATTCTGATTGGATAATAGATCTTGGTCCAGAAGGCGGATCGGGTGGCGGAGAAATTATTGGAGAAGGAACTCCAGAAGAAATTTCAAAAATTAAAAAATCTCATACTGGGAGATTTCTGAAGGAAATGTTGAATTAATCTTCTTGAGATATCTCTTCAGAAGAATCCTCAGACTTATCGGTAAGCTCTACAAAAGCCATTGGGGCTGCGTCACCAGGTCTTGGTCCCATCTTAATGATTCTGAGATATCCGCCAGGTCTATCTTTAAATCTAGGTCCTAGGTCTGAAAAAAGTTTTCCAACCGCAGAATCATTTCTGAGTTTTGAAAAGGCTCTTCTTCTGTTAGCAACAGAATCTACTTTAGCCAATGTAACTAATGGCTCAAAGACACCTCTAAGTTCTTTTGCCTTTGGAACAGTGGTTTTTATAGATTCAGTCTCAATCAAAGAAATGACCATGTTTTTAAACATAGCTTTTCTCTGATCGCTTGTGCGACCGAATTTTCTTCCTGTTTTTTGGTGTCTCATCTATTAACCTTCAACATTTGACGGGGGCCAATTCTCGAGCTCTAAACCTAAAGATAATCCTCTAGCTGCTAGAACTTCTTTGATTTCATTAAGTGACTTTCTACCTAGATTAGGAGTTCTTAAAAGATCAGATTCCTTTCGGGTTACTAAGTCTCCAATATAATGGATCTTTTCTACTTTTAAACAATTGGCTGATCTCACTGTTAATTCAAGTTCATCTACAGGCCTCAGCATAATTGGATCAACAGGAGGAGTTTCATCTTCCTCTGGTTCTTCGGTTTCAAACCCTAATTCAGCAAAAGCCATTAATTGTCTTTGCAAGATAGTCGCTGCTAACCTCACAATCTCTTCAGGATCGATTGTTCCATTGGTTTCAACCTCAAGAATAAGCTTGTCTAGGTCAGTTCTATTTTCTACCCTTGCATTTTCAACTGAATAAGAAACTTTTTTAATTGGACTGTATGAAGCATCAATCTTTAGTGAGCCAACCTCAGTATCTTCGCTCTCGGCCAAAGCGATGATATCTACAGGAACATAACCTCTGCCCTTGGTAACTTTTACCGTCATCTCGAGAGAGCCTTTGTCAGCGAGAGTAGCAACTACATGATCAGGATTTACAATCTCAACTCCAGCAGGAAGTTCAAAATCACTACCTTTGATATCTCCTGATCCTGACTTATTCACTGATATTTCGACTTCTTCTTGATCTGAAAGTCTTACAGAAAGACCTTTTAAATTTAAAAGGATATTAATGACATCCTCTTTAACTCCATCAATAGAGCCAAACTCGTGGAGAACCCCATTAATTTTTGCTTCAGAAACCGCCGCACCGGGGATTGAAGATAAAATTATCCTTCTAAGAGCATTTCCCAAGGTATGTCCAAAGCCTCTTTCAAGAGGTTCTAATACTATTTTTGAATTGTTTGAATCAACTTCTTCTACCAAAATTTCTTTGGGAGTTAAGAAGTCTTTGATCATATCGAAATTATCTGTCATGGAATATCCTCTTTAAAATTATCTTGAATAGAGCTCAACAATAAAACTTTCATTAATTTCACTGCTAAGCAAATCTCTGTCTGGAGTATTTTTGTAAATGCCTGAAAAGGTATCGTGGTTAACCTCAATCCATTCACAAGGCTCTCTTGTTTTAAAAATCTCAAAAGATTGAGAAATTCTTTTTTGATCTCTTGATTTCTCAGAAATACTTATCTCGTCTCCTTCAGCTACTTGATAAGAAGGAATGTTTACTTTTTTTCCATTAACCAAAACTGACTTATGATTAACCAATTGTCTTGCTTCGGCACGAGTAGCAGCAAATCCCATTCTATAGACCACGTTATCTAATCTAGCCTCCAGAAATTGAAGGAGATTTATTCCTGTCTCACCCCTGCTACTGGCTGCAGCCTTGTAGTAATTTCTAAATTGTCTTTCTAAAACTCCATACATTCTTTTTACTTTTTGCTTTTCTCTCAACTGCAAACCATAGTCTGAAGTTCTTATTCTTTTTGCTCCATGGTGCCCAGGAGGATTTTCAGATCTGATTTTGGATTCGTATGACCTATATCCACTTGTTAAAAGCAGATCAGTCCCTTCCCTACGAGATAATTTATTTCTTGGTCCTGTATATCTTGCCACTTTACACCCTTCTCCTTTTTGGAGGACGACACCCATTGTGAGGAATAGGAGTTACATCCGAAATTTTTGTAATCTTAAATCCGCAACCATTCAAAGCTCTTACCGCTGATTCTCGACCTGCTCCAGGTCCGGAAACTTCAATTTCCAAATTGTTTATTCCGAAGTTTTTAGCAGCATCTCCAGCTTTGGAAGCTGCTACCTGAGCCGCAAAAGGAGTACTTTTTCTTGATCCTTTAAAACCTGATCCACCAGCACTAGCCCAAGTTAAAGTATTTCCCTGTTTGTCCGTGATATTGATGATGGTGTTATTAAATGTAGCGTATATATGCGCAACAGCATCGTTGTAAGTTCGGCTATTTTTTTTAGATTTTGTCCCTTGTTTTGCCATATTTATCTTCTAATAGGTTTTCTAGGCCCTTTTCTGGTTCTAGCGTTAGTTTTTGTTCTTTGTCCTCTAACAGGTAAATGTTTCCTGTGTCTTATTCCTCTCAAAGTTCCTAAATCCATAAGTCTTTTTATATTGGTACTTATTTCTCTTCTTAAATCTCCTTCAACAAGAAACTCATTTACAGCTTTTCGAAGTTTTTCTAAATCTTCTTCGCTTAAACTTCCAATCAAAGAAGTTTTTTCAATGCCCAATTGATCACAAATAGACAACGCTCTCGTTCTGCCGATACCAAAAATATGAGTTAAAGAAACCCAAGCTTGTTTTTTATCTGGAATATTTACACCTGCTACCCTAGCCATATTTATTACCCCTGCCTCTGTTTGTGTCTTGGTTCATTGCTACAGATAACAAAAACGGTGCCGTGTCTTTTGATTATCTTGCAATCCTTACACATTTTTTTTACTGAAGCTCTTACTTTCATAATTACCTTTTATAATTTTTTAAATTAGCTTTTTTCATTAAAGACTCATATTGACTAGATAAAAGGTGCGATTGTACCTGAGCCATGAAGTCCATGACTACTACCACAGCAATTAAAAGTGATGTTCCCCCAAGATAAAAAGGTACATTAGCAGAGACAATTAAGAATTGAGGAAGTAAACATACTGCAATCATGTATATTGATCCCCACACTGTTAATCTAGACATTACACTGTCAATATAGCCTTCTGTTTGATCGCCAGGCCTTATTCCAGGTAAGAATCCTCCAGATCTTTTAAGATTATCTGAAATATCTTTTGCTGGAAATTGAATGGCGGTGTAAAAGAAACAGAAATAAGCAATCAAAACTGCAAAAACTATTACATACAAGGGTTGCCCAGGGCTTAAAGCCAAAGATATTTCTTGCAACCACTCAAAACCTTCAGATTGTCCAAACCAAGTACTAATTGAGGCTGGAAAAAGAACTATCGATGAAGCAAAGATCGCAGGAATTACTCCTGACATATTTACTTTCAATGGAACATGAGAAGTTTGGCCCATAGCCATCTGGTTACCGATTTGTCTCTTAGCATAATTAACCGAAACTCTTCTTTGCGCCCTTTCTACCCAAACAATAAAAGCAATAGCCAATATTGCAAGAAGAGCAACAGATAAAAGTACAATTAAGTTGATTTCTCCTTGTCTGGCTCCCTCAAATGACTGGCCTATTGCTCTTGGCAATCCAGAAACAATACTGGCAAAAATAATAAGAGATATTCCATTTCCGATGCCTCTCTCATTGACCTGTTCCCCAAGCCATACCAAAAACATTGTTCCAGTAACAAAAGAAATAACTGCAGTAACGATGAACATATTTCCAGGAGTGCTAGCTAGCCCTTGACTCGATAATGCTATCGCAAAACCACTCGATTGAATGATTGCAAGCCCTAAAGTACCCAGGCGAACATAGTTGGTCCTTTTTCTTCTTCCAACTTCTCCTTCCTGTCTAAACATTTTTTTAAGGCTTGGAGTTGTTGCCTCTAATAGATTCATCACAATAGCAGCAGTGATGTAAGGAACAACATTTAAAGCCATGATGCTCATTCTTTCTAAAGCACCTCCAGAAAACATATTAAATAAGCCTAGAAGAGTTCCTTGATTTTGATCAAATAAAGAAGAAAGTTTCATAGGATCAATGCCTGGAACAGGAATATGAGTTCCAATCCTGTAAATGATTATTGCGTAAAGAACAAATCTAAGCCTTGCCCAAAGTTCAGACAATCCAGATGATTTGGCTGGGTTTCTAGCCACTTATAATTTCTCCACCTAGTTTATTAATTAATTCCTCAACAGATTTAGAAACGGATAAACCCTCAATTTTCACTGTTTTTGTCAATTCGCCGCCGTTAATGATCTTCACTTTTTTTATCTTGTTTGAAATGATTTTATTTTTCTTCAAAACCTCTAAAGTAATATGATCTTCAGCAAGCTTTTCTATATCTCTGAGTTTTATATGTGTACTGTATGGTTTTTGTCTAGAAGTGAATCCAAACTTTGGAAGTCTTTGTTGGATAGGCATTTGACCTCCCTCAAATCCAGGTCTTATTGAAGCTCCAGATCTTGCCTTTTGACCTTTATGACCTCTTCCTGATGTTTTTCCTGAGCCAGATCCTGTTCCTCTACCAATACGCTTAGAGACTTTATTTTTGTTTGTTCTTTGAAGGTTATTAAGTTTTAGCATTTAATCTAAGACCTCCAGCAGATGATGAGCTTTCTTGATCATACCTAGATTTTCAGGCGTGTTTTGAACCTCAACTACTTGATTAATTTTTTTTAATCCCAGTCCTCTTACGGAGAGCCTCTGATTTTTCATCGAGCCTGCTAAACCTCTCTTTAATTTAACTCTAATCATTTCGTTAGACATTTCTTCCTCTTAAGATCTCCTTTCTGCAACCTGTTCCGGTGATTCAACGCTTGCTAATCCCTTCACAGTTGCTCTAACAACATTAATAGGATTGGTTGAGCCATATGTTTTAGCTAATACATCTTTAATGCCAGCTAACTCAAGGACAGCTCGCATCGCACCCCCTGCAATGACTCCAGTACCTGGTGAAGCCGGTTGCATATAAACAGTGGAACTTCCATGAGTTGATTTAACCGGGTAATGGAGAGTAGAACCTTTAAGTTCAATCTTGATCATGTTTTTTCTGGCATTTTCTAATGCTTTTTGAATGGCCATAGGAACTTCTCTGGCCTTTCCTCTTCCGAAACCAACCTTGCCAGCTCCATCTCCTACCACAGTAAGAGCTGTGAACCCAAAGATTCTTCCGCCTTTTACAACTTTTGCTACTCTATTAACTCCTACAAGTTTTTCTTCTAGAGCTTCATTACTAAACTGATCTATATTTTCTTCCATAATTCCTCAAAATTCTAAGCCCGCTTCACGCGCAGATTCTGCCAAACTCTTTACACGACCATGATATTTATATCCCGATCTATCAAACGTAACCTTTTTAATTCCTTTCTCGATAGCTCTTTTAGCAACCAATTCTCCAACTTTTTTTGCGGCTTCTTGATTTCCACCTTTATCAAGCTTTGCTTCTTTATCTGCAGAAGAGGCATGAGCAAGCACTTCTTTTCCATCAGGAGAAAAAACCTGAGCATAAATCTGGTTGTTGGATCTAAAAATAGATAGCCTATGATTACTCATTTCTTTAGTCTTAGATCTGAGTTTCCTAGATCTTCTTTGTCTCGCAGTAAATTTATCACTCATGCTTAAGCCTTCTTAGATTCTTTTCGTTTAATTCTTTCTTCGGCATATTTAACCCCTTTTCCTTTATAAGGTTCTGGGGGTCTAAATGATCTAATTTTTGCAGCGGTTTCTCCTAAAAGTTGTTTATTAGCTGACTTTAAAATAACTTCAGTTTGAGAAGGCACGTCGGCGTTTACCCCTTCAGGCAGTTGATAAATCACTGGATGAGAGAATCCCAGAGAGAGTTCCAATTTATCTCCAGAAAGCTTTGCTCTATAACCAACGCCATTAATTTCTAATTTTTTTTCAAAACCGTGAGAAACTCCTTTGATCATATTTATTGCTAAAGCCCTCATTGTCCCAACCATTGCGATAGATACCTTTGTTTCTTCTTTAGGAGAAAATAGTAGTTCTTTCTCGGGAGCGGAAGCCATTACTGATGGATGAATAGCCATAGTTAAGTCTCCGTTCTTGCCCGAAACTTTAAGTAAGTTTTCAACAAGGGATATTTCTATACCTTCTTGAATTAGAATTGGTCTTTCAGTGTTTCTAGCCATAATTAAAATACAGTGCAGATTAATTCTCCGCCTACCCCATGCTCTCTAGCTTCTTTGTCTGTCAAAACTCCTTTGCTTGTTGTAATGATTCCAACCCCTAAACCATTTCTGACTGAAGGAATTTCTTTTGATGAAAAGTATTTTCTTAATCCAGGTTTACTTATCCTTTTCAATTCTCTGATAACCGGCGACTCTTGATGGTATTTGAGTGAAACTAAAATAGTTTTTTTGCTCTCCTCACCCTCAATCTTAAAAGATGATATAAATCCTTCTTTCTCTAGGACTGAGCAAATGGCATTTTTAATTTTGGAGGATGAAAAACTTACCGTTGCATGCCCTCTAGCTTGAGCATTCATCACTCTAGAAATCATGTCAGAAATTGGATCTTGCATACTCATTGATAACCTCTACCAACTTGATTTAACTAATCCTGGAACATCTCCATTCATAGCCAATTCTCTTAATTTATTTCTTGAAAGGCCAAACCTTCTGTAAACAGCGTGTGGTCTTCCTGTTATTTGACATCTTCTTTGGAGACGAACAGGACTTGCATCTCTTGGAAGTTTTTGAAGTTTTAATCTTGCCTCATATCTATCTTCATCAGATATATTCATATCTGAGATAACTTTTTTAAGCTCCTCTCTTTTTTTTGCAAACTTTTGAACCATCTTGATTCTTTTGTTCTCTCTAGCAATCATTGAAACTTTAGCCATAATTTTTCCTTTAGCTTTTAAATGGGAAGTTTAATTTTGATAATAGGGCAAAACCTTCACTATCATTATTGGCGGAGGTTGTAATACAAATATCCATACCGAGTATTTTTTCTACTTTGTCATAATCAATTTCAGGGAAGATAATGTGTTCTTTTATCCCCAATGAGTAATTACCTTGACCGTCGAAAGATTTAGGATTCAATCCTCTAAAATCTCTTTCCCTTGGAATTGCTATAGACAACAACCTATCTAAAAATTCATACATTCTGTTACCTCTTAAAGTAACTTTGCATCCAATTGGAAATCCTTCTCTTATTTTAAAGCTGGCAACTGACTTCCTTACAAAAGTCTTTATAGGTTTTTGACCTGCAATTAATTCAAGATCCGCAATAGCATCGTCAACTGATTTTCGATTATTAAGTGCATCTGGTCCTAACCCCATATTTACTGTGACCTTTGTAATTTTGGGGACAGCCATGGAGCTTTTAAAGCCAAGCTCATCTTTAAGTGAACTGATGACGTTATCCTGATAGTTTGTTTTAGTAATAGACATTCCTATTTAACTTCCTTATTTGTTGATTTAGAAACTCTGATCTTTCCTTTTTTTTCATCTAATTTAATTTCTAATTTGTCTTTCTTTTTTGTGCTGCTGTTGTAAAAAGAAATATTAGATATATTAATAAAGGACTCCTTTTCTATAATCCCTCCAGGTTCATTGATTTGAGGATTTGGTTTTACGTGTTTTTTTACTAGTTTTATTCCAGACACTAAACACCTATCGCCTTTAATTTTAGTTAGAGTTCCAGTTTTTCCTTTATCTTTTCCAGATATCACAATCACTTCATCACCAGTTTTTAATTTATTCATTAGATTACCTCTGGTGCTAGAGAAATTATTTTCATGAAATTATTAGATCTCAGCTCTCTGGAAACAGGACCAAAAATCCTTGTTCCAATTGGTTGCTGTTGGTTATTTATGAGCACTGCTGCATTGTCATCAAATCTAACGATTGATCCATCTTCTCTGCGAATATCTTTTTTAGTTCTGACTACAACTGCATCTGCAACCTGACCTTTCTTTACCCTGCCTGTTGGGATGGCTTCTTTGATTGCCACTTTGATAACGTCGCCAACTCTTGCGTAACGTCTTTTAGATCCACCAAGTACTTTGATACACATCACTTTTCTGGCACCACTGTTATCAGCAACATCTAGGATAGTTTCTGTTTGAATCATGACTTAGCCTCTTTGAGTATTTCTACCAAAGTCCACGATTTTGTTTTTGAAATTGGTCGACATTCCTTGATAGTTACTTTGTCCCCAAGAGAACAAACATTTGCCTCATCATGAAAACTGATCTTCGAGGATCTTCTAATTATTTTTCCTAATTTAGGGTGTTTAACTTTTCTGTCTATTCTTGCAACTGCAGTTTTGTCAGAATTACAACTTACAACCATTCCAGTCATTGTTCTTATTGCTTTATCAGACATTTGAAACCTCAAGTTGTTTAAGCTGTTTAAGCGAAGTCAAAATTCTTGCAACTGCCTTTTTTTTCTCTTTTAAAAGGTGTGTCTGCTGAAGAGAAGCAGATGAACTCTTTAGTTTAAGATCTAATAGTTCAGATCTAGTTTTCTCTAGATCCTTTATTAAATCAGCATGAGATGGATTTTTAGCCATTAGATAACCTTCCTAGAGATAAATTGAGTTGAAACAGGAAGTTTTGCAGCTGCTAGAGAAAAAGCTTCCCTGGCCAAAGCTTCGTCAACACCTTCCATTTCATAAAGTATTTTTCCTGGTTTAATTGGCGAAACCCAATACTCTACGTTTCCTTTTCCTTTTCCTTGCCTAACTTCAAGAGGTTTTTTGGTAATTGGTTTGTCGGGAAAAATTCTAATCCAGATTTTTGCTCCACGTTTTACGTGTCTAGTCATGGCTCTTCTTGCAGCCTCAATTTGACGAGATGTTATTTGACCTCTTGACGTAGCTTTTAAACCAAATGTACCGAAATCTAAAGAATTAGCTCTCTGTGCAAGGCCTCGATTTCGACCTTTCATTTGCTTTCTATATTTAGTCCTTTTTGGCTGAAACATTAGCTTTCCTTATCCTTTTCTTTGACTTTTTTATCTATTAATTCGCCTCTAAATATCCATACCTTCACACCAATAATCCCATAAGTAGTTTTAGCTTCGGCCAGGCCGTAATCGACATCTGCTCTTAATGTATGAAGAGGCACTCTCCCTTCTTTATGCCACTCAGATCTAGCAATTTCCGCTCCACCTAATCTACCTGAAACTTTGATTTTTACGCCAAGCGCTCCCTGTCTCATGGTGTTTTGAGCTGCCCTCTTCATGACCCTTCGAAACATAGCCCTTTTTTCAAGTTGCAGTGCTATGTTTGCCCCAACTAGCTGAGCATCGAGATCAGGTTTTCTTATTTCTTGAATATTCAGACTAACCGGTACATTCATGATTTGCGTTAGCTTCTCTCTTAATCGATCGATATCTTCGCCTCGTTTACCGATAATCATTCCAGGTCTTGCAGTGTGGATTGTGACTTTTGCGCTTTGAGCAGGCCTTTCTATGTGGACTTTGCTAACAAATGCGTTATCAAGTTCTTTTTTTAGAAACTCTCTAACTTGAAAATCATTAAAAAGAATCTCTCTATATTTATCTTTTTCAGCAAACCATACAGAGTTATGATCTCTGGAGATGCCTAATCTGATTCCAATTGGATTAACTTTTTGTCCCACTTATTCTCCTTAATTACTTAGTTTTAGGTTTATATGGCATGTCTTTTTTTCGATACGATCTGCCCTTCCTCGAGCTCTTGCCCTTATTCTTTTCATGATCAAGGCTTCATCAACAGAAATATGGCTAACAAATAAAGTATCAATATCTAAACCATAATTATTTTCTGCAGAAGAAATAGCTGAGTCCAAAAGTTTTTTTAAATTTCTAGAACCAGACTTTGGACTAAAAGTAAGAATATCCAATGCCTCATCAACTTTTTTGCCACGAATTTGATCTGCCAATAGTCTTATCTTTGAAGCTGAAGACTTAAATCTGGATAATTTTGCCGATACTTCTGTCATTAAACTTTCCTATCGCCTGAGTGTTGCTTAAAAGTTCTGGTAGGAACAAATTCACCTAACTTATGTCCAACCATGTCCTCTTGAATGAATATAGGCACGTGTTGCCTGCCGTTATGAATGGAGATTGTTAAACCGACCATTTCTGGAGAGATCAGTGACCTTCTGGACCATGTCTTGATGGGTCTCTTGTCTTTAGACTCAACAGCTTTTGAGACTTTATCCATCAAATGATGATCCATAAATGGACCTTTTTTTATTGAGCGTGGCATTTCTATTTCTTCCTTCTTCTGATGATTTGTTTATCTGTTCTCTTGTTGCTTCTTGTTCTGTAGCCTTTCGTGGGAACTCCCCAAGGTGATACTGGGTGCCTACCTCCAGAAGTTCTTCCTTCTCCACCACCATGAGGGTGATCTATAGGATTCATTGCAACACCTCTAACGGTGGGTCTAACCCCCAACCATCTTTTTGCTCCTGCTTTACCAATAGATTTTAAAGAATGCTCAGAATTAGACACAGTTCCAAGAACAGCCCTACATTCGACGGGTACTCTTCTTACCTCTCCGCTTTTCATTCTTAGGGTTGCTGTATTTCCTTCTTTTGCAACAAATTGAACATAGGATCCAGCACTTCTTGCTATTTGAGCACCTTTTTTTGGTTTTAGCTCCACGCAATGAATAGTAGAACCAACAGGAATAGCATTAAGATCAAGAGCATTTCCTACTTTGATTGGAGCATCGTTACCAGATTGAACCGTATCTCCTTGTTTAAGGCCGGAGGGAGCAATAATGTATCTTCGTTCACCATCAGAATATAACAATAAAGCTATATGAGCTGATCTATTAGGATCGTATTCAATTCTTTCTACAGTAGCGGGTATCCCATCTTTTGTTCTTTTAAAGTCAATGATTCTATAATGTTGTTTATGTCCACCACCTTGGTGTCTTACGGTTATTCTTCCCCTATTATTTCTTCCACCACTTTTACTTTTTGTAGCCAATAAAGGAGCATGAGGCTTACCTTTATGAATGTTCTGATCTACTTGGAAGCTTCTAAATCTTCTTCCCGCAGATGTTGGTTTTGCTCTAACTACAGTCATTTTTATTCAATTGATAAATCTATTTGATTGCCTTCCTTAAGAAATACATAAGCTTTCTTCCAATCACTTTTTTTTCTAATTTTATTCTTCAGTGTTCTTTTTGTTTTGCCTTTGACGTTCACAATATTTACTTTTTCAACTTCAACTTTATATAAAGATTCTATTGCTTTTTTTACTTGAAGCTTGTTAGCAGAGGAAGAAACTTTAAAAACGTAACTATTTGCATTTTGAATAGCTAAAGAAGCTTTCTCAGAGAGATGAGATGAGTTTAATACTTTTAAAGGGTGCAATTGACTCATGAATATGACCCTATAATTTTTTCTAAAGATTTATCTGTGAGTAGGATTTTTTCATGCGAAATTAAATCTACCGGATTGATTTGATCAGCCGTAGTGATATCAATATTTTGTACATTCCTAGAAGCTAAATGAAGATTTTCAGAAATCTCATCTAAAATTATCGTTATAGAAGAAGTCTCAAATGGAGAGATTAATTCTAATAATTTTTTTGTTTTTGGTTCATCTAAAGAAAAATCTTTTACCATGATTATTCTTTCTTCTTTGGCTAATTTGGATAGGATTGATTTAATCCCATTTTTGAACATCTTTTTATTTATTTTTTTCTCTGTAAGTTGAGGTCTAGCAGCAAATGTAACACCACCTGATCTCCAAATCGGTCCACGAGTTGTTCCGGCTCTTGCTCTACCGGTTCCTTTTTGTCTCCAAGGTTTTTTCCCACCCCCGCTGACATCAGATCTGTTTTTTTGAGACTTAGTGCCGCTATGATTATTTGAAATTACAGTGTTTACTAATTGATGAACAAGATCCTCGTTAAAATCTTGTTCAAATATAGTCTCAGGCAAATCTGCTGATGTTTTTTCTTTGTAATAGGATAGCTGCATTGTGATTAGTTTTTAGTTGTTGGCTTTATAAGGACAGACGAGCCTTTTGCTCCAGGTAATGCACCTTTTACTAAAATAAGATTATTTTCCGCATCTATTTTTTGTATTTGTAAATTTTGTGTTGTCTGGCGAGTGTTTCCTAAATGACCTGCCATTTTTTTTCCTTTCCAAACCCTTCCTGGAGTTTGGCATTGACCAATGGATCCAGGCTTCCTATGCGCTAAAGAATTGCCGTGTGTTGCATCTTGAGTTGCAAAATTCCAACGTTTGACCGTCCCTGCAAAGCCTTTCCCTTTAGTTGTTCCGGTAACATCGATAATCTGACCCTCTTCAAACATGTTTAATTCCAATGATTGGCCTAGTTCGATATTTTCTAAGTCTGATTCTTGGATTCGGAATTCTTTAATTGTGTTTGCTGAGGAGGTATTTGATTTATTGAGATGGGCTTTTTCGGGTTTTGTGAGATGCTTATCTTTTTTGGTTCCGGTAGATATTTGTACTGATGAGTAACCTTCTGTATCAACTTTTTTTATTTGGGTCACAACATTGGAGTCAATTTTTACCACGGTAACAGGCACAGAATTTCCATCTTCTGTGAAAACCCGGGACATTCCCTCTTTTATGCCTATCAATCCAATCATTTTATTTGCTTAACTCATCTAGTGAGATTTGAACGTCAACCCCAGCGGAAAGATCAAGCTTCATTAAAGCATCGACAGTTTTTTCAGTGGGCTTGATGATATCCATCACTCTTTTATAGGTTCTAATTTCATATTGATCTCTTGCATCTTTATCCTTGTGCGGCGAGATTAATATAGTAGTGCGACTTTTTTTGACAGGCATTGGTATTGGTCCTTTAACAACCGCGCCAGTTCTTTTAACAGTATCAACAATTTCTCTTGCCGACTTATCAATTAATTTATTGTCAAAAGCTTTGAGCCGAATTCTAATATTCTGGTCTTGCAAACCAACCTCCAAAAGTAATAAATATCTGTTAAAGAACTAATCGATTTATCCGTAAATCGATTCATCCATCTCACGGACGAGCGGCAATTCTATTGGGACATCGATGCGATGTCAACAAGCGTATTAGGTTTTATTTATGATGGATTCTGCAACGTTATTGGGGACTTCAGCGTACTTTAGAGGCTCCATAGTAAACGTTGCTCTACCTTGAGTTGCAGATCTTAAATCAGTAGCGTATCCAAACATTTCAGCAAGTGGAACTTCTCCATTGAGAGCCTTACCAGATGGTATATCATTCATTCCTTGGACAATTCCTCTTCTTCTATTTAGGTCTCCTACTACATCTCCCATGTATTCTTCTGGAGTCACAACTTCTAACTTCATAATTGGTTCGAGCAGAACAGGCTTAGCTCTCATGGCTCCATCTTTTAAAGCTTGTGAAGCAGCAACTTTAAAAGCTATCTCACTTGAATCTACATCGTGGAAAGAACCATCATAAAGAGTTACTTTTACATCAATTAAAGGATAACCAGCAATTACGCCGGCTTCCATTTGTTCTTTGACGCCCTTGTCTACAGCTGGTATGAATTCTCTTGGAATGGTTCCACCAACTATAGAATTAACAAATTCATAGATATCTTTATCTTCTTCTTCCGTCTCTTCGTGGACTAAGGGTTCAATTTTTATCCAAACGTGTCCGTATTGCCCTTTACCACCCGATTGTCTTACAAACTTTCCTTCAGATTCAACCATTTGCTTAATAGTTTCTCTATAGGCTACCTGAGGCTTACCAATATTAGCTTCAACATCAAACTCTCGTTTCATTCTGTCAACAATTACGTCTAAGTGAAGCTCTCCCATACCAGATATTATCGTTTGACCTGATTCTTCATCACTATTCACTCTAAAAGATGGATCCTCTTGAGCTAGCCTTCCTAACGCGGTAGACATTTTTTCCTGATCTGTTTTAGTTTTTGGTTCAACGGCAACTGAAATCACCGGCTCTGGGAATGTCATCTTCTCTAAGATGATAGCCTTATCTCTATCGCAAAGAGTTTCTCCTGTGCTGACGTCTTTCAAACCTATTACTGCACATATATCGCCTGCCCTTACTTCAGATATCTCTGTTCTGTTATTAGCGTGCATCTGCAACATCCTACCAATTCTTTCTTTGGATCTTCGGGATGGTGAATAAACGGAATCACCAGATGATAAAACACCTGAA
Source organism: uncultured SAR86 cluster bacterium (assembly GCA_902578495.1). Classification (GTDB taxonomy): domain Bacteria; phylum Pseudomonadota; class Gammaproteobacteria; order Magnimaribacterales; family AG-339-G14; genus CACNYO01. The sequence continues at coordinate 288,436 of CACHCY010000001.1, forward strand.
TAAACTCTTATAAAGGTTAAGGTACCTACAAATGGATCTGTAGCAATCTTGAAAGCAAGAGCTGAGAATGGTTCCTCGTCGCTAGAAGATCTCTGATCTTCAGTTTCTTCGTCTTCCAAAACACCTTTAATAGCTTCAACCTCATCAGGAGATGGCAGATAATTGATTACCGCGTCTAGAACGCACTGAACTCCTTTGTTTTTAAATGCTGAACCACATAGACATAAAACTATTTCATTAGATAAGGTTCTTTGTCTCAGCCCTGAGATGATTTCTTCTTCTGAAAGATCTCCATTTTCGAGATACTTATCCATTAAATCTTCCGATGCCTCAGCGGCAGATTCAAGCATCTGCTCTCTGTAATCTTCACATTCAGCTAACATCGATTCAGGAATATCTTCTTCCCTATAGGATTTCCCCATATCATCAAGGTCAAAATAGAGAGCTTTCATTGAAATTAAATCAACCATTCCTTCAAAGTCATCCTCAGCACCAATTGGAAGGTTGATAGGAACTGGTGAGGCACCTAATCTATCTTTCATTTGTTGAACAACGTTAAGAAAATCTGCTCCAGCTCTATCCATTTTGTTGATGAATGCAATTCTAGGAACCTTGTAACGATTTGCTTGTCTCCAAACTGTTTCGGACTGGGGTTCAACACCTGAGCTGCCGCAGAAAACAACAACTGCTCCATCCAATACTCTCAATGATCTTTCAACTTCAATAGTAAAATCTACGTGGCCAGGTGTATCAATAATATTGACTCGGTGTTCATCAAATTGTTGTTTCATTCCCTTCCAGAAGCAAGTTGTGGCAGCTGATGTTATGGTAATACCTCTTTCTTGCTCCTGCTCCATCCAATCCATAGTTGCAGCACCATCATGGACTTCTCCGATTTTGTGAGAAATACCTGTGTAATATAGAACCCTTTCTGTAGTTGTTGTTTTTCCAGCATCTACGTGAGCACAAATACCGATGTTTCTATATAGTTTAAGTGGAACTTTTCTGCCGCTCATATTTAAATTATGTTTATATTATTAAAATCTGAAATGTGAAAATGCCTTATTTGCATCAGCCATTTTGTGGGTATCTTGTCTTTTTTTGACTGCTTCTCCCCTGCCGTCTGACGCTTCTAGTAATTCGTTAGCTAACTTGTCAGCCATTTTCTTTTCTGATCTTTTTTTCGCACTGGTCACTAACCATCTCATTGCAAGGGCCATTTTTCTGGAAGACTTTACTTCTATTGGAACTTGATAAGTCGCCCCACCCACTCTTCTGGATTTAACTTCAACTTGAGGAGCAACTTGGTCTAAAGCATCGTCAAATACTTTTAAAGGATCTTGTTTAGATTTTGCAGAGATTTGATCTAAAGCAGAGTACATTATTTTCTCAGCAACACTTTTTTTTCCGCGTTGCATAATCTGATTAATAAACTTTGCAACTTTAATGCTGTTAAATTTTGGATCAGCAAGTATGTCTCTTTTAGGAACTGGACCTTTTCTTGGCATATTTTTGAATTATTTAGGTTTTTTGGATCCGTATTTAGATCTTCTTTGCTTTCTGTCATCAACTCCCGAAGTATCAAGAGTACCTCTGACGGTATGGTATCTAACACCGGGTAAGTCTTTTACTCTTCCGCCCCTTAGAAGAACAACAGAGTGCTCTTGCAAGTTGTGACCTTCTCCACCAATATAAGAAATAACTTCGTAACCTGATGTCAATCTGACTTTACAAACTTTTCTAAGAGCTGAATTAGGCTTCTTTGGAGTTGTAGTATAAACACGAGTGCAGACGCCCCTCCTTTGTGGACATCTATTTAAAGCTGGAACATCCGACTTTGCAGATTTGCTCTTTCTCGGTTTTTTTATTAGTTGATTAACAGTAGCCATTTTGGTGTGCGATTTTAGATATGAAGATAGCCTAGGTCAAACATTATTTAATTATTCCTCAGAGATCTCTGTTCCTTCCATAGCTTCGGCTAGCTCCATTTCCAAATTAGACTCAATTTCATCTTTTTCTGCATAGAAACCAGTACCAGCAGGAATTAATTTACCAATAATTACATTTTCCTTGAGTCCTCTAAGCTTATCGATTTTGCCTGTCACAGCCGCTTCTGTTAGAACTCTTGTTGTTTCTTGGAAAGATGCGGCTGATACAAATGAGTCAGTTGCAAGCGAAGCCTTAGTAATTCCAAGAAGAATTCTGTCAAATTCAATTAAAGCTTTTCCATCTTCAGAAAGAGTTTTATTTTTTTCAGCAACTGCAGATAGTTCCGCCTGTTCACCTAAAATAAAGTCAGAATCGCCAGGATCAGCAATCTCAACTTTTCTTAGCATTTGTCTCAAAATCACTTCTATGTGTTTATCAGAGATCTCAACTCCTTGGAGTCTATAAACATCTTGTATTTCGTTTACAACATAATCGGTGAGCTCCTCAACTCCTTTAAGGGCGAGAATGTCGTGAGGACTTAAAGGTCCATCACTTACTACATCCCCTTTGCTAACCATCTCTCCTTCGAAAACATTAATATTTCTTGTTTTAGGAATAAGTGTCTCTGAAGTTACTTCCTCTTTACCATCCATTTTTGTTATGACTAATCTTCTTTTTCCTTTGGTTTCCTTACCCCAAGAAACCACCCCAGACATATCAGCTAGAATTGCTTCCTCTTTGGGTTTTCTGGCTTCAAATAAATCTGCAACTCTTGGTAAACCACCAGTAATATCTCTAGTTTTAGATGATTCTTTAGGAATACGAGCAATGACATCACCAACTTTTATTTTTGAATTATTTGTCAAGCCAAGAATAGAGTTACCTTCAAGAGAATATACAGCAGCGTGCTTTCCTCCAGGCAAAGTAACTTCTTTTCCTTTTTCATCCATAATACTTACAGATGGACTTAGCTCCTTACCCGATGAGGATCTTTCAGAAACATCCAAGACTTGAGTACTACTCAATCCAGTTAAATCATCCTGTATTGTCTTGACTGTGATACCTTCTTCCATATCAGATAATTTAACTTTACCTTCAACTTCAGAAATTATAGGTCTCGTATGTGGATCCCAAGAAGCAATAATATCTCCTGCCTTAGCTTTATCTCCATCATTAACAGAAATAATAGCTCCATAAGGAACCTTGTATCTTTCTTTCTCCTGACCATTTTCATCCGATACCGATATCTCAGCTGATCTTGATATACATACATTTTTCTTTTCTCTATTTACAAGTGAATTAAGATTTGTATATCTGACACTACCGTCGTATTTAATTTGAACTTTATCTTCTTCAGAAGATCTCGAGGCTGCACCTCCTATATGGAAAGTTCTCATTGTTAATTGTGTGCCTGGCTCACCTATTGATTGAGCAGCTACAATTCCTACAGCTTCTCCAGGATCAACAAGATTCCCTCTTCCTAAGTCTCTTCCATAACACATTGAACAGATTCCGTATGCTGTTTCGCAAGTTATAGGGGATCTGACAAAAATTGAATCAATAGAATGATTTCCTAATTCTTGTGCAATAGCCTCATCGATAACAGTATTTGCAGGCAACTTAAATGCTCCGTCTGTTGAAGAAACTTCTTTTGCTGTGACTCTTCCTAAAACTCTATCTTTAAGCTCTAGTACAGTTTCACCTCCTTCGATAATTGATTTAATTTCAATACCCTTTTTAGTCTCACAATCAACTTCTCTAACCACTAAATCTTGTGCCACATCAACTAATCTTCTAGTTAAGTAACCAGAGTTAGCAGTTTTCAGAGCAGTATCTGCCAATCCTTTTCTTGCTCCATGAGTAGAAGTGAAATATTGCAATACTGTCAATCCTTCCCTGAAATTCGCAGTTATAGGAGTTTCAATAATTGATCCGTCTGGCTTAGCCATAAGACCTCTCATTCCTGCAAGCTGTCTTACTTGTGCGGGTGAACTTCTTGCACCAGAATCCAAGTACATATAAACAGAGTTAAAGGAATCTTGATCAACCTCTTCTCCGTCTTTGTTTGTAACTTTTTCTTTTGAGATAGTGTCCATTAGAGAATTTGCTACTTTTTCATTAGCACGGGACCAAATATCAATGACCTTATTGTATTTTTCACCTTGGGTCACTAAACCAGATGAGTATTGAGCCTCAATATCTTTTACCTCTTGTTCAGACTTTTCAATAATTTCAGCCTTATCCTCTGGGATTAAACAATCATCAACACAAATAGAAGAACCGGATTTAGTAGAGTATTCATAACCTTGATACATGAGCTGATCTGCAAAAATTACAGTATCTTTCAAACCGCAATCTCTATAACAGGTGTTTAATAGATCGGAAATGGCTTTGCTGGTTAAAGTCTTATTAAAATGTTCAAAATTTAATCCATCTGGGGAAATTTGATAAAGTAATGCTCTTCCGACTGTAGTGTCTTTAAGTTCAGTTTGACCTTCTTTATCTTTTATCCTTACTGTAACTTTTGCTTGAAGTTCAACTGCATCTGTTTCAAAAGCTCTAGATACTTCTTTAACGTCTGCAAATATAGATCCCTCACCTTTTGCATTAATTTTTTCTCTTGTCATGTAGTAGATTCCTAACACAACATCTTGGGATGGATCTATGATTGGCCTACCATTTGAAGGTGAAAGAATATTATTACTAGCCATAAGCAAGGCACGGCATTCAAGTTGAGCTTCTAAAGTTAGCGGCACGTGAACAGCCATTTGATCGCCATCAAAATCTGCGTTGTAAGCTTTACAAACTAGAGGATGTAATTGGATGGCTTTACCTTCGATAAGTAATGGTTCAAAAGCTTGGATCCCCAATCTATGGAGTGTTGGAGCTCTATTTAAAAGAATAGGATGTTCCTTTATGACGTCGGCTAAAATATCCCAAACAACAGGCTCTTCTCTCTCAACCATCCTTTTTGCACCTTTGATAGTAGTTGCTAGCTCAAGATTTTGAAGCTTCCCAAATACAAATGGTTTGAAAAGTTCAAGAGCCATTTTTTTAGGTAGACCACATTGATGCAATTTTAAAGTAGGTCCGACCACAATCACTGAACGGCCAGAATAATCAACCCTTTTTCCTAAAAGGTTTTGTCTAAATCTTCCTTGCTTACCTTTTATCATGTCAGCTAAAGATTTGAGAGGTCTTTTGTTCGAACCAGTTATAGCTCTTCCTCTTCTTCCATTATCTAAAAGAGCGTCAACTGATTCTTGGAGCATTCTTTTTTCATTTCTGACAATAATTTCAGGAGCATTGAGTTCCATTAACCTTTTAAGCCTATTGTTTCTGTTTATCACTCTTCTGTATAAGTCGTTAAGATCTGAAGTAGCAAATCTTCCTCCTTCAAGAGGAACCAAAGGTCTTAAATCTGGAGGCAATACAGGCAACACATCGAGGATCATCCATTCAGGCTTATTGGAAGAATTACTGAATGATTTTATGATTTTCATCCTTTTAGAAAGTTTTTTTATTTTTGCTTCGGACTTGGTTTCTGTCATTTGTTGTTCAATCAAAGCAATTTCCTCTTCTAAATCCATCTCCATTAGCAGTGTCTTGACTGCTTCTGCTCCCATTCCTGCCCTGAATTCTTCACCATAATTTTCAAGAGCCTCGTAATACTCTTCTTCATCTAAAATCTGATAGTTTTCAAGATCTGTCATTCCTGGATCAGTAACTACAAAAGATTCAAAATATAGAATTCTTTCTAATTCTCTTAGCGTCATATCTAAAAGTAGAGCAATTCTTGAAGGCAGAGATTTTAGAAACCAAATGTGGGCAACAGGGGCAGCCAGTTCAATATGTCCCATTCTTTCTCTTCTAACTTTAGCTAGTGTGACTTCAACTCCACATTTTTCGCAAACAACTCCTCTATGCTTCATCCTTTTGTATTTACCACAAATGCATTCGTAATCCTTTATGGGACCAAAAATCTTTGCGCAAAAAAGACCGTCTCTTTCAGGCTTAAATGTTCTGTAGTTTATTGTTTCTGGTTTTTTTACTTCCCCAAAAGACCATGATCTAATTTGTTGGGGTGAAGCCAAACCTGCTTTGATGGCATTGAAATCTTCTTGTTCGCTTTGGTTGAATAATTTTAATAAATCTTTCATAAGATCAAACCTCCTCGAAATCAATATCAATCGCTAAAGATCGAATTTCTTTTGTTAAAACATTATAAGATTCAGGTATTCCAGCTTCCATTTCATAAGAACCATCGACAATATTTTTATAGATTTTTGTTCTTCCGTACACATCGTCAGACTTAACGGTGAGCATTTCTTGAAGAGTATGAGACGCACCATAAGCTTCAAGAGCCCAAACTTCCATCTCTCCGAGTCTTTGCCCACCAAATTGTGCTTTTCCTCCAAGCGGTTGCTGAGTAACTAAGCTGTAAGACCCTGTTGAACGAGCATGCATTTTATCTTCGATAAGATGATTAAGCTTGAGCATATACATGTACCCAACAGTGACTGAGCGATCGAATTTATCCCCTGTTCTTCCATCGTATAAAGTAGTTTGTCCAGTTTCAGGAAGGTTGGCTAACTTCAACATTTCTTTAATTTCTGCCTCTTTAGCTCCATCGAAAACTGGGGTTGCCATAGGAACGCCGTTTTTAAGATTTTGGCAAAGCTCTAAGAATTCACTGTCGTTAAGAGAACTAATGTCCTGATTCATCCCTGATTTAACATAAATTTTATCTATGAATGATCTTAAGGCTTTTAAATCCTTATAATTTTCTAGCATCTTAGATATTTCATCTCCAAGACCTTTTGCTGCTGATCCCAGATGAACTTCAAGAAGTTGTCCAACGTTCATTCTTGATGGCACTCCTAATGGATTCAATACTAGGTCAACTGGCTCACCGTTTTCATCATATGGCATATCTTCGACAGGCATGATTACTGATATAACACCCTTGTTACCATGTCTACCCGCTAATTTGTCACCTGGTTGGATTCTCCTTTTAATTGCAAGATAAACTTTAATTACTTGTTGCACCCCTGGCGGTAAATCATCTCCGGAAACAATTTTTTTCTTCTTAGCTTCAAATCTATTTTTGAGCATTTTCTCATATGCTTTCAAATTGTCTTTGGAATCTTTTAACTGATCATTAATATCTTCGCTTTGCAATCTCAATTTGAACCACTCTTCTGAAGCAAGGTTATCTAGAAACTCTTTAGATATTGTTTCCCCTTTGGATATGCCTCTTCCAGATATCACTTTTTGACCTGTCAAAACAGACCTTAAAGAATTAATTGTTGCATTTGTAACGATCTCTAGCTCTTCATCAAGATCTTTTTGGATCTCCGCTAAAGAGACAGATTCAATAACAGAAGCTCTTGGATTTTTTTCTAATCCCTCTCTTGTATAAATTTGAACATCAATTACTGTTCCATCAGCACCGCTTGGGACTCTTAGAGAAGTATCTTTTACATCTGCTGCTTTTTCTCCAAATATTGCTCTAAGAAGTTTCTCTTCAGGAGAAAGTTGAGTTTCGCCTTTTGGAGTAACTTTTCCTACTAAAATATCTCCTGCCTTAACTTGTGCTCCAATGTGAACAACTCCACACTCATCAAGTTTCCCTAATGCGGACTCTCCTACATTAGGAATGTCAGCTGTGATTTCATCTGGTCCTAATTTTGTATCTCTTGCTGTACAAGTAAGTTCTTGAATATGAATACTTGTAAGCTTATCTTCTTTAACAAGTTTGTCGGAAATAAGAATTGAGTCCTCAAAGTTGTATCCATGCCAAGGCATGAAAGCAATCTTGATATTTTGACCAAGTGCTAACTCTCCTAAATCAATTGAAGAGCCATCAGCCAAGATATCGCCTTTAGTAACTTTATCTCCAACTTTAACTATTGGTCTTTGATTCATGCAAGTATTTTGATTAGACCTTGTATACTTTGTAAGGTTGTATATATCTACAGCTGAGTTAGTGGAAGAGATTTCTTTCATATCTTTTCTAACCACTATTCTTCCAGAATCAACCTTTTCAACAGTCCCTTTGTTTTCAGCTATTACACAATCTCCTGAATCTTTGGCAATTAATCTTTCCATTCCTGTTCCGACAAGAGGAGCCTCTGTCTTCAAGGTAGGAACTGCCTGTCTCATCATATTAGAGCCCATCAAAGCCCTGTTAGCGTCATCGTGCTCTAAGAAAGGTATTAGTGAAGCAGCGATAGATACTACCTGCTGTGGAGATACATCCATTAGCTCAACTCTATCAGCTGACATAAGTTCAAATTCATTTTTAAATCGAACAGGAACGAGTTCGTCAACAAATTTATTATTTTTATCGAGCAATGCACTTGCTTGTGCAATAACAAATTCGCCTTCTTCAATTGCGGAAATGTACTTAATGTCTTCAGTCACTTTGCCATTAATTACTTGTCTATATGGCGTTTCAATAAATCCAAAATTATTGACCTTGGCAAAAACAGATAGAGAATTTATTAGACCAATATTGGGTCCTTCTGGGGTTTCTATTGGACAAACTCTTCCGTAATGACTTGGGTGAACGTCCCTGACTTCAAAGCCAGCTCTTTCTCTTGTTAATCCCCCTGGACCAAGTGCTGAAACTCTTCTTTTGTGAGTAATTGCCGCAAGAGGATTATTCTGATCCATGAATTGTGAGAGTTGACTTGAACCAAAAAATTCATTTATTGCTGCAGTGACAGGCTTTGCGTTGATTAAATCTGCTGGTCCAAAGCCCTCGGCTTCAGCCACATTCAATCTTTCTCTGACCGCTCTTTCTACTCTTAGAAGACCAACTCTGACTTGGTTCGATACCATTTCGCCAACTGATCTTATTCGTCTGTTTCCTAGATGATCTATATCGTCACAGTCTTGCTTTCCATTTCTTATATCAACAAGAGTTTTTGTTACATCAATGATGTCTTCTTTACTTAATATTCCTTCTCCCTGAAGGTCTTCCCTTCCAAGACGGCGGTTGAATTTCATTCTTCCTACATCAGAAAGATCATACTTCTCTGAATTAAAAAATAAGTTTTCAAAAAGATTTGTCGCTGCTTCTTTAGTTGGCGGCTCTCCAGGTCTCATCATTCTGTAGATCTCAGCTAAAGCTTCTAATTGTGAAGTAGTAGTATCAGACCTCAAAGTTTCTGAAATATAAGGCCCTGATTCAAGCTCATTAACGTATAGAACTTTAATTTCTTTCAGTTTCTGCTCATCAATAGCTTTTACAATTGTTTCATCGATAACAGAATTACAGGATATGAGGAGCTCTCCTGTTTCTTTATTAATGATATCTTCAGCTGTGATTAATCCATTCAAGCCTTCAGAATCCAAAGATATTGTTTTGATTTTATTGGAATCAATAAGCCTTATGTGTCTTGCAGTAATTCTTTGGCCTTTTTCAACGATAGTTTCTTTGCCGTCTTTATCCTTTATTTCAACTGGGGATATCCTTCCCATAAGTCTTCTTGAGTTGATTTTAAGAGAGAATCCTTGCGGGGTTACAGAATAAGTTTCCGATTCATAAAACGTTTCTAATATCTCCTGATTAGCCATTCCTAAAGCCTTAAGCAAAATTGAAGCTAAAAGCTTTCTTCTTCTGTCTATTCTTATGAAAACAAGATCTTTATGATCAAATTCAAAATCAAGCCAGGATCCTCTGTAAGGAATTACTCTTGAAGCGTAAAGCAATTTTCCTGAAGAATGTGTTTTACCTTTGTCATGATCGAAAATTAACCCAGGAGATCTGTGTAATTGAGAAACTACAACTCTTTCGACACCATTTATAACGAATGTTCCGTAAGTTGTCATTAAAGGTATGGTCCCCATGTAAACCTTCTCTTCTCGAGCAGATTTCAGAATTTCCTCTCCGGTAGCTTTATCCAAAAAAGAAATCCTACATATGATTCTCATGGTTGATTCATATGTAGTGCCTCTGGCAATACATTCGCTTACATCAAACTCTGGCTCATCAAGCTCATATCCCAGATATTCGATTTTTGCATTACCCGAAACACTGATTATAGGGAAAATAGAGTGAAATACTCCATGCAGACCCTGCTTTTGCCTTTCATCTGGTGAAAGGTGAGATTGTAGAAACTCCTTGTAAGAGTTTGTTTGAACTTCAAGAATGTCAGGAAAATCCATAACACTTGAAATTTTTTCAAAACTATTTCTTATTCTTTTCTTTTCAGCAAAACTATATTTAATTGGCATAAAAATTATATGTATTTAAAGTTATTTAAGTTCGACAGTAGCTCCAGCTTCTTCTAATTGAGATTTAGCTTGTTCAGCTTCATCTTTATTGGCCCCTTCTTTTAATGATGAAGGTGCTCCATCAACAAGTGCTTTAGCTTCTTTTAGTCCAAGACCAGTAATGGTCCTAACAACTTTAATTACATCAATTTTCTTATCACCAACTTCAGCAAGGAAAATCTCGAATTCTGATTTTTCTTCTGCAGCTTCACCAGCTGCATCTCCTGCTGGAGCTGCTGCTACTGCTGCGACAGGTGCTGCGGCAGTGACTCCAAATTTGTCTTCCATAAGTTTAATTAGATCAACCATATCCATAACACTCATGTCGGATATTGCATCTAATATTTCTTCTTTTGATAGCGCCATTACTACTCCTTTTAAAGTTTAAAATTAAGATTTAGTTTCTTTTATCGCATCCAAAGTTCTCACAAAGTTTGAAGGTAGATTCTGTAACCCGCCTGCAAATTTCTGAATTGGACTTTGTAGTACGCTCATTAACATAGAAATTGCTTCTTCCTTTGAGGGCAGTGAAGCTAGTCTGTCTAGCTCACTTGCATCTAAAAGGCCTTCTCCTACCGATAACCCTTTAACGCTAAAAGACTCATGAGACTTTGAAAAATCTTTTACGAGTTTTGCAGCACTTTTAAAGTCATCAAGAGAAAAAGCAAACAAACTAGGTCCGGTAAGAATTTCATTGATTGAATCAAACTTAGTACCTTCTAACGCTCTTTTAGCTAATGTATTCTTTATAACTCTAAGATATACAGAACTAGAAGAAGCATCTTTTCTTAACAATGTTAAGTCAGGCACGTTAGTACCTCTATAATCAATTACGACAGCTGACAAGGCTTCATCAGCTACCTTTTTCAACTCATCTACAACTAATTTCTTTTCTTCTAAACGTGACATTAAATAAACCTCTCTTTTTTAAAGTGAGAGAACTTCCAACCAAGACCTAAAAGACTTGGTACATCTACGCATGAAATTAAGTTTTTATGGCAGGAACCAAAAAACACATGCGGTCTAAGACAATCGCGAAAACGCAAATGCTTATTTAAATGTTCTGGATCGCGCATCATACAGGAAAAAATCAGAAATTGAGAGAGGAAATATCAATTTCTAATCCAGGTCCCATAGTTGATGACATCGAAACTTTTGAAATAAAAACTCCTTTGGATGATGGAGGTTTTGATTTTTTTAAATCAGATAATAAATATTGTAAATTACTTTTTATTTCTTCCTTGCTTTGAGTTATTTGGCCTATTCTACAGTGAACAATTCCCTGTTTATCTGACTTAAATCTTACCTGACCAGCCTTAGCATTTTTTACCGCAACCGAAACATCTTTTGTTACCGTTTCGGACTTAGGATTAGGCATTAATCCTTTGGGTCCCAAAATTTGACCCAATGGACTTACAACTTTCATCGTATCTGGAGTAGCAACTATGACATCATAGTCTATTTCCCCGGATTTCATTTCATCAGCGAGATCTTCCATGCCCACTTTATCTGCTCCAGCTTCAAGAGCACTTTTAGCCTCTTCACCCTCTGCAAAGACAGCAACCTTATATGAACGGCCAGTGCCATGAGGGAGATTAGATGCTCCCCTAACGTTTTGATCTGACTTCGATGGATCCACTCCTAGGTTAATACTCACATCAACTGACTCAGTAAATTTTTCAGACTTATGTTCAAACAAAATATCTAAAGCTTCTTCCAAATTATAGGACGATGCTTCTACTAACTTTTCTCTTAAAGGTTTATTTTTCTTAGATGTTTTAGCCATTAATCTATTACCTCTATTCCCATGCTTCTGGCACTTCCAGAAATAATTTTTACTGCAGCATCCATATCAGCAGCGTTGAGATCCTGCATTTTCTTTTCTGCTATTTCCTCAACTTGAGCCCTAGTTACTTTTCCTACTTTTAATGAGTTTGGCGTAGGGCTACCCTTATCAAGTCCAGCAGCCTTTTTTAGGAGAATGCTTGCAGGAGTTGTCTTTACTATAAAATCAAAACTTTTGTCTTCGTAAACTGTTATAACAACAGGCACGGGAACATTCTTTTCCATATCGTTAGTCTTAGAATTAAATGCATTACAAAAGTCCATCAAGTTTACACCGTGTTGGCCCAGTGCAGGTCCAACAGGAGGGCTTGGAGAGGCAGCGCCAGCAGGTACTTGGAGTTTAATATATGTATCTATCTTTTTGTCTGCCATTATGCTCTCTCAATTTGATTGAAATCTAACTCGACCGGAGTTGATCTTCCAAAGATCATCACCGCTACTTTTACTTTTCCTTTTTCTGAATCGACTTCTTCAATCACGCCACTAAAATCATTAAAGGGTCCATCAATAACTCTAATCATTTCACCGGCTTCGTAAATATTTTGCTGTGAAGTGGTTTCAACTCCAGATTCTATTTGGTTTAAAATTCTGTTTGCTTCGTTTTCTGAAATTGGTCTCGGATTGGTTTTAGTGCCTCCGATGAAACCCAAAACCCTTGGAGTCTCTTTGACAAGATGCCATGTATCATCATTCATTTCCATCTCAACCAAAATGTAACCTGGGAAAAATTTCTTTTGTGTAGTTTTTTCCTTTCCTCCTTTCATTTCAGTTATTTCTTCGGAAGGCACTTCTATCTTTCCAAAAAAATCCTCCATGCCGTTGAGGGTTATTCTTTCTAAAAGCTGCTCTTTGGCCTTATTTTCATATCCAGAATAAGAATTAAGAACATACCAAGATTTCGACATTATCTACCCCAATAATAAATTTAATCCGAAAGAAAAGAGAGAATCCAAGCCCCATAACAACAATGAAGCAACAATTACTGCAGCTAAAACAATAAGAGTTGTTTGAGTCGTCTCAGTTCTATTGGGCCAGACTACTTTTCTAATTTCAGTTAGAGAAGTAATAATTAAGTTGTATGCGGAATTGCCGAAAATTGTGAATCTAATTATTGCTAAACCCAAAATCAATAGAGCAATCACAATCAAGGTTCTGTATAAAAGAGCTACTTCAGAGTAATAAGAATTCCCCCAGACAGCAATCAGGATAACTGCTGAGCCAAGGATCCATAAAATTTTACTGCTAACTGAAGTCATATTGTTTTATCTTATATCCATCTCCGTGGCAGGCCAGGAGGGAATCGAACCCCCAACCTGCGGTTTTGGAGACCGCCGCTCTACCAATTGAGCTACTGGCCTATTGAACGATTTTGGATACTACTCCGGAACCAACAGTTCTGCCACCTTCTCTGATAGCAAAACGCATTCCTTCTTCCATGGCGATTGGTGATATCAATTCAACATTAATTGCCACATCATCACCTGGCATAACCATCTCAACTCCATCAGGAAGAATGACTTCACCAGTCACGTCGGTTGTCCTTACATAAAACTGCGGTCTATAACCTTTAAAGAAAGGAGTATGTCTGCCACCTTCTTCTTTATTTAATACATAGACTTGAGCTTCAAACTTAGTGTGAGGAGTTATTGAACCAGGCTTAGACAGTACCTGACCTCTTTCAACTTCTTCTCTTTTTGTACCTCTTAGAAGAACTCCAACATTTTCACCAGCACGACCTTCATCAAGAAGTTTTCTGAACATCTCTACACCAGTGCAAGTAGTTTTTTCTGTGTCTTTTATTCCAACAATTTCCATCTCATCATTGACAGAAACCATACCTCTTTCAATTCTTCCAGTAACAACAGTTCCTCTTCCTTGAATTGAAAAGATATCTTCAATAGGCATTAAGAAAGGTTTATCTAGATCTCTAACTGGCTCAGGAATGTTGCTGTCCAATGACTCAACCAATTTAAGAATAGCTTCTTTTCCGTGCTCGCCTTCATCGCCTTCTAGAGCCTTTAAAGCAGACCCAATGGTTATAGGAGTGTCATCCCCAGGGAAATCATACTCATTTAAAAGGTCTCGGATTTCTACTTCTACTAACTCAATTAACTCAGCATCATCTACCTGATCAGCTTTGTTTAAGAAGACTACGATGTGCTCAACACCTACCTGTCTTGCTAATAAGATGTGTTCTCTAGTTTGAGGCATGGGTCCATCTGCGGCATTTACAACCAATATAGCTCCATCCATTTGGGCTGCACCAGTAATCATGTTTTTTACATAGTCAGCGTGTCCTGGACAATCTACGTGTGCGTAGTGTCTTGCTGGAGAATCATATTCAACGTGTGATGTTGCTATGGTTATACCTCTTTCTTTTTCTTCAGGAGCATTATCGATCCCTTCAAAAGCTACAGCTTCACCTGAACCATGAGCCTCTGCACAAACTTTTGTTAAAGCAGCAGTCAAGGTAGTTTTACCGTGGTCCACGTGACCGATAGTGCCCACATTTACGTGTGGTTTGGTTCTTTCAAATTTTTCTTTAGCCATTGTCTATCCTCTTAAAAAATGTACTGTCTGGAGCTCATAACCGGACTTGAACCGGTGACCTCTTCCTTACCAAGGAAGTGCTCTACCGACTGAGCTATATGAGCATAAATGTTCATAAATTCCGGATCAAAAAAGGATATATTCTTGTTAAAAATACAATCAAATATCCTAGACCATTCGCTCCGGTGGCATTTATACTGTTTTCTTGTCATAAAGGCAAGAATTTCTGGTGGAGGGGGCAGGATTCGAACCTGCGAAGCCGAAGCGGCTGATTTACAGTCAGCTGGGTTTGACCGCTCCCCAACCCCTCCAGTCAGAGCGTGGTATTCTCGGAGTCATGATAGAAGTTGTCAACAAAAATCCTTTAGATAAAGAAAAAATATTATCAAAACTTAGTAATGAATTTAGATCAAAAGTTGTTCTAGAGGTATTCGATACCATTAGTTCTACGAATGACTACCTTTTAAGAAAAGAAAAAAATAAAAATAAAGATATAAAAATATGCATTGCAGAAGAGCAAACTAAAGGTAGAGGACGAAGAGGTAAATCGTGGATTAGTCCTAAATTTAAAAATATATATTTTTCCCTGAACTCATATTTGAAAAAAGAAGATTTATCTGGACTCAGCATAGCAGTAGCTTTATCAGTATCTAAAGTCCTTACTAAAATAAATGTGATGTCTTTGATCAAGTGGCCTAATGACCTTCTTGTAGGAAATAAAAAAATTTGTGGAATTTTGATAGAAACGGCAAAAGTAGGTGAATTGACCAAAGTAGTTATTGGCATAGGAATCAATGTAAACATGGAATATTCAGAGCTTATAGATCAAGAGTGGACCTCAATAAAATTAGAAAAGAAACAATCAGTAGATAGAAACTCAATCATTACAGAAATGATTAATCAATTATGCATAACCTTAAATAAGTTTGAGCAAGAAGAGTTTGATTACTTCATTAACAAATTTACATCTTTAGATTTGTTAAAAGACAAGCAATTTACTCTGAAAGATAAACCTAATGAAACATTCATTGGAAAAGGAATAGATAATAAAGGCCTCTTAATCGCTCAAAATTTGAAGGATCAAAGGATAGTGAAATTTAGTTCCGGAGAAGTATCTTTAAAATTAAAGAAATGAGTTTATAATTCTTGTCGTTGCTGGCGTAGCTCAGTTGGTAGAGCTCCTGATTTGTAATCAGGCGGTCGTAGGTTCGACTCCTATCGCCAGCTCCACTTTGGAGACTAAGACTCCCGTTGAATCTCCATAGACCCAATCATTTGAATTTATTATCAACCCGTCTATTTCAATAGGGGCATCAATGGAACCTCTATCTTTTTTTTCACTTTTTTTAGGAACAGAGCCAAGGGCAAAAATTCCCATATCGATTGTTTTCAAGACATCTACATCCCTAACGCAGCCGAGGATAATTATTCCATTCCAATTATTTTTACAAGCATTTTCAGCAATCATGTCTCCCAAGAGGGCAACCTCAAAACTTTTATTTCCATCGACAAAAAGAACTCCTCCCTGCCCTTCTGTTGCTAATATTTTTTTAACAAAAGAATTATCGTTTGGAGCATGAACTGTTTTTATAGGCCCGTAAAGAAAATCTCTAGCTCCATACGAATTAAATTGTAAGCCAACGAATGGAACGCTGGGATTAAGATCGCTAAGGTCTGGAGTTGAAATTTTTTGCATTTCTAAAGATTATTTAAAATTGGTTTATAAGTCGATCCTTTTTCAAACTCATCCATTATTTTGGATATTTGTTTAATTGATTTGGACGCATCCTCAACGGTAAAACCCTTTCCTTCGAGAATTGATTCATAACTCTTGGTATGCAAATCTTGGAATCCTCCAGTAAATTCAAATTCATCTCCGTTTATGGTGAAGGATCGATACAGAACTTCCTCTTGTCCCATTTCTTTAAGTTTTTCTTTGGATAAAACATTGATCATTATTAAAACTTTCGCGTTTTCATGTTCGATAAGAACGTTAGCTTGATTGAGAGATAACTTGTTGACATTGAAATTTGAAACTTGGCCAAAAATATCAATCAAGATATCCAGATAATGAATACCAAACTCGAAAAGAATCCCTCCTGATTTATTTTCACTTCCTCTCCAGGAAGAAAAAAACTCTGAACCTCTTGTCGTAGCATATATCAGGATGACTTCATGTTTTTCTTCTGACTTTTGTGAGGTTATATTTTGTTTCAATTGAATTATTGATTCATGAAATCTTAATTGCATAATTGTAAAAACCTTAGCAGCAGAAACGGATTCAGATTTTCTAATCCTGTCTAAGTCTGAAATAGATAAAGCGAGGGGCTTTTCACAAATCACATTGATATCATTTTCCAAGCAAGTAATTATTTGATCAGTATGTAAGTGATTTGGAGTGCAGATTGAAATATAGTCTAAGTTATCTTTATGATGGAATTTGATCATTTCCTCAAGACTATCAAGGGTTTCTATGTTCTTAGAAAGGAATTCTTTTTTTTGGGCTGAGTTAAAATCCAAATCACTGACACATTTTAGATCTGCACCAATATTATTGATTGCTTGAATATGGCGAGGAGCTATGTACCCTAGTGCTCCCAATAATCCAAATTTGAGCTTATTACCCATTGAAAAAGTATACTTGAGTAACTCATTGAGACATAAATGTTTAAAGGAATTGTAAAACTTTCAAAAAATGGCAAAGGATCTTTATTAGTATCTGAAAATCTATCATTTAAACTTTCAAGAAAGGAATTATTCAAAGTATTTCCGGGCGATAAGGTTGAATGTTCAGTTCAGCAAGATAAAGCAACCATTCAAAAAATAATCGAGAGAAATACAACCGAAGTCATAGGTAAATTAAAAAAAACTAACAAAGGATGGATTGCAGAATCCGTCAACAATGAATTTCATCTAGAAATAGTTATAAAAAAGAATACCTCTAAAAAACTTAAAAATGGTGACTTTTGTAAAATAAAAATAAAAAAACAACCAAGCTTAAAACATAGGCCTGAAGGTTACATAGTTGAGCAACTTATATTTTCAAATATTTTTGAAGAAGCAGACGAGATTGCTTTGCAAACAAATCTTAATATTAAGAGAACTTTTCCAAAAACAATTTTGCCAGAAATAAATAGGATTTTGAAAGAACATAATTCTGGAAATTTACCTTCTGAATATGAAGATTTAACTGATAAAAATTTTTTTACTATTGATGGTAAAAATGCAAAAGATTTTGATGACGCAATTTGCTGCGAACAAACTTCAAATGGATACAAATTATCAGTAGCAATTGCTGATGTCTCTGCTTTTGTCTCTGAAGGATCTTCCTTAGATAAAGTGGCCGCAGAAAGAGCAACATCAATTTATTTGAATTCAAAAGTTATTCCAATGCTACCAAAAGAATTATCAAATGATATTTGCTCTCTTCGCCCCCTTGAAAAAAGGTTAACGCTGGTCTGCGAAATGATTCTTGATAGAGATTGCTCTCTTAAAACTTTCAAATTTTATTCAGCAATAATCGAATCGAAGAAAAGGTTTACTTATGACGAACTTTCAAATCTTGAGAAAGGTGACATAGATAGACATCCAGAATTTTCAAATGATTTAAAGAAATTATTAGAAATATGCAAAAAAAGAATTGAAATAAGGAAACAAAGGCTCGCAATAGATTTTGATATGAATGAGTACCGACCAGAAGTTAAGAAAGGAAAACTAAAAGCTTTTGTTCCGGTAACAAGATATTTAAGTCACAAGGCTGTTGAGGAATGCATGATTTTGGCAAACATATCTGCTGCAAAATTTCTAAAGGAAAATCAAATAAGCACTATTTTTAGATTTCATGACTTCCCGGATATGGATAAGATCATTTCATTACAAAAATTTCTTCAATCAAGAGGTTTACCCATATCAGAGGATTTTAATCTTTCAAGAAAATCTATTTTCGATTGGGTTCAAAAAACCTCAAAGCATAAAATCAATGAAATCTTAGCTCTTGAAATTCTAAAAAGCATGAAACTCGCAATATACTCTTCTGAGAGGAGTGAACATTTCGCTTTGGGTTTAGATGAATATTTGCACTTCACCTCGCCCATCAGAAGATATCCAGATTTAGTGGTTCATAGATGTATAAAACAAATTATTCATAACAAGAAATTTAAATCTTTATCAGAAAATGATTTAGCTGACATTGCAGAAAATTGCAGTTTTAGAGAAAGAGAGGCTGATCAAATTTCTAGGGAAGCAGATAAAGTCCTGAGATCGCGATGCGGACAAAATTATATAGGGAATAAATTTTCTGGAATCATAACCGGAGTTACAGAATTTGGAGTATTTGTGAAGCTAGATCAAATTAACATTGAAGGGTTGTGTCACATAAGCTCATTCAAAAATAAATATTACAATTTTAATTATGAGATGAAATCCTTAGTCAGTAGACAAGGTACGATAAGCATTGGAGATAAAATGAGTTGCATTATCGAATCGGTGCATCCTTATGAAGGTAAAATAAGTCTAATACCGGCGTAAAAATGTTCGAGACATCAGATTTAAATACGATCAAAACTTTACTTGTCAACAAACCTGAGTCAGTTAGATTGTTGGAGGTAGATGACAATTCAATTTCAAAAAGAATTAAAGATATAAAAAAGATCGCTTTAGAGAAGAAATTAAAAATAGAAATAAAAAAATTTAAAAATCCAAGTAAAAAGATCAATCTGATTTTCAAACCATCAGAACCAAAAAATATAGAGTACCTGGAAAAATTTTTAGAAACTAAAGAGGACGCCGTTATTCTTTTGCTTGATCACATAACAGATCCCAACAACCTAGGGTCAATCCTCCGCACAAGCTTGGGAGGAATGGTTGATGCGGTAGTGGTTCCAAAATCCAGGGCATGTCATTTAACTACATCAGTAAGAGAAGTTTCAAAAGGATCAAGCGAACTTATCCCATTTGTGATTGTGCCAAACCTTAAGAGGATTACAGAGATGCTAAAGCTTAGAGGGTTTTTAATCTATGGAGCTGAAGGGAGTTCACAGTCAGAATCTATTTACGATACTGATTTTTCCAAAAAAATAGGCTTAATAATAGGTTCAGAAAATACAGGTATTCAAGAAACTTTAAAATCAAAATGCGATAAAATAATCAAAATTCCAATAAGCGATAAATTGGAGAGTCTCAATGCAGCTATTGCAACTTCAGTAATTGTTTTTGAGATTAATAGACAAAGAACAAACTAGAAATGCTAGCTCAAAGAACTTTAACTAATCCCATCAAGGCAAGTGGCGTAGGCTTGCATTCAGGTAGAAAAATTACAATAAAACTTTTACCCGCACCTGAAGATACTGGAATTATTTTCCAGAGAGTTGACTGTGACCCAGTTGTTGAGATCCAGGCTACCGTTGAAAACGTAGGAGCTACAGCACTCGCAACAACACTGGTAAGTGGAGATATTGAAATCTCTACAGTTGAACATATGCTCTCTGCTTTTGCAGGTTTAGGCATCGATAATGCTTATGTCCAAATAAATGACATTGAAGTCCCAATCATGGATGGTTCAGCAAATCCTTTTGTTTTTTTGATTCAATCAGCTGGCATAAAGGAACAAAAAGAAGTTAAAAAATTTATAAAAATAAAAAAACCGGTATCTGTGAAAGCTAACAATGGCGCGAGAGTATCACTTTCGCCCTATGATGGTTTCAAAGTAAGCTATGAACTTGATTATGATCATCCTGTTCATAAAAGACAGCCCAACAAGGCTACCATTGACTTCAATTCAACAACTTTTCTCAAAGAGATATCTCGTGCAAGAACTTTTGGCTTTATGAGTGAAGTTGATGCATTAAAAAAAGAAAACTTAGCTCTAGGGGCAAGTGAGAAAAATGCAATAGCAATTGGTGAAAATGAAATTCTTAATGAAGAAGGTTTGAGGTCGGATGATGAGTTCGTCAAACATAAAATTCTTGATGTCATTGGTGACTTATATTTACTAAAACACAATCTAATTGGATCTTTTGAAGGTTATAAATCTGGTCATTCTCATAATAACCAACTTTTAAGAAAACTTATCGATAATCCTGATACTTGGGAAATTATTACTGCAGAAGAAGGCAATCAGTTCATCAGATATATCGATCCAATCATTGACCCGAGCACAGGATAAGAAATGTTTGGCTTTTTATTTGGCTCAAAACATAAAAGAGTCATCAACCGTATTTCCAAAACTGTTGACCAAATTAATTCTTTGGAGTCCTCTCTTGAGCAATTAAACGCTGATGATTTACTGGCTAAATCTAATGAGCTGAGAGATCAAGTTCGTTCAGGGGAAGCATTAGAAAAAGTACTTCCCCAAGCATTTGCACTAGTTAGAGAATCGAGTAAAAGAAATTTGGGTCTGAGACATTATGACTGCCAACTCGTTGGAGGAGTTATTCTTAATGAAGGGAAGATCGCTGAGATGGCTACCGGTGAGGGAAAAACCCTCGTGGCTACTCTACCCTGTTACTTAAACGCTTTGACCGGAAAAGGTGTTTACGTAATTACTGTTAACGAGTATCTAGCTGAAAGGGATGCAAATTGGATGAGGCCCTTGTTTGAAGGCCTTGGATTGACAGTAAGTCATGTTGTTCCCAATCAAAGTTTTGAAGAGAAAAAAAATGCCTATCAGGCAGATGTTGTTTACATCACGAACAACGAAGCTGGTTTTGACTATCTAAGGGATAACATGGCAATGGACAAAGCCCATAAAATGCAAAAAGACCTTTTTTTTGCTGTGGTTGATGAGGTAGATTCAATCCTGATTGATGAGGCTAGAACTCCTTTAGTCATAAGCGGTGTCGCCGAAGATAATTCTGAAACATATAAAAAGATCGGCCAAATAATTCCTCGCCTTAAGCAAGAAGAATTTGATTTGGAAACAGGAGATGTTTTTGTAGAAGGAGATTTTCAGATTGACGAAAAAGTAAGATCTGCTGAACTTACCGAGAAAGGTCATGAAAACGTTGAACGTCTTCTTGTACACAACGGCCTTCTTAAAGAGGATGACTCGCTCTATGCGAGTGAAAATCTAAAATTATTAAACATGGTTCAGTCTTCCCTAAGAGCCTTTAATCTGTTTGAAAAAAACACTGATTATCTTGTGCAAAATGGTCAAGTAGTATTGATTGATACAAACACTGGGAGAGCTTTACCAGGCAGACGATTATCAGACGGAGTTCATCAAGCTCTAGAACTAAAGGAAAATGTAAATATCCAAGTCGAAAGTCAGACTTTAGCATCAACCACTTTTCAAAACTTTTTTAGACTTTTCGATAAATTATCTGGCATGACCGGAACTGCTGAAACTGAAGCTCAAGAGTTTGAGGAAATTTACTCTTTAGAGACCATTGTCATACCAACGAACCTGCCCATGATCAGAGACGATAAGGAAGACAAAATTTATTTAACCCTTGGGGAGAAGTACGAAGCTCTTGTCGAGGAAATAGAGAAAATTAACTCGACCGGCGCGCCAATTTTGGTTGGGACAATTTCCGTAGAAACTTCTGAATTAATATCCAGCAAACTAAGACAAAGAAAAATTGAACATAACGTTTTGAATGCAAAACAACATGAAAGAGAGGCTGAAATAATATCTCAGGCAGGAGCTCAGAATGCTGTGACCATCGCAACAAATATGGCAGGAAGAGGAACAGATATCGTCTTAGGAGGCAATGAAAAGGACGCTTCTTACAGAGAAAAAGTTTTATCTCTTGGAGGTCTACATGTGATTGGAACTGAAAGACACGAATCAAGGAGAGTTGATAATCAGCTTAGAGGAAGATCTGGGAGACAAGGAGATCCCGGCTCCTCACAATTTTTTCTGTCTTTAGAAGATAGCTTGATGAAGATTTTTGCACCGGAAAGAGTTAAAAATCTTATGCAGTCAATTGGAGGTATGAAGAAGGGAGAATCCATAGAACATAGAATGCTCACCGGAGCGATCGAGAGAGCTCAAAGAAGAGTTGAGGGAAGAAATTTTGATCTAAGAAAAAGAATTCTTGAATTTGACGATGTCCTTAATGAACAAAGACAAGTGATATATTCTCAAAGAGAGGAAATTCTTCAGGAAGATGACTTAACAGAATTAATTGATTCAATGCGATTCAATGAAATAGCAGATTTAGTTTATTCGTTTCTGCCGCCTTCTAGCGTAGAAAGTCAGTGGCAAACAGATAAGTTAAAGAATTCCTTGTCTTCTGATTTCGCTTTTGAATTTGACCCAGCTCAGTTCTTAGATGATGAAAAGAATAATCAAGATACCTTAATCGATGAAATTGTAAGTCAGCTTAAAAATAAATATCTTGAAAAAAGAATCGAATACAGCGAAGTTCTTCCTGGCCTAGAGAAACAAATTGTTTTGCAAGTCATAGATATATCTTGGAAAAATCATATCAATGCTCTTGAATACTTAAGACAAAATATAGGCTTTAGAAGTTATGCAGGAAAGGATCCCAGACTTGAATATAAAAGAGAGGCTTTTGAAATGTTCGAGGGTCTTCTCACAAACATCAATTCCGAAGCCATAAAGTTTTTATCCAAAATTCAAATCAATAAAGAAGAGCAACCAAATCAGGAAAGTTCTGTTACAAAAAACACCATAACTCATAAAGAAGAGATTCAATCCGCTTTTGATTCGCCTCAAGAACAAGTCAATAAAAATAAATCTGAACCAAATGAAGAACTTTCAGGAAATAGAAGAATGAGAAGACTTCAAGCTAAAGCCAAAAGGAAAAAAAGAAAATAGATTATGAAAGAAGTTAAAATTGGCTGTTCTTCGAGTTATCAAAAATATGGCAAAAGGCTGGATACCGCAATAATTCAATTGCCTAGCAACAGCAATATCTCTGGGTTATTTACTTCAAATAAATTTCCTGCTGCGCCGGTAAAGGTTGCCAAAAAGAATTTAACAAACCTTGATAAAAAAAAGAAAACTGCATTATTTATAAATGCGGGTAACGCAAATGCTGCAACTGGACCAGAAGGTTTAAAAGACATAAATAAAATGTTTGCTAATTATAAAGATCTTAACGTTCTGCCCTTTTCAACCGGAGTGATAGGAGAAAGACTTGATCTACAGAGGTATGGAAAATCCTTTTTTAATGCTTATAAAAATCTTGGTAGAAGTAGTTGGAAAAATTTTGCTACTTCAATAATGACAACAGACAAGAAAGAAAAAATAGTTAAAAAGAGTATCAAGATAAAAGGCGAGACTATAAATTTCATTGGCGTCGCTAAAGGTTCAGCAATGATTGAGCCTAACATGGCAACAATGTTGTCCTTTGTATTTACTGACTTAAAGATAAGCAAATTAAAGTTAGATAAAATCCATAGATTAGCCTGCGAAAGTTCTTTTAATTCAATAAGTATTGATGGGGATCAATCAACAAATGACTCTTCTTTGCTTATCGCTACAGGATCATCGCGAATTTCGCTGTCGAAAGCCAATGAAAAAAAGATCTTAGAAACTCTTCAAGATATTTTCTTCTCTTTAGCAGAAAAAATAGTACTCGATGCTGAAGGAGCAACAAAGCTAATTTCGATAACCGTTAAAGGACTCAAGACTGAAAACGAATGCAAAACGGTTGCTAAAAATATTGCTAACTCTCTTTTAGTAAAAACAGCTGCTTTCGGAGAAGATCCAAATTGGGGGAGAATTTTAATGGCAGTTGGCAATACCAATATTAGCTTTGACGAGAAGAAATTTAATCTAAAACTTGGAAAGCTCCAGGTATTTAGAAATAACAAACTCAGTTCAAGTTATTCAGAAAAATTAGGATTGAAAGAATTTAAAAAAAGAAAAATAGAAATAGTCATTAAGCTGGGTGATAGCAGTAAGACAAGCAAAGTCCTTACGTCGGATTTATCAAAAGATTATGTAAGCATGAATGCAGACTATAGATCCTGATTATTTTTTTATTACACCTGAAGTAATTCCTGAGAATTACCTAGAACTGTTGGAATCGATCAAAATTAAAAAAGAATTGCTTTTGTTAAGATGTTTAGATAATTCAGAACTCAATAAAAATTTAAAAAAATTTTTATCACTAAAGAAAAAGTATCAAACCAAACTGATTTTGAGCTCCAGACACCTAGACATCTCAGAACGATTTGATGGCATTCATTTCAATTCAGCGGATCTGATGAATTTATCGAACTTAGAAAGCTATCAAAATTATTTGGGTGCGTCTTGTCACAATGAGGAGGAGATCAATAAAGCAAACCAACTTAAGTTGGATTATATTTTTATTTCACCAGTCAAAAAAACAAAAAGTCATGAGGATGCATCTTCTATAGGTTGGCAAAAATTTAAGGAATTAAGATCTCTAACTGAAATTAAGACTTATGCTCTAGGTGGAATGAGAATTTCAGACTTAAATGAGGCAAAAAAATATTCTGCTGATGGTATAGCAGGTATTTCTTCTTTTATGGATCAATAGAAAGATCATCTTCATCTATTATGGGTCTGGAAATCTTGTGTTTCTCAAAAAACCAATCGCCTAAGTCAATGGCCTGACATTTCTCACTGCAAAAAGGTCTATGATTTGAATCTTTATTCACAGAGTACATTTTTCTGCATCGAGGACATTTTTTTTTCATTTAAAAATCTCTTTTTCTAAATCATGATGAATTTTTTTAACTTTCTCCTCTAATTCCTGAAGAGATCCATCGTTTGAAATAATAATATCTGCAAGCTCATTCCTGCTTTTTCTATCTATTTGGGAATCAATAATTGATTTAATCTGACTGGCTTCAACATTATCCCTTTTTGTGGTTCTATCGATTTGATTGTCTTCGCTTGTGTCGACAACTATTGTTTTTGAACATAGGTCTTTTTGATTTGTTTCAAACAATAAAGGAGATACCAAAATGGCATATTTTGAACTCGCAGTTGCTAAATCATCAATGAGTATTTGATGAATTAATGGATGAAGTAGATTTTCTAACCAGTCTTTTGCAGAACTCTCTTTAAATATAATTTCTCTAAGCTTTCTTCTATCTAACTCTCCCTCAGAGGAAAGAATATTTGATCCAAATTTTTCAGCGATTTTTTTTAAAGCTGGTTGTCCTTTCATCACAGGTTGTCTAGAAGCTACATCTGCGTCCACAACTTTCACCCCTAAGTTCTCAAAGATTTCTGAGACGGAAGATTTTCCTGATCCAATTCCTCCTGTTAAACCTACTACTATCATAAAAATTATTTTTCTGGATAATGATTATATTCCATGAACGGATAAATAATTCAACTGGGGGGATATGAATCCATATAGGTTACTTTTCTTTTTGACGCTTCTGAATCTTTTAAATTTTGTGGACCGTCAACTTATTGCGAGCTTCGCAAATTTTATTGTTCCTGATCTCGGCTTAACTGATTGGCAGTACGGTATTTTAACTGGATTAGCTTTTGTCTTCTTTTATTCAATTATGGGATTGTTTATGGGAACGCTTGCAGATAAGTACAACAGACCAAGATTAATTGGTTTTGGGGTTTTACTTTGGAGTGTTTTTACCGCGTTTACAGGTGCCGCCAAAGGATTTATAAGTATGGCTATTCCTAGAGCCTTCATTGGAGTTGGAGAATCAATCTTAACGCCAACATCCATGTCCATGCTTTCAGATAGCTTTCCAGCAAATAGGATGGGTTTTGCTGCTGGAGTCTATTATATGGGTGTTCCTATCGGGGTTGGGATAAGTCTCCTTATAGTAGGGTTTCTTGGTGAGCCTCTAGGATGGAGAAATTGTTTTTACATTTTGGGGGGTATCGGAGCAGTTTTGGGGATCATTGCATTTTTCTTTAAAGATCGCCCTAGAAAACATCTTATCGATAACCCAGATGAGGTTAATCTTTCTTACTCAGAAATAGTTTCTACTTTAAAACAAGCCTTGACCTCTTCTAATGCATTAATCTTAACCATAGCTGGAGGAGTTCTTTATCATGTAGCACTTGGGGCAGCAGTTTTTGAACAACTTTGGTATGCCCAAGAAAGAGGTTTCGAAAGATCAGAAATTGCTCAACTAACTGGGATCATTGGTGTGGTTGCAGGTCTTGCTGGAAACTTGTTTGGTGGTTTAATGAGCGACTGGTGGCTAAGAACTTTCAATCAAGGTCGTCCAATGTTTCTTTTTTGGCTCACTATGTTGCTATTACCTCTTGGAATAATTTATAGATTCGTAGAACCAAATACTTTTATTTTTTGGCTGGGAGTTGTTATCGGTTATTTCCAACTAGGATGTTTTTATGGCCCTACTTTTTCAACCGTTCAGGAGCTTGTGCCGCCTAAAATAAGAGCTACTGTAGTAGCGTTTTATATTTTATGCCTAAACCTTATAGGTCTTACATTTGGCTCTTTAGGAGGTGGAATCTTTACTGATCTTTTAAGATCATTTGATGTGGCTGAACCATATACAATAATGCTTGTTAGTTTCTCTTTGATCGCTGGATTAGCTATACCTTGCTATTATTTTGGTGGCAAAATCTATGAATCAGATAGAAAAAGACTTTTGGAAGAATTTAACAATTGAAATTAAAAGATTGTCATAACATTAGCGATTTAAGAAAAGCTGCAGAAAAAAGATTGCCAGCAGCCATGTTCCATTACATTGATGGTGCTGCAGGAGATGAATGGACAATAAAACATAATACGAATTCCTTTGAACAATACGAAGTGATCCCGAATTATTTAGTTAATGTAGATAAAATTGATACTTCAACAAAGGTTCTTGGGACACAAATTGATTGGCCATACATATGCTCGCCCACCGGCTATCACAGATTATTTCATCACGAAGGTGAAATAGCAGCAGCAAATGCTGCAAGTGATATGGGTACGATTTTTTGCCTCTCTACCCTTTCAACAACCACTATCGAAGAGGTTGCAGAAAAATCTAAAGGTCCTAAAGTTTTTCAAATTTATGTTCTGAAGGACAGAAGTATCTCAGTCGAATACATTGAAAGATGTAAAGCTGCTAATTACGATGCTCTCTGCTTGACTATTGATGTTCCTGTTAACGGCAGACGAGAAAGAGATTTACGCACGGGCATGACCGTGCCACCAAAATTAACACTGAAGTCCTACCTAAATATCGCCAGTAAATTTGATTGGACATTGAATTATCTTACTCATCCCCCTACGCCATCCATGGTCAATATTGAGCATAGGTTGAAAGATGCTGCTAATGATATTTCTGTAATGGATTTTATGAACAGTCAGTTTGATAGGACTGTTACTTGGAAAGATGCAGAGTGGATGATAGGTCAATGGGATAAGGCTTTTGCGGTCAAAGGAATTTTATCTGTAGAAGATGCTAAACGGGCAAAGGATATTGGTGCTTCAGCAATAATGATTTCAAATCATGGAGGAAGACAACTGGATGGCTGTCCAGCGCCATTTGAAATGTTGAAAGAAATTAGAGATGCTGTTGGAGACTCTATTGAGATTATAGTTGATGGTGGTATCAGAAGAGGGATTCATGTCATAAAAGCTCTCGCCATGGGAGCTAATGCTTGCATGGGGGGTAGACCATACCTTTATGGACTATCTGTAGGAGGCTACAAAGGAGCTAAATATGCGTTACAACTTTTAAAAGATGAAGTTGAACAAAGCATGATCCTGACAGGAGTCAAGAACGTTAATGAATTAAATAGATCTTTTTTGAGGAGGCCCGGAGAATGAGGATTAGATTACTGATTATTTTAGCTTTGTTAAATCTTAATGTGTTTGCGGTTGAGGGTATGTGGGAACCCTCTCAAATGGGCACTTTAGAAAAGGAGTTAAAAAACACAGGGTATTCTGGAGACGCAGATGATCTAACAGATTTATTTTCTTTCCCGCTTAATGCAATAGTGAGTCTTGGTGGATGCTCTGCATCGTTTGTCTCTCCGGAAGGTCTTATTGCTACTAATTACCATTGCATCGAGGGGTCATATTTACAATTTAACTCTTCCGAAAAGGAAAATTTATTCGAAACCGGGTTTGTTGCTAGAAGCAAATCAGAGGAAAAACCGTCTGCACCTGGGTCAAGTGCTTATGTCACTCAAAGCATCACCAATGTTACCAAGGCTGTGTTGAGACAAACGGAAACCCTTAAAGATGACCTTGATAGATACAATAAAATTGAAAGTAATAAAAAAAGCATCATTGAACAATGTGAAACAAGCGATGAAATCAGATGCAATGTCAGATCATTTTTTAGCGGAGAGACTTATCAATTAGAAAAAAGATTAAAAATAAGAGATGTTCGATTGGTCTACGCTCCTCCTGCTTCGATAGGTGAGTATGGCGGCGAGATAGATAATTGGATGTTCCCAAGGCATACAGGGGATTTTGCCTTGTTGCGAGCTTATGTGGCTCCTGATGGCAGCAGCAAAGAATTTGCTAACCAAAATAAACCATATAAATCCAAGAACTATTTAAAGATATCAGCAAAAGGAGTTCAAGAAGGAGATTTTGTTATGGTTGCCGGATATCCAGGCACAACCAACAGATTGCTTACATATAACGAAGTGGAATTTGATATAGAGGAAGGATTTAAAGGTTTCGTTAATTTTTTAAAATCTGGAATAGACATAATGAGATCTTCTACAAAGGATGAAGATGGTTCTTCTTTAAAATATAGAGGATTAATCAGCGGATATGAAAATTACTATAAAAAAATATCAGGACAAATAGATGGTGCAGAGTCATTCAGCGTTCAAGACAAAGCTAATTCTGATTGGTTAGGTTTCATAGATTATTTAAATGAAAAAGGCTCTAGACAAGAAAAGGAGTCTCTAGATTCGCTTCTTTCTTTGATTAATGATCAAAAGGCAGAAGAGTTACCTAATTATTATTATGGAAATTCAAGAATGATTTCTACCGCTCAAAGAATTTACAGATACGCCTATGAAAGAACCAAACCAAATGATCAGCGAGAAATTGGCTTCCAAGAGAGAGATCATGAAAATATTGTGAATGGAATTAAATCTCTTGATTATCGTCTTGATAAAAGAGTTGATAAAGAAATTTTTATTAACCGACTTGAAAAATATAGAACTTTTGACGGAAATTTAAGAAGGCCACAATTCAGCAATTATTTTCAACTAGATGCAGACTTTAAAAAGTCTAAAAAAATTGTTGAAGATATCTACTTACAAAAATCATTATTGGATTCAGCTGAAGATAGACTTTCCTTGATTGACTTATCTCT
The DNA here is from genome assembly GCA_902578495.1 of uncultured SAR86 cluster bacterium. Classification (GTDB taxonomy): domain Bacteria; phylum Pseudomonadota; class Gammaproteobacteria; order Magnimaribacterales; family AG-339-G14; genus CACNYO01. The sequence continues at coordinate 318,265 of CACHCY010000001.1, forward strand.
AGATGAACTCAATTCAATTGAAGATCCTTTCATTAACATTGCAAGGATTCTATTTGATGAGCAAATAGAGTATGAAAACATTGCTAAGTCTGAAGGTAGCGAAAAACAAAGACTCAAATCATCTTTCATAAAATCGTTAAGAAAATATTACAAAAGTATTGGAAAGTCATTGTACTCAGATGCTAACGGTACCCTCAGAATTACCTTTGGCAATGTTAAGGGAGTATCTCTAGAAGACGGCATTACCTATGGTCCATTCACGCGTTTAGAAGGTATTAATAAAAAACATAGTGGAGAGGAGCCTTTTGATGCTCCAGATAAGCTAATGGATTTAATCTCTCAAAAAAATTATGGAAGATATGAGTTGGAATCCTTAGGTTCTGTTCCGGTGAATTTTTTGTGCGATCTTGATATTACAAATGGAAATTCAGGGTCAGCCACGCTAAACGCTAAAGGTGAGTTGGTAGGTCTTGCTTTTGATGGGATGCTTCAGACGATTATCGCTGACTATAAATATATTCCAGAAGCGAGAACTATATCTGTAGATTCAAGGTACTTTCTTTGGACTTTAGAGAAGTTTGATGAAGCTAAGAATATTCTTGAAGAGTTATCGCTTGAATACTAAGAAATGACTGTGCTTTTAACAGGCTTGTTTCTTGCAGCCCAAATAAGTCTTAGGAATTTGACAATAAATAACCTAAAAGTTCGATCATAAAAAGATATCTTTTCTTTAGTATCTTTGGCCTCCGATGTTTGCTTCCCTCTTATAACTTGACCTGGAAGAGTTCCGGTTGCTTGACCATTCTCATAAACAACCTCGCCACTTTTAATAGTTGCTAAATAACCAAAGGATTCCTGAACAAGCCTTTTCCCTCCTTTAGGTAGATCAAAGATCATTTTTGGAAGAGAGACATTTAATTTTTCAAAATCAATAATATTGATATCTGCAATCATTCCAGTTTTTATTTCTCCCCTATCAAATAGTCCATAAGTTTCAGCAGTGTCTTTTGTCTGCTTTCTAATAATGAGTTCTAAAGGAATTTTATTGCCTGCTGATCTATCTCTTGCCCAGTGAGATAAATTTGTTGTGGGCATGCTTGCATCACAAATAAGACCGCAATGGGCTCCTCCATCACTCCCACCAGCCACAGATGATTTAAGTTTATAGAATGTTTCAACGAATTTAAGTTTATGATTTTCATAAGGGGTGAAACATGCGTAAATTAAGCTTTTACCGTCATCTTTTATCAGTTCGTCGTAAATAACCTCTTCTTCTGACTGATTTCTCTGTTCAGCTAAGTAAGCAATACTATCTTCTCTTGTTGGTTCGTAATTAGGAGGATTACTTAAAATAAATTGAGTTTCATAGTTAGAGATTAGTTTTTTACCTATTTCTGCTTCAGCTTTAATTTCTTCTTTAGTCTTATTAGATTTTTGTTCTTTAGCAGCTTTTTGTAAATCTTCTCTAAAGCTTGGCGACTCATTTAAAATTTTTTGCTTAAAAGCAGGATCCCTCATGATTGACAGTCTCTCGTTGAGGGGAAGATGAGAAATTTCTTTGTAGGAAGGATGACCTATAAATGGATGCAAAGAACTTTCTAGACCAAACATAAGTCCCACATTTCTTCCTGGGAACTGAGGTCGAACATTTTTACCTTTAAGAAACTGTTCTTCGCAGTAAAGAATTGTTTTAACGGAGTCGCCATTTGTTTGAAGAACAGTTAAACCGCAATCAGACTTTTCAACGTATTCTTTCATCCATGACATTTCTATTTCTTGATCCAGCCAATCAGAAACAATTTCTAAAGTACCCTCACCTGCGCGGTCCACTGCAAAAGCAAGTTCCTTCATTTCTTCTGAGCTTGCTTCTGTGCCAGGCACATAAACACCATGAACGTCCCTGTGTAAGATAGTTCTAGATGTGCTAAATCCTAATGCACCAGCATTTATTGCTTTTTCTACTATTTCTGACATTTGGTTGATTTCGTCTTTAGATGCATCAACTTGGTTTTGACATCTATCGTAGCCCATCACATAACTTCTTACTGGCCCATGTCCAATCATAAATCCTAAATCCATTACAAATTCTTTTCTTTCTATTGCATCTAGAAATTCAGGAAAAGTTTCCCACTCCCAATCAATGCCTTCATGCAGTGCAGTACCTGGGATGTCCTCAACACCCTCCATAAGTTGAATAAGGAAATTTTCATCTCCGGGTTTCACGGGTGCGAACCCAACTCCACAATTGCCCATAACAACTGTGGTTACACCATGCCAGCTCGAAGGAGTTAAATAAGGATCCCAACAAACTTGTCCATCGTAGTGTGTATGAATATCTACCCACCCAGGAGAAACAAGGTTTCCATCAGCATCAATTTCTTTTTTACCTGAATTAATGACTTCACCGACTTTGGTAATTTTTCCATCATCAATTGCAATATCACCAAGAAAAGGTTTTTTTCCGGATCCATCAACTATGTTGCCATTTCTAATAACTAAATCGTGTATGTGCATTTCTCTCATGGACTTATTATGTATCTGTAATGATGAAAATTGAAGTATTTTTGGTGGAGCCAGGCGGGATCGAACCGCCGACCTCCTGCGTGCAAAGCAGGCGCTCTCCCAGCTGAGCTATGGCCCCAAAAGAAGGGAGTAGATTAGAGAAAGATAAAGGAAATGTCTAATGTTTTTATTAAAACAAAGATGCTCTTTTTTAGAGCAATTTGCACTATTTTATTTCTAATATAATCCTTTTTATTAATTTACTGGGAGGAATTAATGGATTCTGGAAATACAGCGTGGATTCTTACGTCCACAGCACTAGTTTTGTTCATGACTATGCCAGGTTTAGCCCTATTTTATGGCGGTCTGGTTAGGTCTCAAAATATTTTATCGGTATTAATGCAATGCTTTGCGATTGCTTGCTTGGCTTCATTTGCTTGGTTGTTTATGGCATATAGCATAGCGTTTTCCGAAGGATCTCCTTATTTTGGGGATTTAAGTCAAATGTTCTTAATGAATATGGCAAGAGATAGCCTTTCTGGAGATATTCCAGAATCTGCATTTTTTATGTTTCAAATGACATTTGCAATTATCACTCCAGCATTAATTGTAGGAGCTTATCCTGAGAGAATTAAATTTAGTTTTGTAATAGCTTTCTCATTTCTTTGGATTTTATTTGTTTATGCACCCGTAACACATTGGATATGGGGTGGCGGCTGGTTGGCGGAAATGGGAGTTCTAGATTTTGCCGGAGGCTTGGTGGTGCACTTAACTGCTGGAACCACGGCGCTGATTCTCGCTTTCTTATTAGGACCCAGAGAAGGTTTTCCTAATCAAATAAAACCTCCTCATAATCCTGGGTTAACTATGATGGGAGCTTGTATGTTATGGGTTGGTTGGTTCGGCTTTAATGGTGGCAGTGCTCTCGCTGCAAACCAAGATGCGGGGATGGCCATACTTGTAACTCATATTTCTGCTTCAGTAGCATCTTTGGTATGGATGTTCATTGAATGGATAAAATTCGGAAAACCTAGTTTGGTTGGAATAGTAACAGGATCAATTGCAGGTCTAGCTTCAATTACACCCGCATCAGGATTTGTAGGTCCTATAGGAGCGGTCATTATTGGTTTAGTGTCTGGTTACCTTTGTTACGTTGCAGTTGGATTTGTTAAAAATGCCCTAAAAATTGATGACTCACTTGATGTGTTTGCAGTTCATGGTCTTGGAGGAACTTTGGGAATACTTTTATTGCCTTTCCTAATTGGTTCAAATCTTGGCGGAGTTGGTCTTTCTGAAGGTCAGACTGTCATGAGTTTTTTCAATACTCAACTTACAGGCACAATTAGTGTTTTAATTTTCACTGCGATTATGACAGTAATAATTGCTTTAATCCTAAGATCATTCTTTGGTTTAAGAGTAGATGACGATCAAATAGAAGAAGGTTTAGACCTATCCTCTCACGGTCAATCCGGATACAAATTATAAATTTTTATTAAGCAGGCAATGCATTAGAGATAGCTTCAAGGAGCGGTCTCTGATGCGCTTGTTTAGTTTTTGCATAATGAGGATGACCTAAACTAGCTAAATCTTCTGCTTTCTCCATTATTCTTTTTTCAAAATCTGAAGATGAAGCTATTTCATCAAGTAGTCCGGCCTCAATACACTTGTCAAAAGGATAAGGATCAGCATGATAAAGAACAGAGTAAACATGCTTTTTATCGATTCTGCTTTCAGCAACTTCCATAATAGGAGAAGGAATATCCATGTTGTTTCTAACTTCGTTTGCCTGAGCAACAAATTCCCCTTCTAGAGCTATGCGGTAGTCTCCGCAACAAACAATAAAAATTCCCATGGCAATTGCATGCCCTGTAACAGCCATAATTATTGGTCTAGGAAAAGTATATAGATCATGCATAGTTTTCATTCCTAAAGCAGTCATTTTTTGTGCCTTTTTCGCATCTCCACTTTGAAATGTTTTGAGATCAAATCCTGCTGAAAAAATGCCTTCTCTTCCTCTTATAATTAATGCACCACTATCTTTGGAAACTTGATCTAGACAATTTTGTATAGATTCAAGCATTTCTAATGAAAAGACATTTACCTTCCCATCATCCAATGTAATAGTTGAAATATCTCCTTCTTTGCTAAGGGTTGCTGGTTCACTCATTTTTTCCTCCTGAAAATTATATTAAATCACAAGCTGCGGGCGGCATCCAATGGGCATCTTTGCCATCCCACTTTATATTACATCCAATTGGGTTGGTAACTGGAACTGAAATGATACTTCCTCTTAGATAATCATCAATTGCATTTTCCAAATCGTTTATTGTTGATTTAGATCCATTTCTTGGATTATCAATTCCTCTTCCTGTATAAATCAATGATCTGTCGGAATCAAAGACAAAAAAATGAGGAGTTTTTAGAGCTCCATAATTAGTTGCAGTCTCTTGAGATTCATCGTGAAGATAGTCCCAGGGGAATTGATGCTCTTGCATTCGAGTTTGCATATTCTCAAAACTATCTTCTTCATAGGTATTTTTACTGTTCGAATTGATACATACCAACTTGATGCTCTCTCGATTATACTTTTCAACAGTTTTGCGAGTGGTTTCATCGGAACCAATTACATAAGGACAATGATTGCAAGTGAAAGAAATTATCAATAACTTATATTCACTGTAACTTGCTAGATCATGAAACAAATTGTCAGTTCCAAGAAGATTAAAATCTGGAGCTTTGTTGCCTATTTCTAATGTATAAGCCAAAGTAATATCAAGTCAGCGGGTTAAAGGATATTTTTTCTGGAATGTCATCTGCACCGGGCATATTTTTAGCAATCATGAACGGTCTTAAAGCCTCTATAGCTTTTGGTTCATCGTGATGACAAATTTTTGGATACATATGATGCATGATATGAATTTGCATTGAATGATTTAAAAACCTAGGCAATCCGTTTCTCCAAAATCTTGTATCGCTATGTCTTCCAATTTCGAGCCCATTATGAGGCTCTCTTGAAAAAACTAATCCTAAATAAGAAGTGATAATCTTTAATGGAAGCCACCACAAAAAAAGAGTTTCCAAAGGAAAAAAGAAAGCCGTAACCATTTGTGTTAAAACAATGAATAATTGAACCATAGATCCTCTATCTATGCTTTTTTTGAATTCAGGATCTTTGTCACAATAGTCATTAACCATTTTTTCTATCCTTTCGTCTGATCCCTGATTATGAACCCTCAAAGCTGCCTCAAACCATGAGTCAACATGCGTATGGAAGTAATCAGGGTCCTTTTCAGGATCATTTGTGTGAGCGTGATGTTTCATATGAAGAACTTTTAATAGTTCATGAGATCTTGCTAAAGGAATCAAGGAAATCTGACCCACAAAAGAATTAACCCACTCAAGGTTCTTATGGTTCCCCGATAGATGTCCGTGTTGGCCTGCATGAGATGGCAAATAGGCAAAAGATGTAGAAATTAGAGATATGAAAAAACCTAACCATAATGGAATAGTTGATGTAATAACTAAATACCAGACAAGACACCATACAAAAAATTGCGTAAAGGCAATAACAATCATTTCCCACTCTATTCTTCCCATAAAAGCTCTAGCTATTTCTTTTTCTTGATCATGAGAGAGTTCAGAGGATTGGTAATAGTACATCTGGCTATCGGTCATACTATCCAGCCCCATTTTTTATATTTAGCTAACAAGCCAAAAAGGAACCCAGCCAGATAACTAGCTACAGTAAAAAAAAGTTCATTTTTTGGTTCAAAAAAGTAAATGGTTGCAGCATTAAAAACACTGCCAAAAAAAACAAACGCAAATAAAACAATGAACCATTGCTCTATTATTGAAATTTTATCCTCTGTTTTTGAAGATTTTTCATTCATAGCAGTTTTATTTTACTAACAGAAATTAAATAAATATATATTTAAGACCTAGATTAACTTGGATCATCCTAATTAGAGAATATAATTTGTCTATGGATTATGTAGCTTATGCTGTCCCATTTTTCCTTCTCCTGATAGTTCTCGAGCTAGGTTATGGTTTTTTTATAAAAAAAAATAATTATCGAATCTCCGATACATTAACGAGCTTATCTTTAGGTTCAATCAGTCAATACGTGCCAATTTTAAAATTGGGCTTTCAGGGAGCTGTATTTGCTTTCATCGCGGACTATTTTAGCTTGCCTTTGTTATCCAGTTCTTCATGGATAGTTTGGTTTGTAGCTTTTATTCTTTATGACCTTTGCTATTACTGGTTCCATAGGATGCATCATGAAGTTAAAATTTTTTGGGCGAGTCATGTGGTTCATCATCATGGGGAAGAATTCAATTTATCTACAGCCCTAAGACAAACTAGTTCAGGTTTTTTGTGGAGCTGGATTTTCTACATACCTCTATTTATTCTTGGCATTCCTCCTGAGGTTTTTATCACTGTTGGATCTCTAAATCTTATTTATCAATTCTGGGTTCATACTGAACATGTAAAAACTATAGGAATTTTCGAGTACATATTAGTAACTCCTTCAAATCATCGGGTGCATCATGCTCAGAATGAGGAGTACATCGATTCTAACTATGGAGGAGTATTTATATTTTGGGACATTATTTTTGGTACTTTCATCGAGGAAAAAAAAGAAGTGAAACCAATCTATGGAACAGTCAAGCCTTTAAATAGCTGGAATCCAATTAAGGCTAATATAGATGTGTATTGGTTGATATTAAGAGACTCTTTTGCAACCAAAAGATGGGGAGATAAATTTAAGGTGTGGTTCTCAGATGCCAGATGGAGGCCAGATGATGTTTCAAAAAGATTTCCAGTTCAAAGAAATGACTTATCATCTTTTGTTAAATACGATCCAAAAATAGACGTTCTACAAAAAATTTATGCATTTTTTCAAATCTTTAGCCTAATAATTATTCCAAATTTCATTGTCACTGACTTAGATCAACAGACTTATTTTCAATCTTTAATTCTTATTGGTAACGCGGTGCTTTTTGTTACTTTCACTTTGATGTATCTGGAAGGAAAACAATACGCTTTGTGGATGGAATCTATCAGATCAATATCTTTTATTATTCTTATTTTCTTCGGAGTGATTAAATTAAGTCTCCTCTCGGTTCAAATGTCAGGAATACATGCTCTTGTTTGTCTTTTATATTTAGCAATTGCTTTGCCTTTGAGAATCACTAAATTCCAATCTGCCTAAGTTTTTAGTGTGTTATCCAGATTGGAGAAGACCAAGCTCTTTCCTGAATTGTTGATTTTATATCTGATCTAGGAAGTTGATTACTTCTAATTGCGTCCCAAGTAGACCATCTGCAAACTGGGTTTTCTAAAACTCTAACGTAATAAAAGGCTTCCTGATCTTCAATAAATTCTGGATCTTTCCATAAAGTTTTTAGCTCCCTAGAGCCCTTATTTTTGGAGATAGAGCAATCATTCAAATTAACTTTTGCACCATTGTCAGGACACCTATGAGATGATTTGTCTACTTCCAATCCATCGCTACAGGTCGCGTCATAGACCTTCTCTTTAGATTCTCCATTATCGAGCCAACCCTTGATTATTTGTACTCTCTGTAAGTTTGTACCTTGGGCATCAGCCATCGCCCATACAAGAAAGGTAGGAGACTTGTCCTTCTTGGTTTTGAGGCTACCTCCCATTGTCGTAGCTGTTTCATAAAGGTAAGCAATAGTATTTTCTTTGCTGAATGCATTCTCAATGTCATATCCAGCAAAAAATCTAATTTTTATTCTTGGTCCGCTAGTTGCAAAAGTTTCCTTTCTTTTAAATGCATTAAAGATTGACTCTCTTGTGTTCTCTTCAGCCCATACTCCTGCAAGGCCGGAAGCGCTCCAGCTAATAAGCCTACTGCTGCCTGCGAAATAATCTTTTTCATCAACCTCTGCAATTAAATTTGGTCTTAGGACTTTCAATACGGATCCATAAGTCTTATTGAAAGGAATAGATCCCCTGAGTTCAGGAGTTCCGTCGAGAATACCTATTTTTGAAAAGTATCTATCTTCTTCGAAAGATGATGCAGATACATGAGTATCAGTTGACCCAATAAAACCAAATTTATATGGATTGAGACCACTTTTGTTTTTCAGAGCCATGCCTCTTAACAAGGCGCTTCTTGTATAACTCCCTTCATCACTATCTGCTGTCTTTTCAATTTCAAAATCAGCCCACTCATCATTTTTTGATAAGAAGGGACTCGTCTCTGAGGAAGCTTTCACTTGAGTTATTTCAACAACAGGCTCATTACTTATTCTCTTTCTGCTATAAGATTCATCTATTGGAGCGCCATTAAAATCATCTAGCATAAACATTAAGCCTCCAGAGAGATTAGAATTATGAGGTATGGCCATGCTCTCAACTCCATTATCTCTCAGAGAATCCATCCAATCCCATAACTTTTCTGGATTTGGACTATCCATTCTGCTGAAGGGCATTAATGGTAAATTTTTAGTATCCTTGAAAATAACGTTTCTATGCAGTGTTGTAAGGTCTGCTCCGCTACCTGCCGAGTATTCGTAACCAGCAAAAGTAGTCAAAACTCCTGGTTCATAGGCTCTATCAGCAGCCTGAATAATATCCTGCCAAACACTACTGGAAATCTTATTTAATTCATCGGTAAGATCATTGGTCAGTCTTCCCTCTTCTGCGAGCCTCTGGGCAAAAGGTCTAAAGAGGTTAGATCTTCTGATAACCTCAAATATGCCTGCACCCGCTGAATCATTTAAATTATGTAATGGTTTCACCCAATCATATTTAGACAAAAAAGAATTTTCGTCACTTGCGGTTTTCATCACTCCTAAAAATATCCCGTGATCAGTAACCGCATAAAAATCTAAAGGTCTCTTAAGCTGGATTTGATATCCAGATGGATGAGGTAAAGCAGCTCCCCGAGCATAACGATATGCATCATCTGGAGAATTAATATTACCGAATGAGTAAGAATCAAAAGAATTAGCCGTGTGAACGTGCAGATCCCCAAAATAGGCATTTTTATCAGGATTTTTCTCTCGTCTTTCATTAGTCTCATACTTCATGGAAGATTGTTGTTTTGAGAAAATATTGTCTATTTTTTCTATAGTTTTTTTAGTCTGCCTCTCTTGATATTGATAAGAAATAAATATGATTAAAACCAAGCTAAGAGTAATTCCTACGATCCAAAAAAATGATTTTTTTAAAATACCCACTTAATTTTTAGTTTGACCAGTAAATGTAGTCATCTCCCTCTTCATATTTTTGTCCATCGTATTTATCAATGAGGATTGGAACTTCATAGGCGGATGGTATGACGGGATCAGCTTGTTCTAAATTAAATTGATCCAATAGACTTTTTAGAAGTTGTGCTTTTTTAGGATGAGATTCTATAAGATTGTTCTTTTCAGTGGGATCAACAGAAGTGTTAAAAAGCCAGTGAAAATTTTCTTTTTTACTTACGATGTATTTCCAATTTTCATGCAATACAGATTGATGATTTCCTGAGCGCCAAAAAAGTGTTTTATGCGGTTCAGTGGATATTTCTTTATTTATGAAAGGTAGAAGATTAGCGCCATCCAAGTTACTTTCTTGAGAAGATTCTATGCCAGCAGCTGAAGCAATTGTAGAAAAAATATCAAAATGATGGACGGCGGCATTGGATTTTTGTCCTGGATCTATTATGTCAGGCCAACTAACAATATAAGGAACTCTTATTCCGCCTTCAAAAAAGCTTATTTTCCAGCCTCTGTAAGGCTTATTAATATCTTCTAACTCAATATAATCGGCTCCACCGTTATCGCTTGTAAAAATAATTAAAGTTTTACCATAAATCTCAAGTTCCTTAAGTTTTGCAATAACTTTACCTACGCTGCGATCAAGCGCAGCAATCATTCCTGCATAAACTTGTAAATTATGCCCTTCCATATGGCTCATATTCTGCACATCACTTCTCAATGCCTGCAGAGGATTATGAACTGCCCAATGACTTAAATATAAAAAAAACGGTCTGTTTTTATTTTTTTCAATAACTTTCAAAGCTTCATCAGTATAGTAATCGGTTACATATTTATCTGGAGCAAAAAAATCGCCTCCATTAAACATTGCTGAATACAGCCCAATGCCCCAAATCATTCTATCGATTCTGGTATCGAACTTTGCATTTACAATTTCTGGATCATCTTCTGGGGCATACAGAGGTCCTATTAAGGATAAAGAATCTTTAAATCCTTGGCTTTGCGGATCCATGCCATTGGCTTGACCAAGATGCCATTTTCCTATGTGAGCTGTGTAATATCCTGCATCACGAAGAACCTCTGCAATTGTTATTTGCTCGGTTGGCATACCTTGTTCCCATAAGGGGGGTAGCCGAGTGGCTACTTCTCTATCAATTCTAGCTTTAAGTTCTGAGTCATCTTCTTCAGCAAGCCATCTCATGATTAATCTTCCAGTTGCCGGCACTGGAGTGAATTCATACCCAAACTTTGTTGGATATTTCCCAGTCATGATGGATGCTCTTGAAGGAGCACAAGTAGCATTCGCGGCATATCCTCTTGAAAAGAGAATGCCATTTTCTGCTAATGAATCAATATGAGGCGTCATCAAAGAGCCATCTGCTGCACCGCCGTTATGGGCAGAAATATCGTTGTATCCCAAGTCATCAGCCAAAATTAAAATAATATTAGGACGATCATCTTGTGTAGGTGTTTCAGGTCCCTCCGTCCAAGTGGTTGGAATGTTATCCTGCACTGGCATAAAAATAGCCGCTAATTTTGGTATGGACCAAATTAATATATTTATTTTAAATTCCCAAGCTGTGACGCCTAGTATGGCAAGAAGGCTTAAAGTGATTAAAGTTTTCCTAAGCATTTTGAATTAGTGATCTTTGAGAAAATATAAATTATGACAGTAATTGTGTCAAAAGATTCTTAGGAATTTGGTGGGTCTGGCAGAACTCGAATCTGCGACCTCACCCTTATCAGGGGTGCGCTCTAACCAGCTGAGCTACAGACCCATATGAAATGGAATGCAACCTTAGCAAGCTATTATCAATAAATAAAGTTAAATTAATTCTTGGAATCCCTTCTTATTACATAAGGACGGTTTTTATTCGAAAAGTAAATTCTGACGACAACTTCAGCCAATAAACCGGTTGTTAATAGTTGGGTTCCAAACACAACAGAAAGTATTCCGCCGTAAAAAAGAGGTCTGTCGCCTAAGTCTATGCCAAGCATAATTTTTTGGGCGCTTAATATAAATAAGATAATTATTCCAAGAACCAAAAAAACTAAACCAGGAAAACCAAAAAAGTGCCCTGGTTTAGATAAAAATCTTTGGAAAAATATAATTGAAAATAAATCCAAAGGTACCCTAGCAATTCTTCCAAAGCCATACTTGCTCTCGCCAGCAATTCTGGGTCTATGGTTTACTACCTCTTCGCTTATCCTTGCCTTATCAGTATAAAGACTCATCCAAGCAGGAATTAACCGGTGCATTTCGCCGTACAATTGAACCGCTTTGAGAGTTTTATTTCTATATACCTTTAAGCTACATCCGTAATCATGGAGCTTTATATCAGTCGACCAGCCAATTAAAGAATTTGCCATCTTTGATATGAGACTTCTAAAAAAAGGATCTTTTCTGTCTTTTCTCCATCCAACAATTAAATCCAACTTTTCTTCTTTCAGCCTATTCAAGAGTCTTAAAATATCCTTCGGATCGTTTTGAAGATCGCCGTCCAAAGTTGCTATGTATTTTCCTTGTACGTGGTTAAAACCTGCTTGCATAGCGGCTGTTTGACCTGAATTCCTGCCCAATTGTAGGTACCTGACTTCTTTTTTTACTTTGGCAATTGATTCGCATATATCTCCAGTATTATCTTTGCTTGAATCATCAACAATGAGCAATTCCCATTCTTTGTCTAGAGATTCCATCGATTGATAAATCTCATCGACGAGAGGCTTTATATTTTCTTCCTCGTTATAAACAGGAACCACAATGCTTAAATAAGTTTTCATGTTTTCTTAATGAATGTTGAAACAATTGCAAGGATAAGACTATATAAAAGAACAGTAAAGTGGACCAATAAAGAAGCACTGATCATTGAATCGATATTAATGTTTTTATCAAAAGAATTTAGTCCAAATATTATGCCTCCCTCATATGTCCCCGTTCCTGCAAAGCCATGGATGGGTAGAATTGATGTTAATTCACCAAAAATAACGGCAACGAAAGAACTTTCTAAGCTTGCTGAAATCAAAGATAACAGAAGATAAGTGAGAGCAAATATTTTTATGCACCAAGCTAATAGAGACAAAATCAAAATTTCAATTTTTTCAAAAAGATTTTTTTTAATATCTCTTTCTTGCAATAAATAGCTCACTCCAAAGTACCAACCAGCTAAAATTAAAATATTTAATATTAATGAATAGTAGAAACTAAGAAAGACAAATAAAGACAAAAAAATGATTGATAGAAGATCTGTGATCCTGAAAATAAAAAGTGCCCTGAGGGATATCTTATTATCAATCCCATAAGATTCTCTTAGCAGCAAAGGAAAAGAAAATTCTCCAATTCGCATAGGTAAAAAATTATTTAAAAAGTTATGCAAGAAAGTGATTCGCACAACTCCTAGACTCTTTGTTTCCTTTTTAAAAAATCTTCTAATTCGAGCAGCCCTTATCAGCAGGCTTAAAACCAAAAGACCTAATGCAACGGACACTAGGAGAAAATCCAAATTTTCTGTCATGAAAAGGAATGAGCTAAAAGATCCATATTGGTAGATTAAATATATGAATGTGGAAGAAATAAGCAAAGGCATAAAGATTTTTAAAAATTTACTCTGAGATACCTTAATTTTGGTGAAATAGTCTAAAGCAATACTAAAAATGTTCTCTATCTTCAGTAAATTAAGAAATAAAAGAGGGCTCAAGAAAATAAGTATGTAAAACCAACCGATTTCATTTGCAAAATCATAGGTAGAAAAATTGCCAATGAGCATTGTATAAAGCGCGACGCTTAATAAAATAATGAAAAATACCAAATATGTAGTGTCCAAAATTTTCGACGATCTATTTGCCAATGAAGCTAAGAGTAAAGGCAAGCTAAAACCCAAAGAAGCACCGATCAGAATATCCATTGGCCAGTGAGCTCCAACTAATACCCTAGTGAAAGCAAGAAGTGAAAAGGCGAAAATTAACAGTGCAAAATAATTTTTTTTAATCATGCCTGAGACAACCAAACATGAGAAAAATAAAAAGAGACTAAATGCGTGCCCTGAAGGCACGGATTGAGAGGTCAAAAGAGGCTCAACAACAAAAAATTCCTCTCTTGGCAGGATTGCTCCAGGTCTTGGAATATCGAGTAAAATTTTTAATCCCCTTGAGAGCAAGATTCCAATCAGTGTAGATGAGATAATTAACCTGAAAAATTTTCTTGAGTAATATATGGGGATTACAGATGCAATCAGCAGTACGGCTGCATTACCAATTTCGGTAAGAAAAGTTAGAGCTGATTGATTTATAAAAGCTCCCGCACTATTTAGTCCAATAAAAATATAGTTATTTAGAGCAACTACAGGATCTAAATAATTCAAACCAATCAGAACCAGCGCCAAAGCAAAGACAATAAATCCTGTTTTGTGCTGCTGATTCACTCTTTTATCACCACAGAAATACCCGACCTATTATAAATTTCTGTCACTGAACCCAGTTCATCAATTTGATTGCTCCTTAAAAGAATTATTTGTCCATCATTATGATTTCTATAGGCAGTGTCTCTTGCATATACTCCAAATGAGGGAAAGTTCATCTTGTACATGGCTAAAGGCTTATTCATTTCTTTTACCTTTAATCCAGCCTGTTTGAATCGATCTTGAAATAGTCCTATGGCACTTGGAAGAAAAATTAAATGAACACTAATCAAAAATAATAAAGACGAGATTATAAATTGGTTAAATTTAGAAAAGACCAAAAAGGAGATAATTCCAAGGATTAGAAGAATTAATATTGGAATAAAGAAATTTGCAGGAGTAAAAAAAATCTCTATTTCCTCTCTCAAAACATTCCAAATAATGTCTTTCTCTGAAGAAGCCAGAGTTTCTAATACGAAAGGAACAGATGATATGAAGCCCAATAAAGAAATAAAAATTAGCAGATTTATTCTTTTGCTTTGCTGCTTAAAGTTGAGTGCCATTAATATGAATAGTGGAGTTATTCCATAAAGCAAGTAGTGCGGTAACTTAGTTGAAGATATTGAAAAAAAGAGTAAAACCCATAAAAACCAAATCCATAGAAAACTTTTAGTTTCATCCTTGAAGTCTGTCTTAATTCTGCCGACTACCGTAAATAGACTATTCCAAAATGGAGCCACCAAAAAAATCAAAATAACAAGATAGTAATAGAATGGTCCTGAGTGGCCCTCAAAAGTTGATAAATACCTTTGAAAGTTATGTTTTAAAAAGAATCCTAGTATCGGATCTATGCCTTCGTTTAAATATAAATAGATAAACCACGGTGATGCAATGCAAAAAAAGACAAGCCATAAAAAAGGATTTAAAAGTTTTCTTAACGTTTCAGTTAAATATCCATTCCACCAAGCCCAGAAAAATAATGCCCCTCCAGGCACGATTAAAATAGCGGGTCCTTTTGTTAAAAAGCCAAAGCCTGCAAGAATTGCTGCATAGTATAAATACTTTGTCCGTTGTTCTCTTAAAGCTAAAAATGCCAAAAGAGTGGTTGAAGCCACAAAAAAGTTAAATATTCCATCCGCAGTTGCTGTTTTGATAATAATTGATGCTCCAAGGCTTGCTAGAACGAAAAAAGCAGCTAAAAAAGCATTTCTTTTATTTGAAATCTTTTTTGTGAACCAAAACGTTACGAATGCCCAGAGCAACCCAAAGATTACACTCGGTAATCTAAAAGCGAACTCTGAAAAGCCAAAGGTTTTTAAACTTATGACCTGCAGCCAGTGGGTAAGAACCGGTTTATCATCCCTCCTCTCTCCTGCTAACTCAACGTTTGTAAAATTACCAGAATCCATCATAGTCAAAGTTGCTGAAGCGAATGCACCTTCGTCTTCATCAACTAATGGATAAAGGCTAATAGAAAAGAGATAAACGGAAAATAAAGAAATTCCTAAAATAAGGGCGAGTATCTTATTTGACACCCTGTCGATGGTACTAGTTTTTTGCCTTATCAACCAGACGGTTACTAGCTATCCAAGGCATCATCTCTCTTAAAGATTTTCCAACCTCTTCTATTGGATGTGCGGCTGATTGTCTTCTAAATTCTTGCATTGCAGGGCCTCCATCTGGACCATTGCTTTTTCTTGCATCAGCAATAAATTCGTCTGCAAAATCTCCAGACTGAATCCTTTCAAGAATTTTTTTCATTTCCTTTTTGGTTTCGTCAGTAATTACTTTAGGTCCTGAAGTGTAATCTCCATATTCTGCTGTATTTGAAATGCTATACCTCATATTTGCTAGGCCTCCCTCATAAATCAAATCAACGATTAATTTAACTTCATGAACACATTCAAAATAAGCCATCTCGGGTGGATAACCGGCTTCTACCAAAGTTTCATAGCCTGCTTGAATCAATGAAGTCAGACCTCCACACAGTACAGACTGTTCACCAAACAAATCTGTCTCTGTTTCATCTTTGAAAGTTGTTTTGATGATACCTGCTCTTCCGCCACCTATAGCTGAAGCATAAGCAATTGATGTATCCAATGCATTAGAGGAGGCATCTTGATGAATTGCAACTAAACAAGGTACCCCAGCTCCATCTAAGTATTGACCTCGCACTGTATGACCAGGCCCTTTAGGAGCTATCATGATAACGTCTAAGTCTTCTCTTGGAACAATCTGTTCGTAATGAATATTAAATCCATGTGCAAATGCTAAAGTAGCACCTTGCTTAAGATTAGGTTCTATCTCCTCTTTATAAGCAATTCCTTGAAACTCATCAGGAATTAACATCATCAATACATCAGCTTTAGATGCTGCTTCGACATTGCTTGCAATTTCAAAACCTGCTTCAGATGCCTTTGCAGCCGAAGATGATCCATCCCTTAATCCGAGAATTACGTTGAAACCAGAGTCTTTTAAATTATTAGCATGTGCATGACCTTGAGAGCCGTAGCCAATGATCGCTATAGTTTTATCTTTTAATAATTCAGGATTTGAATCTTTTTCGTAAAATACTTCCATTGTTTTCTCCTAATACTCAATTGTAGTTTCACTTTCTGAAATGAGAAAGTTTTCACCTGTCCCCATTCCAAGCAGACCTGATCTGGTAACCTCTAAAAACTTTTGCTTATTTAAAGAAAGAAGAAAATCATCAACTTCATGGTTCGAACCGATCAGTTTAATCATTACAAATTCATCTTTGTGATTAATAATTTCTCCAACAACAGGAAAAGCACTTTCAATAATTTTTTTTGCTTCTTTCTCGGTGATTTTTAATTTAACAATAGCAATTTCCAGTGAGACAGATTCAATGTCGGACAGATTCTGAACTTCTACAACATCAATTACTTTGTTCAATTGTTTGAGTATTTGAGATATTACGCTTTCTTCTTCTTTAACGACCATGGTGAGCCTTGATAAAGATGAATCGTTAGTAGGAGCCACAGATAAAGAGTCTATGTTGTATCCTCTTTGTGAAAATAAACCTACAACCCTAGAAAGAGCTCCCGGTTGGTTTTCCATTAAAATCGATATGTGACTCATATTAAAAAGTCTTTTTAGTTTTACTAACTCGCATTTCAGACATGTTGCCACCGGCTTCAAGCATCGGGTATACATGCTCATCTGGATCAACATATACATCCATGAATACAAGTTTATCTTTCATGGAAATACATTCATCCATTCTTTCTTCTAGCTCACTGATATCCTCTACCTTCATGCCCACATGTCCATAAGATTCTGCAAGCTTGACGAAATCAGGCAAAGAATCTTCGTAGAGAATACTGGAATACCTTCCACCGTATTGCATATCCTGCCACTGCTTAACCATTCCTAAAGCTCTATTATTAAGATTAATTATTTTCACAGGCAGTCCATACTGCATACAAGTAGATAGCTCCTGAATACACATTTGAATGCTGCCTTCACCAGTTACACAAACAACATCCTCATCAGGGAAAGCAAATTTAACTCCCATGGCAGAAGGCAAACCAAATCCCATTGTTCCAAGACCGCCAGAGTTAATCCATTTTCTTGGTTCATCAAATTTATAATATTGAGCAGCAAACATTTGGTGTTGGCCAACATCGGAGGTTATAAATGCCTTACCGTTTGTAGACTTGTAAAGAGACTGTATTACCTGTTGAGGAAGGATTTGCTTCTGATGAAATTTCTTATCCAGAAGATCATGATTAAGACCATGAGTTTCTCTCCAGTTTAGAATCTCATTATTCCAGAGATCTATTGATGCTTTATCAATATTTTTTGGATCTATTTTATTTAGAATTTGATTAAGAATCTTTTTAGCATCTCCATTTAGAGATACATCGACATTTATTATTTTTTCTATAGAACCGTAATCACAATCTAAGTGTATTTTTTTGGCATTTAATGAGTATTTTTGAGGATTATTTGTAGTTCTATCATCGAATCTTGAACCCAAAGCAAAGATTAAATCAGCTTCATGCATTGCCATGTTAGCTTCATAGGTTCCATGCATTCCTAACATTCCAATAAAGTTTTCATGAGTTGCAGGAAAGGCTCCCAATCCCATTAGTGTATTTGTCACAGGAGCATTCATGATTTTCGCTAACTTTTTTAGTTCCTCAGATGCATTACCTTGAATGATCCCACCGCCCGCATATAAAACAGGCTTTTTTGCTTTCTCTAATAATGAAACTGCCTCATCTACGTTACTTTCTTCTTCTTCAGAGGGAGCTGAATAAGATCTCATCTTTATATCTTTAGGATACTGATAATCAAAAAGATGGTTCGGATCTGTCATATCCTTGGGTACATCAATTACAACTGGTCCCGGCTTTCCTGTTTTCGCAATAATAAAGGCCTTTTTAACAACCTCTGGTATCTCTTCTGGACTTTGAATTAGAAAGCTATGTTTTACGATTGGTCGGGATATTCCCATCATATCTGTTTCTTGGAAGGCGTCTGTTCCTATTAAATGGCTTGCAACCTGACCTGAAATTACTACCAATGGAATAGAGTCCATATATGCAGTTGCAATACCAGTGATTGCGTTTGTTGCTCCTGGACCAGATGTTACAAGAACAGTTCCAACTTTTCCTGTGGCTCTGGCATATCCATCAGCTGCATGGACTGCAGCCTGTTCATGCCTAACTAAAATATGCTGAACTTTATCCTGTTGATAGATTGCATCATAAATATGAAGAGCAGCTCCTCCAGGATATCCAAAGAGAAGGTCTACATTTTCATCTGCCAAAGCTCTGATAAGTGCAGATCCGCCTGATTCTTTCTTCATATTTATTAAACAGTTTTAAAAAGATTCGAATTGTGACACTAGAAGTCTTTAAGTCAAGTTTTCATTGGTTTTTAGACGACCCAATAAACTTTGAAAATCTTTAGGAATTTCGCTTTCAAAATTAACTGTTTCATTAGTCAAGGGATCTATAAAAGAAAGTTCTCTAGCATGTAGGGCCTGTCTCGGAAACTTGATAATAAAATCTTTCAAATCGTCTGAAGTATGTTTTGCAAATCTTTGACTTGTTCCATAAGTTTTATCTCCAACAAGAGGATGTTTAATATGGCTGAAATGGACTCTAATTTGATGAGTTCTGCCTGTTTCTAAATAAGCTCGGATATAAGTGTAAAATCCCAAAAATTCTAAAACTTTAAATTTAGTAATTGCTTCTTTTCCTTTTTCTGTAACTGATTGTTTTGTTCTCACCGTGCGATGCCTCCCAATTGGGAAGTCCAAAGTTCCTGCTCTCAACGTTTTTCCAATTACAACTAGGTCATATCCCCTTCTAACAGTTCTAGAGGAGATTTGATCTGACAAGTGTTTATAAGCCTTCTCATTTCTAGCAATAACCATTAGTCCAGAAGTATCTTTGTCTAAACGATGAACTATTCCAGCTCGAGGTAGATCTGCGAGCTCTGGAAAGTTAAATAATAAACTGTTGAGAATTGTTCCTGATCTATTTCCTGAGCCCGGATGAACAACAATTCCTGGAGCTTTATTTATAACTATGAAATCCTCTGTCTTCTTTTTTATTTCAATCTCAATATCTTCAGGAAGATCTTCAACTTCTGCATCAATTAGACCAGATAAATTTATCTTGCTTCCAATTGAAGCTTTTTCGCTTACTTTGGAAATTGTTTGATTATCAATAGACAAAAAATCTAGTTCAATAAACTTTTTAATTTGCATTCTTGAGAACTCTGGATGTCTCTTGGATACGATTACATCTATTCTTTTTCCTGACTCTTCAGCGTTGACCTCGAAATTAATTGAAATTTTTTTTGGCATGTTTTTTAATCTTTAAACAGATAGAATTAGCTGATGCAAACTCGTAATAGGCTTTATTTTATCTTTAATCTACTTTTTTTACTGATCTTGGTAGGTTTATCCGCATCATGCGCAAATAAAGAAGAAACTATTGAAAGGATCTTGCTTGAAAAAGAATTATTTGATCAAGCGCAGAATAGATTGAGATCTGGCAATTTTGCTGCTGCCGCAATGAGTTTAGAAATGCTTGAGGCAAGATACCCCTTTGGAAGATTTGCCACGCAAGCTCAGTCAGAGCTTATTTATGCTTATTTTAAGTCAGCAAACTATGAGGCTGCCATATCAGCCGCTGATAGGTTTATCAGCTTGCATCCTAATCATCCAAATATAGATTACGCTTACTATTTGAAAGGAATGTCCAGTTACACAGCCGATATGTCTATTTTTAATCCAAATATGATTCTCGAGGATGCGGCCTCGAAAAGAGATCTCAATCAAGCAAAGAAATCGTTTTCCGACTTGAGTGATTTTTTACTTAGGTTTCCAGATAGTGACTACGCTGATCAAGCAAGGCAACGAATGGTCTTCTTAAGGAATTTGATCGCAAAAAAAGAAATCTATGTAGCGACTTTTTATATGGAAAGAAAGGCTTTTGTTGCTGCCTTAAACCGAGCTAATTATGTGATTGAACATCTCCCAAATAGCTCTCAAGTAGAACAAGCTCTTGAGATCAAAATTGAAGCCTATAAAGAACTCAACCAGTCAGATCTGGCCAACATAACTCAAGACTTACTGGACGCTTTCAAAGAAAAGAAAATTAAATCCTAATGGCTATTTTAATTTCAGTTTTAATTTTTGTAGGAATAGTCGTTGGGCTTGCACGTCTTTTGGGAGAAAATTCAGTTGATATCAGTGAAGATCAATCCAGCATGGTCAAATGTATAGAATGCAATGTTTATTTCCCTGCCTTAGAAGCTAGAAAAACATCAAGAGGTTGGATCTGTAAAGATCATTAAAATTTGTATCTCAGTTTAAGAATAAATTGATCAGAATAAGTAGTATCCCATCCGGTGGAATACAAATCTCCAAAAGATTTTAAATCTTTATCGTCGTCAAAATAATATCCTCCTCTCGTATAAACTGCATAAAAATTAGAGAGAGGAGATAGTTCATATCTATACCTTATTTGAAATGCGACCTGGCTTAATTCAAATGGATTAAGTGACCCGTCATAATTAATCATTTTTCCATCCGAACTGACATAATAAGGATCTGGATCATCAGCAGTGAGTGAATAAAATTGAGCTTTAATTCTTAATTCGTGAATGTTGTCTTTAATCCATCCTAAAGACAGAGAGGAAGATAATTTCTTCTTTTTGTAATAGCCAAATACATTATCAAATTCATATTTAACCCAATTTTCATATTCATCATATCTAATGAGAGCAAGATTTAAGTCGAGATCATTAGTGGGCTTAATATTTGCTCCAAAGTTGAATCCCCAACCCTCACCTCTTTTAGAATTTGATGGATTATCAAATTTATAACCTCCAGATGAACTTTCAATTTTTACGAAGGGTATGAAAGTCTTCTGTCTAGGTGCCGAATATCTCATATTCAATGTGTAACCTCCCAACCTTCTTATAAAAGGAGAGTCCGGATGATCTCTTGCTTCAACAAAATCTTTTCCAGGAGATAAGATGCATTCACAAAAAATATCTATTGAAGAAAAATCCTTCAGATCTAAATTAAGTGATATCCACGCCATCGCTCCACCGTTTATTCCTGATATGCTTCGTTGGTGACCGCTATTCAAATCTAATGTAAGACTTCTAATTAAAGATTCTTCCGAGAAATTGGTTTCTTTATAAACAGCTGTAATGCCTGTTTCTGCAAAATTTCTCATGTCCAGATAACCCATGTCGTTCATATCATAGCCTTCATCATAGATACCAAAACCCCAAAGAGCGGAAAACTTTTCTGTAAAGTTTCTAGCTACTCTGCCTCTTAAAGCTACACCTTCGGTTGAAGTTGATTCTGAATCTATATTTGAATAACTTAACGTCCCAGAAAACCTACTTATTTCATCGAAAGAATAATCAAAGTCCATCGTATGCACTTGGGCAGCTCTTGATATGTTTGGACGATCAACGTAAGTTAAAAGATAACCAACACGAAGATCATCTAAACTTTTTCTGTATCTAATAGACTGGAAATTCCTTCCTTTATAGTATTTTCCATCTCGTTCAAAAGCTGAGAAAATTCCAAATTCATCATCTGCTTCCGTCTGTGTATATTTCAAGGCTAAATCAATTTCACTGTAGGTTTTTCTTTGTGATTTACAATCTGATTCGTCTACCTCTGAAGAACAATCATAGTCTGGTCTGGCACCAATTCTTCTGGTGTTGATGAGAAAAGAAGTTCGACCCCTTATTTGAAAAAGATCCTGATTTTCTGTGAAGAACGGTCGTTTATCTTCATAAAAAGTCTCCAAAGCATCAAAGCTTACAATAACATCATCACTTTCTACTTGCCCAAAATCAGGATTTAAAGTGACGTCTAATCTTTTTTCTGAATCGATAGCCCAAAATATTTCCCCTCCAATTTTATTTTCTTGCTCCCCGGTGACTTCTTCTTGAGAAACTGAAATATATGGAAAGAAATCAACTTCTGAGGAGGAATTCTTAGCGAAATTTCTTATTTTTATAGGATGAAATCTTGAGATAAATTTTGTATCTGTCCAATTAATCTTAGGAAAACCATGCCATTCATTTTTAAGAAAATAACCTCTAGACGTCCTGACATTAACTTCAATAAATTCTGCATCTGAGTCTTCCAATGGAGCAACATCCCATGGAATCATGAACTCAGCAAACCAAGCATCGTCGGTTTGAGATGTTTTAACGAACCAAATTGCATCCCAGTCTAATGACGGTTGATTTTCATTTGCCCAAACTGCATCACTGATAGATCCACCCAAGGTAACTGAAAAACTATATGCTCTTATACCGTTCCCATTAAAATCAATTGCAATGAATGCTCTATCTGCTGATGCATCCATTACGTCTCTTTTATGGAGTAAAGAAGTTTGATCCTCAATGGGTTGTTGAAAATTTTTAAATCCAAAATATATTCCATCCTCGTTAGCAAAATATAAAACTTCGGTTGCAACTTCTGGAATTGCATAGGTTAGAGGTTCGGTAACATAAAAAGTATCAATGACTCCTGCAGAATTCCACTCAGTTTCATTTAATTTGCCATCAACAATAATCTCTGCAGATAGCGGTGCAAATAAAAATAAAAGTATTAATTTTCTAACCATATTGAATGCTTTGCATAGCACTGGTATTAACCTATCAAGAAAGATATTTTATCTGAAATCACGTGATCAATGTTGAAGTCAGATAGACTTATATATTTTTTATTGGAAGTTATGAATATTTTTGATTAGTTTATTAACTATTTTTACGATGAAAATCTATATCTTATTTTTACAATAAATTGATCCGAGTATGTTGTATCCCATCCTTTTGTATAAAGCTTATCAAATGATGATGGGGACATATTAGAGCTGAAATAATCTCCACCTCTAGTGTAGACCACATAAATATGAGATAGAGGTGCCAATTCATACTTATACCTAATTTGAAATGCCACTTGGCTCAACTCAAATGAATTTAGGTTAGCACTAGCAGACTTCATTTTTCCTTCAGGTGATACAAAGAAAGCCTCGGGATCTTCTGCAGTTAAAGAGTAAAACTGAGCTTTTATTCTTAATTCATGCTCTCTTTCATAATACCCTAAAGATAGAGAGGATGAGAGTTTCTTCTTATGGTAGTAACCGAACACGTTGTCATATTCAAATTTACTCCAGTTCTCGTCCTCATCATATCTAATTAGACCCAAATTAATATTAAGATTATCTGTTGGTTTTATAGTTGCGCCCAAATTAAAACCCCAACCTTCCTCTTTTCTCGATAACAAAGAATCATCAAATTCATATCCTGATGATCTGCTTTCCACCTTCATTGAAGGAATAAATACAAGAGTCTCTGGTGCCTCATAACTAATAGCAAAGGTGTATCCTCCTTTATTTCTAATATAAGGTGCATCTAGGAAACCTCTCGTTTCCATATAATCTTTACCGGGATCAAGAAAGCACTCACAACTCAATCTTACAGAAGAAAAATCCTTAAAATCTAAACTTAAACTCACATTAGCTAAAGACCCACCGTATATTCCTGAGGCGCTTTTATTGAATCCACCGTTCGAGTCAAGAGTTAAACTTTGGAGAGGAGAGTTTTTATCAAATTCAGCTTCTCTGTAGTTTACTACCCATCCAGTTGACATATATTCCTTCATTTCACTGTAACCCATGTCGTTAATATCATATCCTTTGCCATAAGATGAAAAAGCCCATAAACCAGAGAATTTTTTTGTAAATTGTTTTGAGATAAGAGCTCTTATTGCAGATCCATTCTTGGATAAATTAGGATCATCAATATCTGAGTAACTTAACATTCCAAAAAAACGGGTATCTTGATTAATAAAATATTCGTAATCAAAAGTGTGTACTTGAGCGCTCCTAGATATGTTTGGTTTATCTGCATAAGTTAGAAGATAGCCTACCTTCCCTTCATTAAAATTTCTTCTGTAGCGAATAGCTTGGAAATTTCTTCCTTTATAAATATCCGTTCCTCTTTCAAAAGCAGAGAAGATACCAAACTCGTTCAGTGCTCCTGATTGGGTATATCTTAGGGCAAGGTCGATATCGCTAGTAGATGAATTATCTTTAAGACATTTTTCAGCTAATCGTTCACTAAGCTGATTACAATCATAATCTGGTGCTGCTCCAATTCTTCTTGTATTTATTAGATAAGTTCTCCAGCCAGTTATTTGAAATAAGTTTTGATTTTCAGTGAAAAATGGCCTCCTATCTTCATAATAAGTCTCTGTTGAATCAAAATTCACAATAACATCATCGCTTTCTACTTGGCCAAAATCAGGATTTATAGTTACATCTAATCTCTTTTCAGCATCTATAGACCAAAATATTTCTCCACCTATTTTATTTATTTGCTCGTCTGTAACTTGCTCTTGTGAAATTGAAATATATGGGTAGAAGTCAGCATCACTTTGAGCATCTCGAGCATAATTCTTAATTCTTATAGGTTCAAATTTTGATAAAAAGGCTGAATCGGTGCTCCAAATAGCAGGAAAACTTGACCATTCATTACTGAGAAAATCGAAAGTATTTATTCTTATTTTAATTTCTAATTCATCTTCAGTAGAAGAACTAATGGGTGCTACATCCCAAGGTATCAGAAATTCAGAGTACCAAGCTTCGCTATCTTTACTGGTTTTGACGAACCACACACCATCCCAATCCTGATTGAACTGATTTTCATTTGAAACAGTGCCGTCTCCGACAGAATCTCCTAAAGAAGTTCCAAAAGAAAATCCATTGTTACCGTTTCCAACAAAATCAATGATAATGAAATTTCTATCTCCGTCTGCCATCCATGCATCCCGCTTATGTTGAATCGGCGTTTGTCTTTCTGGAGGTTTAAAATTTTTAAAACCGAAATAAATTCCTTTTTCATTGGCAAAATATAAAACTTCGGTTTTGTATTTTGATTTCTTTAAGGTATTTGGCTGTACGATTACAAGGTCATCAATCAGTTTAGCTGAGTTCCATTCCTCTTCATCAAGAATGCCGTCTATGAAAATTTCACTTACTGAAAAGCTAGATAAAGTGAGTAAGTAGAAAAAAATAAATAATTTTTTCTTAAATTTTAAGATTTCGTAAATCAATAGAGTTTATAAAGAAAATTTACTTAATAAAGATTGTAATTTTATCTGAAATCACTGGCTCTTTGTGTGGAATGTGAAGATAGTTGCCCATTAACAGTTGCAAGGTTCTCTTTCCTTTTGGTAATTCAAGGATTGTTTCAGTCTGACCTTTGCCAAAATGAATATGATTTTTATTTGCGGGGATAGGTTTTGAAAGATCGGGCAAATTTTCTAAATCAACAAGAAGATGATGGTGCCCAGTATTGGGAAAATCTATTCCAGCCGGAGCTACTCCCATTCCAGATAACCCAAAAACTATTTTTACAGGTCCATTTAGTGTTGCACCATCTTTAGGCTCAATAAAATAAAGTTTATTCTCGCTTGAAAATGCCAGGTTTGAGCACAAAACAAAAATTAAAAGATAAAGAAACTTAAACATATTTTCCTTCTTGATATACCAAGGGTTTTAAAGCGTCATTATGAATTAAATCTTGAACCTCTCCAACGAAGATTGAGTGAGTTGTGTCTTCCATAATTTCTTTTAAATTACAAAAGAGGTTTGATTGAGCATTCTCTAAATATGGGGTCTCTTCTTTCTTAAGCCAAGAATCATTTGAAAATCTTTCATTTATTTTTTCTGAGTTGCTACAAATATCAGCTACATGTTTTTGTCCATTGCTTAATAAATTAAGACAAAACGATTTAGTAGTTTTTAAAAAATCATGCATGGCAGCAGATTTATTAATGCAAACTAACATTCTTGGTGGATCAGCTGATAACGATGCTACTGAAGAAACTGTCATTGCCTCTTTCGAATCTGAATTTCCTGAAGAAATTACATATACAGTTTGAGCTTGCGTTCTTAAAATATTTAGAAATATATCTTGCATTTATAAGTGATTAGAAAAGAGAATTATAAAAGAAAATTATGAGCAATAAAGCAAATAAAGGTTCATTTAGAATAATCAGTGGAAAATACAAAGGAAGAAAATTCGAATTCTTACCTTCTAAAGATCTTAGACCAACTCCAGATAGACTAAGGGAAACATTGTTTAATTGGCTTGGACAGGTCATTGATCGGAAGACTTGTCTTGATTTATTTTCTGGAACAGGTTCTTTAGGATTGGAATCATTGTCTAGAGGTGCTCAAAAAGTTACATTTATCGAAAAAAATTTTGAGCACTTTGATAAATTAAAAGGGTATGTCAAAAAGCTAAATGTTATTGAGGATATATCAATAATTAATAAGGATGTCCTTGCTTGGTTAGATGAAACAAATGATGAATTTGATCTAATTTTTCTTGATCCTCCATTCTATGAACAACTTGCTGAAAAAGTTCTTTTAAAAATTAAAACAAAATCTCTTCTTGCTAAATCTGGAAATATTTATCTTGAAGTAGAAAAAGATATAGATCTAAGTTTTTTAGAAAAGAATTGGGAGGTTATAAAAGAGACTATCTCAGGGAGGAAGCAATATTTACTTCTCAAAGAAAAATAGTTATTTTCCTTTCTTCATTGAACTGAAGAATTCATTGTTTGTCTTGTGTTTTCCAAGTTTGTCTATAAGCCATTCAGTTGCATCGACATCTTCCATATCATTTAGAAGCTTTCTAAGAATATTTATTCTCTGAAGTTCGGCATCATCGGTTATCAGCTCTTCTCTTCTTGTGCCTGAACGCCTTATGTTAATAGCTGGAAAGACTCTTCTTTCAGCAATTGCTCTATCAAGATGAATTTCTTGATTTCCAGTACCTTTAAATTCTTCGTAAATTACTTCGTCCATTCTCGATCCAGTGTCAATGAGCGCTGTAGCAATAATGGTGAGACTTCCTCCACTTTCTATATTTCTGGCAGCACCAAAAAATCTTTTTGGTTTTTCAAGGGCATTAGCGTCAACACCACCTGTTAATATTTTCCCAGAAGCCGCTTGAGTAGAGTTATAAGCTCTTGCCAATCGAGTTATTGAATCTAACAAAATAATGACATCATTTTTTGTTTCTACAAGTCTTCTAGCTTTGGCAATTACCATCTCAGCTACTTGAACATGTCTTGATGGAGGTTCGTCAAAGGTAGAAGCGATTACTTCCCCTCGAACAGAACGTTTCATGTCAGTAACCTCTTCAGGTCTTTCATCAACTAAAAGAACCATGAGCTTGCTGTCAGGACTATTCCTTTCAATTGAATGAGCGATGGTTTGAAGAAGAAGAGTTTTTCCTGCTTTGGGTGGAGAAACGATAAGTCCTCTCTGCCCCTTACCTGTTGGGGCAGTTAAATCAATTATTCTTGCTGATAAATCTTCAGTTGTTCCATTCCCTGCCTCCATCACAATTCTTTCTTCAGGAAACAAAGGTGTTAAGTTTTCAAAAGCAACTTTTGATTTCGTTTGCTCTGGTGCATTAAAGTTGATCTCATCAATCTTTAACAAGGCAAAATATCTCTCGCCCTCTTTTGGTGGTCTTATTTTTCCAGATATAGAATCACCTGTTTTGAGTCCAAATCTTCTTATTTGGCTTGGTGAAACATAAATGTCGTCTGCACCTGCTAAATAAGATGACGACGGTGATCTCAAAAATCCAAACCCATCATTTAAAATTTCAAGAACTCCCTCTCCCTCAATATCTTCACCTTTTCCAGAATGAGATTTGAGAATTCCAAAAATAACATCTTGTTTTTTTGAGCGGGCTAAATTTTCAATGCCCATCTCATCAGCGAGACTGAGTAATTCTTCTACGGGCTTGGCTTTTAATTCGCCTAAATGCATAACAAATTTTGGGATTTAATTAAAGATTGTCTAAGACAAGGAGAACAAATGTAACACCTAAGTTAGCCCTAGTCTAGGTTAAATTTATAGGTGTTGTTCCAAAAAGGATAGAAGCTGAGACTTTGATAAAGCACCTATCGCCTGATCAACTACCTCTCCATCTTTGAATAGAACTAACGTAGGAATGCTCATTATGTTTAATTGGGCTGCTAACTCTTGATTTTCATCCACATCAACTTTGCCAACCGTCAGCTTATCTGACATAGCTGAAGCAACTTCCTCAAGTATTGGAGCTACCATTTTGCATGGACCGCACCATTCTGCCCAATAATCGACTAAAACGGGTTTATTTGACCCAACCGTTTCTGTGAAGTTTTCCTTATTTAATTCTATTGTGTTGCTCATAATTTTTATATTAGGTTAAATTTTAAAAATGCAAACTAAAAATCGTCTGTTACAGCGCCCTCGGAAGCTGAAGACACTGATCTGGCGTATTTAGCTAACACTCCTCTGCTAGGAGGTTCTTTTAAAGATTGCCAGTTTTTCTTTCTGTCTGCTAACTGTTCTTCTGAGATATCAATGTTTATTTGATCTTTTTTTGCATCTATAGTGATTAAATCTCCATTCTGTAAAAGTCCAATTGGACCTCCATTCGCCGCTTCAGGGGTAATATGGCCAACTACAAAACCATGAGATCCGCCTGAGAACCTTCCATCAGTAATTAGAGCAACTTTATCTCCTAGCCCAGCTCCCATAATTGCCGCAGTCGGTTTTAGCATTTCACGCATGCCTGGGCCGCCTACAGGGCCTTCGTATCTGATAACAATTACCGAACCTTCTTGAATGGTATTCTTGAAAATTGCTTCAACAGCCTCCTCTTCAGATTCAAAAATTATTGCAGGACCAGAAAAAGATAGTCCTTCTTTCCCAGTTATTTTAGCTACAGCTCCTTGAGGTGCTAGATTACCTTTCAAAATTCTAATGTGACTTTCTTTTTTTATAGGTTTACTAATTTGAGCAATAATTTTTTGATCATCTTTATAGGGTTCTATGCCTTTAAGGTTTTCTTCTAAAGTTTTTCCTGAAACAGTCATACAACTTCCGTCCAGCAATCCATCATTAAGCATCATTTTCATTAAGGGTTGAATACCACCCTGTTCATTCAGATCACTCATTAAATAGTAGCCAGAAGGCCTGATGTCAGATAAAACAGGTGTAATTTTTCCTATTCTAGTAAAGTCATCTAAATTTAAATCAACATTTGCTGATTTTGCCATTGCTAGTAGATGAAGGACTGCATTAGTAGAGCCGCCTAGTGCAATAACTACTTTAATGGAATTTTCAAAAGCGCTCTTGGTTAGAATATCGCTAGGTTTAATATCCTTTTCTAATAAGTAATCGATAGCTTGACCTACTGCCTGGCAATCATTTTTCTTCTCCTGAGAGATAGCATCTTGTGAGCTACTGCCAGGTAAACTCATTCCTAAGGCTTCAATTGCCGATGCCATAGTGTTTGCAGTGTACATTCCTCCGCATGAACCTGGTCCAGGGAGAGCATTTTTCTCAATTGCTATAAGTTCGTCTTCACTTATTTGATTCTGAGAATATGCGCCAACCTTTTCAAGAACAGTAGCAAAATCAGTATGATCCTTCCCAGGCTTGATAGAACCACCGTAAACAAACAGACTTGGTCTATCCAGCCTTATCAATCCCATCATACAACCTGGCATATTTTTATCGCATCCGCCTATTGCTACAACAGAATCAAATGACTGGCAACCAACAACAGTTTCAATTGAATCTGCAATGACTTCTCTAGAAACCAACGAATATCTCATTCCAAGAGTACCCATTGAAATGCCATCAGAGATTGTGATGGTATTGAAAAGAACTGATTTGAGCCCTGCATCATCAACTGAGCTACATATGGTTTGTGCTAATTCATTGATGTGCATGTTACAAGGAGTCACATTTGACCAAGTTGAAGCAATACCTACTTGTGGTTTTTTAAAATCCTCATCTGAAAAACCTGTTGGCCTAAGCATTGACCGAGCACCAGCTTGATCAATACCATCAACTAGAGAGGATGAATATTTTCTTTTTTTAGACATTAATTTTAATTATAAGCAGCATTTATAAGATTGATTGTATATTCATCTTGAGGTGTATCAAATATCTGATCAGTTGGACCAGATTCAACTATTGAGCCCTTTTTCATGACTAAAACCCTATCTGACATTGACCTGATTACTCTTAAATCATGGCTTATCAAAACATAGCTTATATTTTTGGAATTTTGTAAATCCTTCAAGAGCAGAAGTATCTCCTTTTGAATTGAAACATCTAAAGCTGAAGTTGGCTCATCGAGCAAGATCAATTTAGGATTCGTAATCAATGCTCTTGCTATTGCAATTCTCTGTCTTTGGCCTCCGGAAAATTCATGTGGAAACTTTTCAAGGCATGACGGATCTAAATGAACGTCGTTTATTGATTCCATAATGCGTTGTTTTTTTTCTTGTTTGCTCAATTGCTTAAAATGAATATCCAAACCTTCTTTGATGATCTCTTCCACCCTCATTCTAGGAGAGAGAGAACTGAAAGGATCTTGAAAGACAACCTGACACTTCTTCCTCAAATCACTTAGCTTATCTTTCTTTAATATTTCATTTTCAAAGAAAATTTTTCCTGAATACTCTTCTATGCCCAGAATTGCTTTGAGAATGGTGGATTTTCCTGATCCTGATTCTCCAACAATTCCTAGAGTTGAATCAGCTGATAAAGAGAATGAGACTTCTTTGACTGCATCAAATCTTTCTTCCTTTTGGAGAAGAGAAGCTTCTCTTACTTGGTAGCTTACATTTAATTTTTCGCATTCCAGAATTTTGGAATCTGAAACGCTATTAATCTCTTTAGGTTCAGGAATGGACTCTATTAACCTTTTTGTATAGGAATCCTTTGGATTAGAAAAAATTTCTGTAGCAGCTCCTCTCTCAATCACATTACCCTGATTCATCACCAGAACCTTATCTGCGAATCTTTTGACAACATTTAAATCATGCGTGATAAAAATTATGCTGAGGTTTTCCTCTTCTTTTAATTTGTTTAAAAGTATTAACAGTTCTTTTTCGACAGTCACATCCAAGGCTGTTGTTGGTTCGTCTGCAATTAAAATTTCAGGATTGTTTGACAATGCCATTGCGATCATAACCCTTTGTCTCTGTCCTCCTGAAAGCTGATGAGGAAATGAAGAAAACTTTTGTTCTGGGTTTGATATTTCAACTTTTATTAATAAGTCTATGGCTTTTTCTTTTGCCTCTTTGTTGGATCTCTTATCATGGACTTGAATAGACTCCATAATTTGCTTACCGACTTTTATAAATGGATTCAATGAAGTCATTGGCTCTTGGAATATCATAGAAATTCTTTTACCTCTGATATTCTCAAGCTCTTTCTTGGGAAGATTTATAAGTTCTGTACCTTGAAAGTTTATGGAACTATCTTTGCTGTGAAATGCAATTGGATAAGGAAGTAGTTGCATAATAGATAAAGCTGTAACTGATTTCCCTGATCCGCTTTCACCTACGACGGCTAAAGTCTCTTTTTCAGAGAGGTTAAAATTTAAATTATTAACAGCCTTAAAAGTTGAAGATTCATTTGCAAATTCAACATTAAGGTTGTTAACTTTCAAAATTGGATCACCAAAATTATTCATGAAATTATTTTTACTCTTTTTTTCAGCTGTCTTTTCAAGCAATAGTTTCTTGTTTATTGAGACGAGCGATCAGTTCGTATCTCCTGAGGAGGCATATACTATCACTATAAATTCTTTTGATAATCATGTTTTAATAGATTTGAAACTACATCAAAATGTTTACGTTTATTCCGATAAGCTAAACTTCACAATCTGTCCGGAAAATAAAAATT
>CACHCY010000002.1 GCA_902578495.1 uncultured SAR86 cluster bacterium
ATATTCAAGCTGCATAATTCAGAAAGTCTTAATCCGGAAGAATAGATTAATTCCGCCACAGCTTTGTCTCGGTAATCGATCCATTCTTTCGGATGAAAATCTAGCAGTTGATTGATTAAATCAGCATCAATGGCTTTGGGTAATAGGTTGGCAGACTTTGGCGCGCTTATCCCCAAAATGGGAAACAGATTGGGAGCGAGAACGGTGCAAGAAAGATTAAAAAAATTAAGCGTTAAACAAGGCGTTCCTTACTTGCATCCGCATATGTTAAGACATTCATTTGCCTCCCATGTATTAGAATCTAGTGGCGATTTAAGGGCAGTTCAAGAGTTGCTTGGTCATGCTAATTTATCGACCACGCAAATATACACAAAATTAGATTTCCAACATCTTGCTAAGGTTTATGATAAATCTCATCCGCATGCGAAAAAACGAACATGACCATTAAAGTAGTGACATTTGATTTGGATGATACTCTCTGGCCTTTGAGAGAGACGATATTGGCTGCTCATAAGAATGCTAATGATTTTCTAGCGAGTCAAGTTCCTAGCGTTAAGGGAATATTGTCTACCAATAAGGAAAGAGAAGTATGGGGACAACTTATTGAGAAAGATCCAACAATGCGTCACAGACTGAGTGAACTGCGTTTCAATGTCTTTAAAAATATTCTGCAAAGCTTAGGTCAAACCGATCAACAGGCGGAGAAACTCTCATCTGAAGCATTACAAATATTCATGAATGGGAGGCACCAACTTACTTTGTTTGATGGTGTCGAAGAAGTTCTAGCTCAACTCAAAGAAAAATATACTTTGGGTGTCCTTACTAACGGCAATGCAGACATCAGGAGGCTCGGCATAGATCACTATTTTAATTTTAGCTTCAGTGCGGAAGAATTAAACGATAGTAAGCCCTCAGCAACCCACTTTAAGAGAGCTATGGAACACACTTCCGAAAAAGCCGCCTCAATTTGTCATATTGGCGATCATACAGAATGCGATGTTGAAGGCGCCTTGAATGCTGGGTGTAAAGCAATTTGGTATAACGAACTTAATAACGAGTGGCCGGATTCTAAGGGTTGTCCCGTTCAGGAAATTAAAAGTTGGTACGATATGGAAGAAGCGATTTCAAGGTGCTAGTCCAAGGAATCAAGCATATATTGGACAACTGCTCTTAACTCTTCATCGGTGCAATCATCGCACAGCCCCATTGCTGGCATTGCGTTCAAACCGTACTTAACGTTGTAAGTTAATGTATCAATTCCTTTATCAACTCTTTGGCCCCATGAGAAAGTGTTAGCATAAATTGGGGCGCCAGCCATTCCTCTATCGTGGCAGAACGCGCACGCTTGAGTATAAATTTCTTCAGTTGTTCTTGATTCACTTATTGTTGAAACAGGAGATTTATTTTCTTCTGAACAAGAAACAAAAAGTAAAAACGTTATTAATCCTAAAAATTTATAAAGCTTATAGTCTTGAAAGATAACCATCTAATCGATCGTTGTTCATGATGAAGGTTGATTTCAAGTCACTTGCAGCCGACTTGATTTCATTAATATTAGTGGCTTCTCCAACTTGAATTACCCCGACCATAGCCATCATTGCATGCGGAGTGCAGTTGTAGACATAAACACCCTCTTTATCTAACGTAATGCTTATCTCTTGATTGATTTCCCCAGTCCATGCTTCGGCTCCGGCAGGAACCATGCCTGGGAGACTAGCTGAGTTATGAAGTTGATCTGTTAATACAAAATTGATGGTGTCGCCAACTGAGACCTTTATCACTCCTGGTTCAAACACCATGGTGCCATCTGCCCCTTCATTTTTCATTTCAATGGTGTGCACATTACCTTCAGAAAGTTGAACCTTATTAGCTTGGTCTTCATTTGATGCAGCAGACATAGATCCGGAATTGATTGCTACTTTGTAACCTGGGCCCGCTGTTCTTATTCCGCAACCGTCACCTTCCATACACACCTGACCTAAAGGCATAATCCTTTCTTCTATGGATTCTGGCCTCATATCTTGAGCAAAAGTTGCATGAGAAAGAACAAAAACTAATAATATAAAACTTTTCATGGGGCGATTATAGATCATTGAATCCCTAATATCTTCGAGGGTTGAAAAAATTTTATATCTAGAACCTGATGTTATGAAAAAAAGGGCTAGTAGTTCAGTGGATAGAACGTCTGCCTCCGGAGCAGAAGGTCGCAGGTTTGAATCCTGCCTAGCCCACTAAATTGTTTGATAGCTCTTCTTGATTCTGTTGAGGAACTAAATCCACACCATCCTGCTCTAGCAATTGATTCAGTTCAAAGTTACCGATAACCACATCAAATAACCAGCTATCATCAACAACTGACTCATGTTTTATGTAACCTTGCTGATATAAAGATGCTCTAATACCACCAAGCTTCTGTTTAACGGAGAGCCTACCCGTGTAGATTCCCTTGCTTAAGTGATTGGTAATCTTTTCTTTTAAACGACTCAGGCCTATTCCTTCTGAAGCGGATATCGAAACTTGATTTACATGCTCTGAAATTCCAATCGCATCAGCTTCGTCTGCCTGATCAATTTTATTGTTTACTATGATTTGAGGAATGTTGTCGGCGCTTATTTCTCGCAAGATTTTATTTACTTCTCTGAATTTGAAATCATAATCAATATCGCTCACATCAGATACGTGAAGTAAAAGATCTGCTTCTCGAAGATCCTCTAGAGTTGCCTTAAATGATTCAATCAAAGCAGTAGGTAAGTTGGAAATAAAACCGACAGTGTCGATAAAAAGAATCGAACCTGTGCCAGGGCTTAAATTTTTTCTCGTAACAGTATCTAAGGTGGCAAACAATTGATCTGCTTCGTATTGATCAGATCCTGTTAATTTATTGAATAAAGTTGTTTTTCCTGCATTGGTATATCCAACCAAAGCCAACACGTGATTGTTGCCTTTTTTCCTTGCATATCGATTTAATTTTTTTTGGCGGTGACTCTTCTCTAGTCTTTTTTTAATGGATTTAATTCGGTTTGCTATAAGCCTTCTATCGGTTTCCAATTGGGTTTCACCGGGACCTCTCAAACCAATTCCTCCTTTTTGCCTTTCTAAGTGACTCCATCCTCTCACAAGCCTTGTTGATAAGTGATTCAATTGGGCTAGCTCAACTTGCATCTTACCGATATGACTGGTCGCTCTTGAGGCAAAAATATCTAAAATCAATCCTGTTCTATCTAAGACTCTTGTTTGAAGTTCTTTTTCTAAATTCCTTTCTTGAGAGGGCGATAAATCATGATTAAAGATGACAAGATCAGCTTTATATTTTTTTGCAGCTTCACTAATTTCATCAACTTTTCCTTTTCCCAAAAAGTACTTTGCAGAAAGACTATTTTGCTGACCATGATATTCCTTAAGAATATTAGCCCCTGTTGATCCTACAAGGTCTTTGAATTCGTTAAAGGGATCAATAGGGCTTGATAAGTCGGTAACTTTTTTTAAATTTGATTGGACGATTATGACGTTAGAATGAAATGTATTTTCCATAAAAAAAAGATTTTATCAGCATTTTCTGTTTTAAAATGATGCTAACATATTTTCTCGAATGAAAATTTCAAAACCTTCAGAAAGGAGAAGTAAAATGAAGTCGCTTTTCATTATCTTAGCTAGTTTTACCTTTTTTTCTTGCGCCAGCAATATGTCTGCTTTGGTAGGAACAAATAGTGATTTGAATGAATCAGATTATAAAGAAGAAGTGAAATGCGTTTATGAAAGAATTACTGGTAGCTACATTAAGAAAAGAATTTGTTATGACAATCATCTTAAAATAACACGTCAATTAGAGACTCAGTCGGCAATTAGACAGATGGATATTTTTCCTATGCATTTAGAGCCTTTTTACCAGTGAAAAATTTTTTTATTTTAACCATTTTTTTTGTTTTTTTAGGTTGTGCAAATAATGAACAGTCAGTTCAAGCATCTAAACAAGATAAAGAAAGTTCTGAAGATGGCTTAATCTGTAAATATGAAGAAATCACAGGTAGCCATGTCAGAAAAAGAATTTGCTACACAAAAAGACAAATAGATAGACAAAGAGAGACTGCTCAAGAAGCACTGAGAAGAAGTTCCGGAGGAGTTCCTTCTAATCCGAATCCTTAAGGAATTGAGATTTGATCCTGGCCCTCTAAACTTTTTGCGGTATCGACTAAAGTTTCTTCTGCTGGTCTAGGCTGCCAGTTCAATATAGTTTTTACTTTTTCATTTGAGAGAAACTGAGGATCGCCAAGCATCCTGACACTCTCTCTAGCTGTTGCACTAAAAAGAGCAGCAAACCTTAAGATGAAATTAGGTAATCTTAATTTAGGTGCTTTTGTATAACCTGCCTTTATCAAAATTTGAGAAATTTCATACAACCAGAAACTTGAGGTACAAAGAATAAAACGCTCATTGTTAGATCCTTGATTAGGAATAGCGTCTACATGAGCTTGAGCAACGTCTCTTACATCAACAATACCAAGATGGATATTTGGAGTACCGGGTAATTTTCCAGAAGTTAACATCTGGACCAAAACGTTAGTACCGCCTAAGTCGGGCGATAGCGCAGGTCCTAAAACCATATAGGGGCAAAATACAGTTAATGGAAATTTTTCGTCCTCGTCTAAGTTATCAATGAATTCCCATGCAGATTTCTCTGCCATAGTTTTGCTCTTTGCATAAGGAGTAATTTTGTTGGAATCAACATCTGACCAATCACTTTCATCGTAATTTTTTTTATCCGAATCATCATAAAAAATTGAAGCGACCGATGAAGTTAAAATCACTTTTTTTGCTTTGTTTACTTTTGCAGTTTTGAGTGCGCGTAGAGTGCCGTCAACGGCAGGCCTGATAAGTGCTTCTTCGTCTACAGAATCGCTAGCTGATATCGGAGATGCAACGTGCATAACATAATCACAATCTATACCTGCTTCTTCCCAGCCTTCATCGTTCAATAAATCTAATTCAATGATTTCTAAATTCTCAACTGAAGTATTAGATTCTTTCATGGCTGTAATGACTTCTTCTTTTCTGATCTTATCTCGAAGAGTGCCTCTGACGGCGTAACCTTGATCAAGAAGTTGTTTACAACAATGCAATCCAATGAATCCCGTTACACCTGTCAATAATACTTTTTCCATAATTCTTCTTTATTCTTGATCAGACTCTAGTCTATTGAGCCATCTTTTAATTATCTCATCAGTGTGTTCACCTAATTTTGGTGCACGAACAAAGCTTTCATTATGATTAGAAATTTTTACCGGATTTCCTGGAACTTTGACCGTTTCTCCGCTGTCTTGCAGGAGTTCTACGATCATATTTCTTTTCAAGAGATCTTCATCTTGAAAAGTTTCCGAAAAATTGTTGATGGGTCCACACGGCACCCTGTGTTTCTGTAATAAATCTATCCAATACTCTGTTGTGTTGTTGGAAAATTTCTCTTGTAAGGCTGCATCGATTGTTTCTCTATTTTCTAACCTGCCCTTTCTGTTTTTGTTCTGTTGAGTATCTAGATGCTGTAATTCCATAGCCTCAATCAAGCTAGGCCAAAAGTTTTCTGCCACCACTGCAACTTGAATAAAATTATCCTGAGTTTTATACAGGTTGAATGGTGCATGATTCATATGTTGATTTCCAATAGGATCAGGATCTTCTCCCGACAAAAAATGCATGGTTGCCATATAAGTCAGCAGGCTTACTTGAGTATCTAACATGGAAATATCGACGTGCTCTCCGTAATCGTAGATTTCTCTGGACCGAATAGCACTTAAGATTCCAATAATAGCGTAAAGACCTGCACCAAGATCAGCTATAGGGATTCCCGATTTAACTGGGTTATTTTTGTCAGCGCCAGTAATCGACATGGCGCCCGAATATCCTTGCACAATGTTGTCATAAGCGGGACGATTGATCTCAGTATCGCCAAAACCGCTTATAGAACAAGTGATTATTTTGGAATTTACTTTCGCTAAGCTATCGTGATCAATTCCTAATCTTTTGATTACTCCTTGACTAAAATTATCAACAACCACATCGGCTACTTCTACCAATTTCAAAAAAAGTTTCTTTCCTTCATCGCTTTTAAGATCTAACTCAATACTTTTCTTATTTCTAGCAAGAGTTAGATGATAGGCACCGATACCGTCATGCGAATATTTTGGATCATCTTTAAGAAGGTTTCTGGTGATGTCTCCTGTTTTAGGCTGCTCAATTTTAACAACCTCAGCTCCCAAATCAGCCAACACCATAGTCGCGTAAGGTCCTGCAAGCATGTGGGTTAAATCTAAGACTTTTATGCCTTTTAGAGATTGCTTCAATTTAGTAATTTGTTTTATCGTCGACAGCATTCCCTGTAGTTGGGATCAATGCCGAGCGCTTATAGGAAGCTACAACCACACCGTCTTGATTAGTGCCAGTCGTTTGAACAGTCACTATGCCGCAGTTTTTTCTCGATTCTGACAACCTTTTCTCTAAGACCTCTGACTCCGCATACAAAGTATCGCCCACAAAAAGAGGATGAGGTAAAACAATGTCAGTCCACCCTAGATTTGCAATGGCTTTTTGACTTACGTCGCTAACGCTCATTCCAACCATAACAGCCACAGTAAAAGTGCTGTTAACCAGTGTCTTTCCAAATTCCGTTGCCTTCCCGTATTCTTCGTCAAAATGAAGCGGATGAGTGTTCATGGTCAGTAAGGTAAACCAAGTATTATCCGATTGAGTTATGGTGCGACCTGGTCGATGCTCATAAATATGACCAATTTCAAAATCTTCGAAGTACCTGCCGAAAGTTTCTCGATATCTGTTATTGCCAAGATCTTTAATACCTTTAACCATTAATCGTCATCTTCTCCTAGCTCTAATCTCAATCTCATTGCTTCAGCAATTGGTTCATCAACCATTTTACCATCGACTTTGATAACGCCTGATCCACCGATCTTTTCGTATTCTTTTAGGACCTTCATCGCTTCTTCTTTTTCTTCTTTGGTTGGCTCAAAAGCTTTGTTAATGATATCTACTTGGGAAGGATGAATACAAGCTTTCCCGGTAAAACCCATATTTTTTACCGCAATGGCTTCTTGTTCACATCCCTCAGGATCATCAAGAAAGAAAAAAGGAGCATCGATCGTAAATAAATCATACATTGCTGCTGCAATAGCGACTTTAGATCTTGCATAAAGCAGTGGCTCCCAAGCTAATTTAGCTTTAAGGCCTGCGGAAAAATCTGCTGCACCAAAAAATAATCCTCTGACTCCTTTGAAAGATGCTATTTCATCGACAGTAGCTACTGCTCGAGGAGTTTCTATCAGTGGAATTAAATCATCTTCAAATGCAATCTTGGTAGCAAGCGTTGCCAGCGAATCAAAACTTTGAATCTTTGGCAAAATAATGGCTTCTATTTGTTCTTGATAATCTGAGATCAAATCTATGTCTTCTCTTCCTAAATCTGTAATTGGATCGTTTACTCTGACAAAAACCGGTTTAGAAAATTTATTTCCGTCTTTGAAGTTGTTGATTAAATCTTCACGAGCTTCTTTTTTTAAGTCATCCGGACAACCATCTTCCAAGTCAATGATAAGAGCATTAACGTCGGTTCTTTGTATATCTTCAAGATTGTGCATTTTATGGCCTGGCACAAACAGGTTGGACTTAAATCTGTATAACATTACTGACTCCTTTCGATGTCTACTAGATGATCAACAACATCTAAGAGTTCTTCGGTAGGAATATCTCTCGATGCTTTTACTTTGTATTTTCCGTTCACAATAAATGCCGGCACGCCCATGATTTCGTATTTTCTACCGTACACATCAGCGGCATTGATATTCGACTTTATTCGAAATGAATTACTTATAGCTTGGTACTTTTCAGGTTCGACTCCAAAAGCACTAAAAAGTTCCGTTATTTCCCTATCGCTGGTGAGGAATTTTCTATCTAAATGAATGGAAGTAAACGCTGAACCGATTATCTCTTCCATCCCTAATGCTTCGGCAGCGTAAAATAATTTTGCGTGTTCTTTAGCAGGCGGATTCCAAGTCACCGGAACTCGCCAAAAATCGATGTCCTTGCTGAGGTTTTTCTTCCAGTCTCTTATCAATCCCTCTAGCGTAAAACAATGTCCGCAACCTAACCAAAAGAATTCAATCACTTCGATTTTTTCTGGATTACGAGTTTGGACTTCTTCATCGAGAAATTGGTAATCGACGCCCGGTCGGTAATCTTTAGCATTTACTGCAAAAGAAAAAAGACTTAAGAAGATAATTAAAAAAGATTTAATAGAGACCTGATACATAATTAGCCACTGCTTGAATTTCTTCTATGGTCAGCATGCTAGCAACGTTCTGCATAACCAATCCTTCTTCTTCACCGTTTCCGCGCGTTTTATTTTTGTAAGCCACTAGACTGGTAACAACGTATTCTGCTTTTTGACCGCCAAGAGCAGGATAGCCTGCTGAATTAACTCCTTTTCCTTGGGGACCGTGACACCCTGTGCATGCTGGCAATCCAGATGCAGCATTTCCAGCTCTATAAATTGTTTGTCCAAGCAATACGTTTTCATCGCTCGCTTGGCCTACTTTAATTTTTTGAGAAGCATAGTATGCAGCCATATCTCTTAAGTCATCGTCGTTATAGCCATCAAGCAGTCCTATCATGGATTCGATGACCCTTTCGCCTTCTTGGATATGATGAAGTTGATCAAAAAGATACAGCTCTCTTTGTCCGGCTAAAGTTGGCCACATGCCCACTAAGCTGTTTCCATCAGCGCCGTGACAAGCGGCACAAGAAGCGACTAATTTTTCTCCTCTAACTGGATCGCCTTTCGGCAAAGGCTTCACTTCGCCAGCCTTTTCAGATGCTGCAAAAGCAACTCCAGATAAACAGAGAATTGAGATGAATATAACTTTTTTAATCATTAAGAAATATTTCAGGGTCGAGCGAGCGAAAATTATATACCATACTCCTTTAATAATCTTTGTTTAGTGTGAAAAACAATGAAATCTATATTACCTATTAACCTAGCGTTTGATCGCGTTGTCGGCAACCTTGCGCAGCTACCTTTTGATGAAGGAATTGAGATAGCTGTGTGCGGTCGCTCTAACTCAGGGAAATCTAGCATCATCAATGCTTTGGGTAATAACAAAAAGCTTGCTAAGACCTCTAAAACACCCGGTCGAACCCAAACGGTAAATTTCTTCACTATTAACGATGATCCACAAACTAAGTTGGTTGACTTGCCCGGTTACGGTTACGCTAAAGCGTCTAAACAAGATCAAAACAATTGGGCAAAACTGGTAGAGAGCTATTTGCTCGACAGACAGTGTCTCAAGAAGGTTGTGGTCATCATGGATATCAGACACCCGTTTAAAGAAGCTGATCTTGTTTTTCTTGATTGGTGTAAAGGACTGCCCATAAATATTTTTATTTGTCTCAACAAAGCCGATAAATTATCCAACAATCAAGCTGGACAATCATTGGCATCAGCGCAGCGCGCAGCGCAGGAGTACCCAGAGATAGAACACCTGCAAATTTGTTCTGCAGAGAAGGGTAATGGGTTGGAAGCACTCGGCTCTTTTATCACTTCATAAAAAACCCCGGACATTGGGGTGGCCCGGGGTTAATAGGAGAGTAAACATGAAAAAATCTACCTATACCTATGACCAAACAGAGGTATAAAAGTTCAATTAAATTGAAAAAAATTAGTGAGCTTTGCCCCAGTTGTTTGCAACGCCGCTTTCAACCACTAAGGGAACGGATAATTTGGTGACATCAGTCATGATTTGCTCAAGAGCTTTTAACGTTGTCTCAGTATCTTTTTCTGGACACTCAACGATAACTTCATCATGTACCTGTAAAATGAGATGAATATCTTTACCTGTACCTTTTATATAATCATGCATGTTGATCATGGCCAATTTCATAATATCTGCAGCAGTCCCCTGCATCGGTGCATTGATAGCTGCTCGCTCTGCTGCCATGCGCGTTCTGCCAGAATGAATGCCAGGTAGATAAAGCCTTCTGCCAAAAGCTGTCTCCACATAACCCTGATCTTTAGCCTTAGCTTTCATCTCATCCATGTATATTTTGACCCCGGGGTACTTACCAAAATAAGATGCAATGTAATCAGCCGCCTCCGGTCGGGTCACTCCCAGAGCCTTGCCTAGCCCAAATGCTGACATTCCGTAAATAAGTCCAAAATTTATAGCTTTTGCGCTGCGCCTCGCTTGATCATCGGCAGAACCAAACACTTCCTTGGCTGTAGCGGAGTGAATGTCTTCGCCGTTTTCGAAAGCCGTGATTAGACCTTCGTCTTTAGAAAGGTGCGCCATGATACGAAGCTCTATTTGCGAGTAATCTATTGAGATTAAATCAAATCCTTGCGGAGCCACAAAAGCCTCTCGGATCATCCTGCCTTCCGCGGTTTTAATGGGAATATTTTGTAAATTAGGATCTGAAGAAGATAGTCTTCCTGTAGTGGTCACCGCTTGATGAAAAGTTGAATGCACCCTGCCGGTTTTCTCTGAAATCTGCTCAGGCAACCTATCGGTATAAGTTGATTTGAGTTTGGAAAGCGTTCTGTGCTCAAGAATAACCTGCGGGAGTTTGTATTGTTTAGCCAGTTCTTGCAAAACGGATTCCGCTGTTGAAGCCTGACCGCCTGGAGTCTTTTCTATTACCGGAATGTTCATCTCATCAAACAGAATCTCCTGAAGCTGTTTGGGTGAGGATAAATTAAATTCTTTGCCGGCCATCGAGAAGGCTTGTTCCTCAAGGCCGTTGATGCGTTGACCTAAATTTTTAGACTGAAGGTTCAAAATATCGGAATCGATAACTGTACCTTTTTGTTCCATGTCCGATAAAACCGGTATGAGCGGTAGTTCAATATCTTTCAGGACTTTTTGCAGCGTTTTTTGTTTCTTTAAGTGCTCTCCAATCGTGTCGTACATTTTTAGAGTGATGTCTGCATCTTCAGCAGCGTAATCGCTTGCAACATCAAGGTTTACTTTATTAAAGGTAAGCTGCTTAACTCCTTTTCCTGCAACTTC
This sequence comes from uncultured SAR86 cluster bacterium, assembly GCA_902578495.1. Taxonomy (GTDB): domain Bacteria; phylum Pseudomonadota; class Gammaproteobacteria; order Magnimaribacterales; family AG-339-G14; genus CACNYO01. The sequence goes on from CACHCY010000002.1 coordinate 11,064, forward strand.
TTCAAAAGTTGTAGTCTTTAAATTCAGATAATGATTAGCCATATCGTCAAGGTTATGACGAGTGGCTGTTGAATCCAGAACATAAGACATCATCATGGTATCGTTTTCGATACTATTTATATGAATGTCGTAATTGACCAAAACGTTTCGGTCGAACTTTATGTGTTGCCCAATAATCGGTTTCTCTTCCAAGATGGGTTTGAGTTTTTTTAAACAAGCACCGCGATCTAGTTGCGACGGAGCGTTATCGTAATCGTGAGTAAAAGGCAGATAAGCTGCTTCGCCGGCGTCAACGGCAAAAGAAAGGCCCACCAGATCTGCAGTGGTGAAGTCCAATCGATCGGTTTCGCAATCTAAGACGATTTGTTTTGCTTTCGCTAGTTTTTTCAGCCAACCATCAAAGGTTTTGTCATCCAAAATACAAGTGTACTTGCTGGTGCTTTTTGGCTTAGAGGCTTTAGGCGCCTCTTTTAATAATGTTTTGAATTCAAGTTCTGTGAAAAGCTCATGCAATCTTTTTTCATCGCGCTCGCCAACGGCTAAATCTTCGATCCCAAAGTCCAATTTCACATCTTTCTTTATTTCGGTGAGTTGACGCGAGAGTTTTAATTGCTCAATGCCGGCTCGTAAATATTCTCCAACCTTGCCTTTGAATTCATCAGCCTTCTCAATGATAGTATCGATGTCGTTATGTTCGGTTAACCAATTGACTGCGGTCTTCGGGCCCACTTTTTCCACGCCCGGAATGTTATCCGAGGTATCGCCGACTAAAGCCAAGTAATCAACAATTTGTTCCGGCTTCACCCCGAATTTTTTCTCCACTCCCTTGATATCGAGAAATTCGTTTTTCATCGTATTCACCAACTTAATGTTTTTGGTGACCAATTGGGCTAAATCCTTATCGCCAGTGGAAATGATCGTAGCAATGCCTTTTTGTTCTGCCTCAGCAGCTAACGTGCCGATTACATCATCGGCCTCAACGCCTTCGACCACGAAAATTTTAATGCCTAACGCCTTGATCACTTCATGAATCGGTTCAATTTGCGGGATTAAGTCATCGGGCATCGCAGCTCTATTGGCTTTGTAGTCCTCATACATTTCATGACGAAACGTATCGCCTTTGGCATCAAAGACCATACCAACTGGAGCATTCGGATGATCTTGCAAGATGCGCATCACCATCGTGACCACACCGCGCACAGCACCCGTAGGCTGACCGGTGGATGTCGTTAACGGCGGTAGAGCATGGTAAGCACGGTACACATAAGACGATCCGTCGACCAATATTACAGAGTTGTTATCGTCTAAATTTTCAGGTTTGGCCATGCATTCAATATTGTTTTGATGGTTTATACTTTGATACTCAAGTTTAGAGTAGCAATGAAAAAAGTTCTATTACTGATTTTTGGTTTTTGTGTGGTGCTCATCGCAGTGGCTTACTTCATGGAGTACCAAATGGGATTGGAGCCTTGCCCCATGTGTATCATTCAAAGAATCGCCATTGCGTTGACGGGTTTAGCAGCCCTCATTGGTTACTTTCACGATCGCTGGTTTAAATTTTATTTTTCCTTAACCACTGTATTTAGTATTGCCGGAGCAGCATCCGCGATTCGTCATTTGTACTTGCAGTCTTTACCGGAAGACCAAGTACCTTTTTGCGGACCCGATTTAGGCTACCTACTTGATAACGCTTATTTTTCCGATGCTTTGCGCATGCTTTTTATCGGTGACGGTAATTGCGCCGAAGTTGTCTGGAGTTTGTTCGGCGTATCCATCCCAGGCTGGGTGCTTATTTGGTGCATCATTAATATTTGCTTATCGGTATCGCAACTGAACCCCAAAACTGCTCTTTCACAGAGTAATTAAAAGTAACTTTTTAAGGTTCCTTTAAGATGAGACAATAAGCTGAAATGAGCTTAAACGTTATCGCTATCGTCCTCTCGGCTGTCACTCTAGGTCTTGTGACTTACTTGCTGTTAAAACTGAGAGATCAAAACACCTTGGAGAAAGGCAACACCGATCATTTACAAACTAAATTGGATTCGGTTTCAAAAGATATCAACGATATCGAAAATCAATTGGCATCAGTAACAACGCCCATCAATGAACTTAATCGCTTTCTTGGCGGAAATGTCACAACCGGAAGGTTGGGTGAATGGAACCTAGAATCCATCGTTAAAGAGATCTTGCCGGATGGCAGTTATAACTTTCAGGCGCAAATTAATCCTGAGACTCAAGACCGAGTCGATTGCGCAGTCAACACTGCTGACGGTCTCATTATTCCCATTGATTCAAAGTTTTATGCCGGTCAATACAAACAATACCAAGAGGCCAGTCGAGATAATGAGCGAGGTACTGTGCTGAGAGATCTGCGCACGGCGATCTTGCGTGATGCCGACGATATTGCCAGTAAATACATTCGCCAAAATTCAACGTCTAACTACGCTGTGCTTTATATTGCATCCGAAAAATTAATCGATCTAGTTGATGACATCGAAAACTTAAGGCAAGACTGTTTGGCAGAAAAAAAGGTTCTTATTCAGGGCCCTAATACTTTAGCTGCTTTTCTCGATACCATTAGAATCGGTCATCATTATCTGCAACTCAATGAAACAGCAGGCAAGGTTGCTGAAGTAGTGAGACGGATCAAAACTCAGTTTGATAGTTTTGATAAAAGCACCGAGGCGGTGACCAAAAAATTAGAAGCTTCCATAAAAGAGGTGTCTTCTTTACAAACAAGAATCAATGTTTTAGGGAGAGAATTAAACAAAGGAGCTGAAGATTTAAAAGAGGACTAAAATAAAAATATGTTGGGAATCTATCAATCTTCGTTAATCGGTTTATGGTTCATCTTGGCTACGATCGTAGTTCAAGCAATGGTGTTAATAAGAGTTCATCGCAGACAGCCTGGTTATAAGGTTGGGGTCATTGATCCATCCTTAGGACAAGAGTCTTTGTTCTTCAGAGCGTATCGAACGTTTTGGAATTCGATGGAAAACATCGTGCCGCTTTTCGGTATGGCGATCCTTGCGTTGGTCTCCGGTTACAGTGCGACCAAACTATCGATTGTGGTTTGGACGTATGCGATTGCCAGAGTCTTTCACATGATTTTGTACTACATGGTCGCAACCGATAAAAATCCGAGCGTGCGCAGTATCTTTTTCGGCATTGGCTTTTTGGCTACTTTTTATTTAATAATTGATTTAGGTCTGTATTTAATTTTTTAACCTCTTTCTTTTTTTATTTTTTAGAGGTTTAATAACGCCCATGAAATTTAAGCTGTTTGCAGTTCTTTTTGCTCTCGTCTTTTCTGCGGGAATTATCTCGCACGAGACATCGCATTTTGAATTGGATCACGGTGAGCGCGTTCACAACGAGCATGCGGTTGAACTGACTGAAGATTGTTCAACTTGTTTAGCTGAACAAATTGATTACGTGCTAGACGATACCGTTGTTAATCCAACAGCCATAGTCTTTGATTTCCTTGATGCTTATCAGTCAAGTGAAATCACCCTTTCTTATAATCAACTCTCTATTCGCGCACCACCAAGAAATTAAATTTTAATTTTTTTTAATTTTTAATTTTTTTGGAGGTTTTTGTGAAACATTTTATTTATTTTTTATTAGTTCTATTCAGCGCTCAGTATGTATTAGCGGATGATGTAGAAGAAATTACGGTTACAGCTTCTTTGATTGACGAGAAGCTTAGTGATCTTGGGGAGCCAGTTCATATCCTCTCTGGAGTTGATCTGGATGCACAGGGAAGAGCAAGTCTGGGGGAATCCATTGATAGCTTGTTGGGTGTATCGAATGCAGATTATGGTTTTTCAGCCGGTCAACCGGTCATTAGAGGATTGTCTGGTAACAGAGTGAAAATTCTTAAAAACGGAATGGTTAATAGAGACGTATCTGCTATCGGAGTGGATCATCCTGTTGAGATCGATATGAATAATATTCAACAAATTGAGGTTGTACGAGGTCCTTCTTCGTTGCTATATGCCAACGGAGGAGTCGGTGGAATTATCAATATTGTTGATAACACCATTGCTAGAAAGGATTTTGCAGGAGAAGAAATTAATCTAGATATTGAAGCTCAATCGGTTAACAAAGGAATAGCAACAGCTTTTGGTGCTCGTAATAACATCAATGGAGTTAACCTTAGCTACTCTTATGAAAATACAGATTTTGGTAACTTTGAGATTCCAGACGGCAGCGTCATGCATTCGGAAGAAGAACATCACGATGATGACGAAGGCGAAGAACATCACGATGAGCAAGAAGATGAACATGAAAAAGAATCTGGTTATCTAAGCAACTCTGACTACGAACGTTTTTCTCATAAATTAGGTTTTTCAAAAGTCGAAGATTGGGGCTACATTGGTGGTTCAATAAATATTCTTGAAACGCACTACGGCGTCCCTTATCACGGAGAAGGAGACGGTGGTCACGATGAGCACGAAGGCGAAGAAGACCATGATGAACATGAAGGCGAAAGAATTTTCGCCGTTACTGACTCCAAAGAAGCCAACATTGAAGGTTCTTACGCTTTTGATGCAGGCGCTGTAAATAAAATTAACTATTTCCTCAGAAACTCTAACTATTCATTGACAGAAGGTCATGCGGAAGGAGGTCACGATGAGCATGAAGGTGAAGAAGAGCATGAAGGTGAAGAAGGTCATGGTGAGCATGAAGAAGGACCAACTACGTTTTCTAACGATGCGATTGAATTTGGGGCTATTTTGGATTTCTCAACAAATGACTTAGGTCAGAAATTATCCATAAACTTGGCTAAGGAAGACACTTCAATAATTGGTCATGAGGCGTTTATGAATCCAACGAAATCTGATGAATACACCTTTGGTTACTTCATCTCTAAAGATTTAGGGGTTCACCACTTAGACTTTGGAGCTCGATACGATTCAGTATCTAGGAAGGGTTCTTTGAGCGAACATGATGAGCATGATGAGCACGAAGGTGAAGAAGATCACGACGAGCACGAAGGTGAAGAAGAGCATGAAGGCGAAGAAGAGCATGCTGAAAAAACTTTTTACGACGTCAATATGGACAGCGCTAGCTTGGCTCTGACTTATTCTTACGATATTTCAGATGATGTTAGATTGTTAATTGGAGCGGCGTCGGTTGAAAGAGCGCCATCGGCATTAGAGCTTTTCATGAACGGTCCTCACTTAGCAACCGGCAGGTTGGAAACTGGGAACGTTAATCTAAATTCAGAGAGATCTAACAACGTTGATCTAACTATAGAGTTTGACGTTGACAGTTGGTTTGGAAACTTATCGATTTATGCAAATAACGTAACTCATTACATCTATTTACAAGATGAAACTGAAGAAGAGCACGAAGAAGAAGGTCATGACGATCACGCTGGCCTGATCAAAGCAGATTATCTTCAGAAAGATGCTGAGTTCACTGGGTATGAAATAGAAGTTGGTACGGTTATCGATGTTAATGATGGAGCGGTTGAGATTTCTATTGGAAGAGATTCAGTTGAAGGAAAGTTTGCCACAGGAGGCTTCATTCCGCGCATAACGCCGAACAGAAATTTCTTTGATGTGTCATACAGAAACAATGATTTAAAAACTTCTTTGACTTTGAAAGATGTTGAGGAGCAAACCAAACTTGCTTTGAACGAAACTGCAACAGGAGCATATCAAATGTTGGACTTCACTATCTCTGGTACGGTCGCATTGGATTCCGACGTTGATTTGAATCTTGCTTTCTTTGCATCAAATATTCTTGATGAAGTAGCAAGAAATCATAATTCGTTTGTAAAAGACCAGGTCCCCCTACCTGGCAGAAACTTTGGGCTGAGATTTAGCCTCCGTTTCTAAAAATGTGATGCAACCACCCGATTAATTTCGGGTGGTTTGTCGCATCAAGAATGTATTCTTGCCCGCGACCTTTGCAATGCGTAATGCATTCTTTCTTATCTACCCACTTGAGTCTGTTTAAAAAAGGATCTGAATTAGCAAAGTATTTTTTTGGTAATTGCCAAACGGAACGGGTTGCTTGATCTTTTGTTAGGATTAAATCTTTGTGAGTTTTTTTAAAATGCCCGAAACCTTTGTGAGGCGTTTTTTTATTTCCTAAAGTTAGCTTTTTTGACCCAACGTAAAGGCAATTATTGCTGAATTTATAAAAAGCATGCGGATGCATCTTTTTTTTATTTTTAAAGTATTTTTGAATCGCTTCATTGCCTGCGATTATTTTATCTATTTGAAGCCAGCCAAAAATATGATGCAGGTCTCTTCCGCTTTCAGAGTAATTTTTAAACCATCCAAAAAATAGAAAAAGATCCCCGGGTCCAACTTGATTATTTCGCAACTCGGACTGTGAGCTGCTTGCTTGCCCAAATAATCCTGTTTCGAGATTTGGATCGTAATGACAATTATCGTCTGGTTTACTTTTTGCCTTGGATTCTTTCAGGGCATCGATACATCTAATGCCGTTAACGCTGACATCTTGAAACTTATCCGGGGCTGGTCCTGAGAAAGGAATCGGCAGAGAACATAAGCTTCCGTCTGAAAAAATGGGAGAAGCCACACCGCCAGAAGACGAATCAAAACCTTTTCTACTTAAAATTATTCTTCTCATAGACCAATGGTATGATTTTAAAGTGGATTTTTTTATCTACAATATTAAAAGCAATTATGGAGAATTTATGAGAATAATTTTAGTTTTATCAATGTTTTTGCTTGCGGCATGCAATATGGAAGTTGATGTTCAAATTAACGGTGAGAAAAATGAAGAGTTAGCTCAATCCTGGATGGATCATTTATTGATTTCTGGCGATCTTGATGCAGCATCAGAACTAATGCATGAGGATTTTACCTTCATGTGGATGGGGATCGTTTACCCAGGTAGTGAAATCCATGGAAAAGAAAGCTTTTTTGATAATTATTGGCCGGTCGTTGGAGAGCTTTTACCGAACGGTATCGTTCTGACCACGATTGATGCTATTTCAGATATTGATGGAGTAGCTTTAATTCAAGTCGGTGATGCAGAAGGTATCAACGGAGAATACGATAATAAATATGTTTGGATATTCAAAATGAAGGATGGCTTGATCCATTCTGTACGCGAGTACAATAGCGATTTATTGGTAGCGACTAGATTATTTAAAAATGAATTAAAGCCTGTCGATTGATATATTTTATCTACAATGCCGATGGATCTTTTTTTGGAGAGATCAGTTACTTTCTTAAAAAACTGTCGGGCCGTGACAAATGCAAACTATGCGACCTCAGTCACAATTTAATCTTTCAAAAAAAGTCCTGGGATGATTTCCTGAAAGAACTAGATCGTCCTTATCGCGTTTTGCATATCAACGAGCTACCCGATTCTATAAAACAGCTGAACCTAAACTATCCTTCCATATTATTGGAAAAAGATGATTCCTTTGAGGAGCTAGTTTCAAGAAAAGATTTTGAAGACATCGATAATTTATCTCAACTGAAACAGTCTCTTGAAACTAAGATTAATTAAACTTTTTATTTAGTCCTCAATCGTATACCATACCCTCCATGGGTATAAAGGTGCTTGTATTTGCAATGCTTTTTTTCACGTTAAACAGTGAGGCGAGGCCTATTTCGTATTCGGGAGGTTCAACCTTGATGGCTTTTTCAGGGAACATGTATAACTCGCTCTATTATCATTTCTCGCCTACTTATCGATATTCAGTTGGTGTTGAAAGCGTGGAAGATAAATTTTTCGATCAACAATACAGTTACTTTAGATTTACCTACCTACTAAGTAGGCAAAATACTGAGAATTCTCAAGGAAACCTCTATTTCCAGTCTGGTCTTAGCTCAGATGGCTTGGATGGGCATTTTTATGGATTGCACGGAGATTGGGAGACTCGAAGATGGTTTATTGGCTTCAATTATCGGGATGTGAAAAATTCTCTTAAAAATTACACCGATCAATTTTTGCAACTTGGGGTTGCTCCCTATTTGGGTGCTTACGGAGATTTTCATACTTGGATTATGATAAAAACAAAGAAAAATACTCTAGTTGGCGATTGGTCAACTTTTCCGGTTTTGAAATTTTTTAAAGGGAATTTTCTCATCGAATTTGGTTACAACGATCAAACAGAATGGGATGCCCATATTATGTATAGGTTTTAAGGAGGCGTTTATGAAAATATTTTTAGCTTTTGTATTTCTTGTGCCGTGGCTTATTAATGCACAAGATACTCACGATCATCACGATCATCATTCTCATGAAGGTCATCTGCATGAGCAAATGGTTGATGGCGAAAAGTTAGAGGTTGATGTCGAACGTTTTGATAAATTTGTTAAAGGTTTGAAAGATAAACAAATTGCAGTGGTCAGTGTCAAAGGCATGGTTTGTGACTTTTGTGCGCAAGGAATCGAAAAAACTTTTAAAAAAGATAAAACCGTGGCCAAGATTGATGTTGATTTGAACAAAGGTAAGGTTTTTATTGCGTACCAAATGAATACAAAAATTGATTTTGAAAAAATCAAAAAGATGATTGTTTCGAATGGGCAAAACGCAACTAAACTTCAAGTGCTGAAACTCTAATCATGTACGATAAATCGGCTAATTTCTTTTCTTTGTTTGCCTCTTCATCGACGTTAGTTTGTTGTGCGCTTCCAGCCTTATTTGTCGCCCTAGGTGCTGGCGCAACCTTTGCCAGTTTAATTACCGTTTTTCCTTTTCTTATTGTTCTGTCGCAATACAAACTTCAAATTACCTTGTTCGCTCTTTGCATGATCGCTGTTGCCGGCTATGTAAATTATCGAACGTACTATTTACCGTGTCCTGCGGATCCAGAATTAGGGAGAGCTTGTTTGCAAACACGAAGAAGGTCTAGATACATTTATTATTTTTCCGTTGCGATTTTTATTTTTGCAACTTCATTTACTTACATTATTCCGAGGTATTTATAATCATGAGTCATCCATGCCATAAAGAACAACTTATCAGCATCAAAAGAATCGAGGGTCAAATTCGCGGTATTGCGAAGATGATTGAAGACGAAAAATACTGCATTGATATTCTTAATCAAATCAAAGCGGTTAGGAACTCACTAACTAGCGTAGAGGGGAAAATCGTCAAAACTCATCTTAAAGAGTGCGTTAAAGAAACACTCAACGACAAACAGAATTTTGACGATAAAGTTGAAGAAGTCTTAAAAGTAATTAAAAGATAGTTTTTAGTTCATACTCCAAAGAACGTTTCCTGATCGAGGATCGGTGACACCTAGCTCAGGAGAAATTTCTTCAAGGTAGTCTCTGATGGTATCTAAGAAAGCTATCATTTCGGGTCTAGCCGCTACCAGGGCATCCTCACTCTCAAACACGCCAAACGAAACAAATTCCCTGTCGCCACTTTGAAACATTTCGCTCACTAACATTCCAGCCGGCTGAAAGTTAGAATCTGTAAAGACTGAAATAAAATCATCAACGCAGTCTTCTTTAACAACAAAGCGAACACAATTTGCAAATTTACTCATGGTAATCTCCTTATTAATTTATTAGTTATGTTAATGTTTTAACTTTAAGTTTATAAGTCAGATGAGTGAAATAAATCAAAATAATTGGAATCAACATCCAAACCAAGTTCGGAGCTTTCAGAGCATGAGAGATCTGTTCTCAACGCAAACACTTTCAAAATCTAACGATCCATCGTCGTTTGATACGAAATTAAATCAAGACATTGAAAATTTTGAATTCGATACGTTGGAAGGTAAATCAATATCAATAAAAGATTCATTTAGTGAAACGTATGCAGATGCTTTTTTAGTCATTAAGAATGAGGAAATTATCTACGAACAATACTTTAATGATATGTCTGCTCAGAGCCCTCACCTGATGAATTCAATTTCAAAGTCCTTCTTGGGGATGTTAGCTGGAGTTTTAGTTGGAAAAGGAATCATTGATCCGGAAGATAAAATCTCAAAATTAATACCTGAATTCAAAGACAGCGCCTTTGCTGAAACAACTCTACAAAATACTCTGGATATGGCGGGAGCAGTCAAATTTGGTGAAGATTATGCTCAGCTCGATGCAGACTTTTGGCATGAAACTGCGATGGTTGGCTGGCGTCCTGATCTAAAAGAAAATCTTAAAGCAAACAACTTAAAGGAGTTTGCTCAATCCTTAAAAGAGACTGAACAAGTTGATGGAGAAAAATATCACTACAGAACCGTCTTAACCGATGTTGCCGCTATGGCTTTGGAACAAGCAGCTAACAAAAGTGTTTTTGAATTAATGGACGAACATATTTGGCAAAAACTTAAGCCTGAAAACGATGCTCACGTTGTATTGGATTCTAATGATTTTCCTTATTTTGGTGCGGGTATGAATGCGAGCGCCAGAGACTTAGGCAGATTTGGGTTAATGCTTCTCAATAATGGAATGCATGCCGGGGAGCAAATTGTTCCAGCTGCTTGGATCCTAGATACCATCGCCGGAGACTCAGGATACAAACAGCGTTTCGCAGAATCCGAACACGGGCCGATGATGCCAGACGGTCACTACAAAAATAAAATGTGGGTCGTCGATGAAAACATCATGTTGTGCATTGGCATTCATGGTCAGTTCATATGTATCAACAAAGCTACAAACTCAGTCATTGTTAGATTTTCATCTCAACCTGAACCATTGGACCTCATGATGTTTGCCAATACTCTGGCAGGAATCCAATCTGTGTCATCAAAAATTTAATGGAGTTTTAAATGTCTTATCAAAACGATGTTGCTGATTTTATGAAAGCTGGCGAACAACCCGTACGCTCAGAATTATCTTTAGAGGGAGATCAAGCAACTTTATACATGAATCTTATCTCAGAAGAATATCAAGAAACTTTATCGGCTTTCAAAACCAATGACATGATTGAAGTTGCCGATGGTCTTGCCGATATGGTTTGGGTCATTATGGGAATGTGTAACAGCTGCGGTATTGATTTTGATTCAGTCTGGCAAGAAGTAAAAGCATCCAACACGAGCAAATTTCCCGATGGCAAGGCCATCAAAAATGAACACGGAAAGATTATGAAGCCAGATAGTTATTTCAAACCTAACATTAAAAAGGTTTTAGGCTTTGAGGAGTGAAAGATGAAAAAAGGATATTGGGTCGCAAAAGCAAACGTTATTGATGGAGATAAGCAAGGCGCCTACGGTAAATTGGCGGAAGAAGTCATAGCAAAATTTAACGGTAAATTTTTAGTAAGAGGCGGCGAGCAAATCACAAAAGAAGGTACAGAATTCATGCGTAATGTAGTCGTCGAGTTTCCGTCCTACGAAATTGCCTTGCAAGCCTACGAAAGTGACGATTATCAACAAGCCCTTGTTGTTCTCGATGGCGGAGCGGAGAGAGCTTATGCCATTGTCGAGGGTTATGAATAAATCTTTTCTTTTACTTGTCTTTCTTTCGATAGTGTTGAGCTGTGGTGAATCGTCTAATTCAGATAATAGCAGCTCTATTCCCTTAGAAACTGGGTTTAATCCAAAGTGCTCAACTTACAGCGCAACCATCACTATTTATCCGTCTCCATACGAAGGCACTCTCAGAAGATGTATTGCTTCCGATAGGCAGTTTTACATATACCTTCCTGAGAACTATTCTGAGGTTGGATCGCCGTATCCTGCGATGTTTAGTTTGCACGGTTATACCAGCACTGCCCTGACCAATATGAGTTATACAGGATTTATGAAACAAGCCGACATCAATGACTTTGTGGTTATTTATCCCCAAGGTTTGGTTCATGAAACAAAGGGAGGCACACATTGGAACATTGATGAAATTGGTCCAGGAAACTCAGTCAACAGTATTGAATTTTTAGAATCCGTTTTGGATTGGGTCGGTCAGAATTACAATATTAATTTAAATCAATTTTACTCCGCCGGAATGTCAAATGGCGGTTTTATGAGCTATCACCTCGCTTGTAATATCAATTCGAAAATTGCAGCCGTTGCCTCTGTTACCGGATCAATGAGTGTTTTTAGTTACGAAAACTGCAACGCTCAACCAACTTCCGTAATGCAAATCCATGGGGCTGTGGACACAGTTGTTCCTTATGATGGCACGGTTACCGCTTCTGGAGTAGGTTTCAAGGGCATCGAGGACGTCATGGGGTTTTGGTCAAATAACAACGTTTGTAATCTTGAACCTTCTATCGCAACGCTATCTGACATTTCTGGAAATGGCGTAAGCGGAACGCATAGAATTTATTCTGAATGTGCTAACGATGTTGAAGTTCAGCTGTATCTATTAGAAGGAGTTGGCCACGACTGGCCTGAAAATTACGAAGTCGATGACAATGGGGGTACTGGTCAGTACGACATAAATTCTGCAGAAATTATTTGGGAATTTTTTAATAATTTTGATCAGCTCGGAAGGAAACAATAATCATGTGCGGCCGATTCACGCTAACCAAAACTCATAACTTTGATAGTATTCCGAGAGATAAAAGAGAAGTATCTTTTAATGTAGCTCCATCAAATGAAATAATCATCCTCGATCCCGAGCCCTCCTTGAAGACTTGGTCTTACAGTCCTTTGTGGGCAAAAAAGCCCTTCCATCTCATCAATTGTCGTTCCGAAACCATGCATCAAAAGCCTTCTTTCAAGGGTGCCATGCGCTGCTTAATTCCCACTACCGGGTGGTACGAATGGCAGGATAACGGCACTCACAAGCAACCCCATTATCATCATATTAATCACGATTTATTTTATTTTGCAGGACTGGCTAACAATCAAGGCTGTCTTATCGTGACCAAGGAAGCTAATAAAGATATTAAGCAGATTCACCATCGGCAACCGGTTTTATTGACGCAAAACGAGGGCGATCATTGGCTAAACAATGAAGACCAATTAGATAGTGAACTGGATGAATTGGTTGAGTACTATCCCGTTAGCACAAAAGTTAACAGTCCAAAAAATAATTCACCTGAATTAATCCAGCCTTTATAATTTTTTATATGAAGAAACCCGATGACAATTTTGTAGTTCAGTATTACAAATTTATTGTTGCGCCTATTTTAATTACTGTCTTTGTCTGGCTCATGGTAGATAGATTTTTGTGAAACTCTTTATAAGTGGTCTAATCTTTTTTATTGTCATGTTTTACGGAGTCAGATTATCGCATCGTCTCCGAGATCGTCATTTAACAAACGTGACAGATGATAATGTTCGCATAGCACTCGGGATGTTATCTTTTGTGGTTATTGCCGCAGTAGCAATTGGAACATCAACGATTGCTCAATATTTTATTGAGTAAATAGACCTATCGCAGAAAAAATACTCAAAACAAAACAGGCTGTAACGCCCGTAGTAAGATTCAGTCTCAAGCTGGCGTAATCTTCGTCAGCAAAACTTTCACTGGTTCTTTTTTCTTGCAAATAGCAAAGCGGAAAAGAAATCGTTAACATCGCCAGTGGTATCATGATGTTTATCGTGAACAAAAATACACCAGCAAATCCTAACAAAGAAAACACTATGGCTATTATTAGATCAGACTGTTTCTTGGATGACTGCCAAATAATCCCAGCCAAAAAAGAAAGAATGATTGCTCCGTAAATGACCAAACTGATCAGCGATGGTCTCAGCCAATTTTCTCCTAAGATCCAAGGCAATATAGTGAATGCGGCGAAAGGTATAAATCCTAAATATCCCAAAATGATTTTTGTTTTTAGCATTTCAAATTTTTTGCTAGTATAAAAATAATGATGTATTTAAAGAAAATTATACCTTGTTCGCTCGTTGCCATATTGCTGTCTTGCAGTGAAGTTAAACTTCCAGACTTTGATGTTTATGCTGAAGGTCAAAAAGAAGTTTTAGATGCTTTTGGATTCACCTTCGATCCTTCTTTGATAAGGCATGAAACGATTAAAGAGGACTTCCATGTAATTTTTGGTTTCGGTGGAAATATCTTAATTTCAATTGGGGAAGATGGCGTGCTTGCAATTGATTCACAGTTCCCGCAAATCTATGAGGCTTTGTTAGCAAAAATAAGATCTCTTGGCGGCTCGGGCATCAATCATATTATCAATACGCATTGGCATTTTGATCATGCAGATGGAAATAGAGCTTTTGGTCCCCTAGGTGCAGAAATTTATGCGCATATAAATTCTCTTAATTATATGAAATCGGGAGCTTCGATTAATTTAGTCGGCGCCGTTTATCCGCAGCAACCCTATGAAAAAGAAGCATTAGCGACCGTAACTTTTACAGATACGCTTGATATAAATTTAAACGGTCAGACCATCAAGTTAATGAATTTTGGCCCTGCGCACACCACGGGTGATACAGTTATTTATTTTAAAGAAGCCAATATTATCCATACCGGAGACTTAACGAACTTAGATGGACTGCCATTTATCGATGCAGATAACGGCGGCACCCTTGAAGGGATGATTTCATCCTTATATAGAGTACTTGAGTTGATCGATGACAATACTATAGTTGTTCCAGGACACGGACCTGTAGCTGATAAAGACACAATTAAAAGCTTCTTAATGAAGCTTGTTGCAGTCAACAACAGAATAGATGCTTTAGTTGATGAAGGTAAATCAGGGCAGGAAATTCTTGAAATTAATCCCGCAAAAGAGATCATTGAAGAAGTTCCTTTTCCTATATTAGTGAACAGAGCTCTTGTCGGAAAGGGTTTACTCTAAAGACACAATTCTTCCTCAAAAAACTTCTTCTCCCATGCTAGTCTTATATTAGTTATAGGAGATTTAACATGAAAAAAATAATACTACTTATGGTTCTAATTGGCCTACCAATTAGTCTTGTTGCACAGGAAGTGCCCGATCCTCTCACTGCTGGATATAGTCAATGTAAATTCTTACCCGGTAAAGGTATGGAATCTCTTGAAGAGTACATAGAACTTTTCAATGAGGAGCTTGATAAAGCAGGCATTGAGATGAGCTCAGCAATGTTGATGCCGTTTTTCAAAACCAATATTTCAGAATACGATGTTTTATGGGTAAACGCTTGGGAAGATAATACTCAAGCAGGTAAAGCAATGGATTGGTGGCTTTCTGGTGCTGGAGAAAAATCTAGAGATGCTTGGCCAATGTTTTGCGATACTCAGGTTCTTACTTATCAGTGGTGGATGGAAATGGTTACCGACAGAGATGATTTTCAAGGTCAAAATTTCAGTGCATCCTATTACACATGTAATTTAAGTGACGATAAAAATCTTAGTGATGCATATCTAGCATCTAATGCCGAACTCAAGCTAGCCCACTCAAAAGGATCTAAATCTAATTCTGCTTTAATTAGACCTGCATCTGGAACCAACGTTGGTGAGTTTCCTTTTGATTTTGTTAGGTTATTTACGAATCCTTCTTTTGAAAACTGGGGTGAAGCTGTCGACGGTTGGTACGATGATGTTAGAGGCTCAGCAGAAAGTAACAAAGTAAGAGATACTTACGATTGTAATGGCTCAACTTTATTTACTGGAAGGATAGTTCGCTAATAAAACCATAAAAAAAAGGAAGGCAGTTGCCTTCCTTTTTTTTATGAGATTTACTCAATTAAAAGTCATCACTCTAAAAGTTGTGTTAACTGAAATTATTTCTCTGATGGGGGCAACTTCTCTGGAGAATTTTGCAAAAGCATCGCTTGCAAAACTTACCGTAGTGCCCTCGCCGAGCTCTCCCATTGAAGATGCAGTAACGTAGGCAAAATGAGTTGAACCATTGATTGACCCTGAAATGATTCTATTGATCCCATAATTTCCTGTAACTAAACCCTCTTCTTCTTGCGTGGCCATCATTTTTTTATAAGAAGCAACGTATTTAGCCTCGTCGGCTACTTTAATGCCCCAAAACATAATGACATTCGATTCAGCTGAATTTCCGCCAGCTACAATTGGGGACGATAACATTTGCCACTCAGGCTTTGTGATCTCAGCTCCTCTAGCTAAAAATCTTTGGGCTGCTGCACAGGTATTAAAAATCTCTGCAGTTTTGTCCAAATCTTTTCCGCTTTTATAGTTGAAAGCAACACCGTGTGTTGCAGGATTACCACCGTTAAAATGCAAATCATTAAGGCTGATAACAGCTGGAATTTCTTTTCCACAATCAGATTCCATCAAGGTTTGAAGATTCTGTACCACAGCAGCAGGATTCTCAGTAGAGAAACCATAATGTGCGGTCATTGGCGGAGAAAGATGTCCATCTGCAAAAGCATTAACAGATAAAAGACCAAACAATAAATAAATAGCTTTCATGACTTTTACTTAGTGTAAATGATCTGACAATCTTCGTAAGTGTCACTTACGGTTTCTGCGATTGCTACAAGCTTCTGATAAATTGGAGCCCAGCTTGCTTGACCAGCAAAGAATTGATCAACAAGACTTCCGTGCTCACCGGCAGATCTAGCCAAACCTCTTACCATTAGAGTATTTTCATGTTCTCCACCACCGAAGGATTGGAAAACCCCAAGCTCGAAATCTGGATTTGTTTTCTTAATCGCAGATTCTAGGGCAGCCATAGTCACAACATACTCTTGTACATCTTCAGGCTGAACAATGACTCTTGTAACCCTTTCAAAACCCGGATTTAAAACAAACGGTTTTAAAGGCTTCCAAAAAGAAGAGTACATCGGCGTTCTCAATTTTTGCAAAGCTCTTGGTGAACTGTATGGATCAAATGAATTTGCATTTTCCATGGCATCTTCCATGTTTCCGTATGCTGACCATACAAACATTTCGCCCATGTAACGATTTCCAGATCTGGTCACACAAGTACCGGCAACATCAGGATTCTGTGCTCCTAATAATTGTGAGTTCTTTTTCAAGAAATCAATGTACTCATTTGGATTTTCAGCCTTAACGTGAAAAGTTGTAAAGGCTCCATCTCCAGGGGCAACTTGCCCGAAAGATATGCTAGTTATTACCAGCATAAGTAATAGATATAAGTGTTTCATAATTACCTCCATGTACACTATTCAGCAGTATAAATAACCTGACACGATTCATACGTATCAGACACAATTTCGTCTGCCAGCGAAACTAATTTTAAGTAAAGTGCAGTCGATGCCGCTCCAGCATAAGCTCTATCAATGATATCACCTGCATCTTCCGAATTAGCATGAGAACCTCTAACGTGATACTCCTGCTCTGAGTAACCTCCACCAAAGGGTTGAAAGATACCAACACTAAAGTCGTTACCTTCAGCCTTTACAGCCTTTTCAAACTCCATCGCTACAGCCATATACTCGTCTAAATTTTCTCTAGCGATCTTGACTCTGTTAAGCCTATCAAAAGAAGACGGACGGATTGGAAAGTCTTTTAGCGGTTTCCAAAAAGTTGAGTATTTAACTTCCCTCAATTTTTGTAGAGCTCTTGGCGCTGAGGCAGGATCATAAGAATCTCCTCCTTTCATAGCGGCAGCCATAGAGCTGAATGCATTCCATACAAACATTTCACCGGTGTATGAATTTCCTGTTCTAGTTACGCATACTCCAGCTACATCAGAACCTACAGCTTCAAAAGCTTGAGTATTATCTTTTAAGTAATCGATGTACTCTTGAGGATCATCTGTTTGAACATGTAAGGTTGAAAAAGCTCCAGCCGGAGGACCATTTTGGGCAACAATAAAGCTAGATAAAACCAGCATTGCCGTAAGTTGTAAAAATTTCATATTTCTCTCCTAAAAATTTTTTACGGCCTTTAACTATAGTGAAAAATCTTCTGTTATGGAATGTTAAAATGAAACATCTATGAAAACTAATTATTGGCAAGTTTGTTTCGCGATTTTGGCGTCTGTTTTTTTGTTTAGCTGTCAAAGCGAACCCATTGAAAACGAAGATAGATTGATAATTGATGTTGAGGCAATAGACGATGTTTTTCCTCAGACTCAAGGCATAAATATCTACAAGACTTGCTCAAAGGGAAAAGATTTTTCAAATAAAAATTTAGAGGTCTTACTGAGGGGGTGGAATGAAGTAATGGAAGAATTAAAAAATCCTTCGATAAGATCATCTTTATTTAAAAAAAATAGATCCGAAATTCTCATTTGGAGTGAGACATGGAATGATAATGACACAAGAAATGAATTCGAAGCAATGTGGCAAGAGCTATATGATGAAAGGTGGAGCTCTAGATTCAATACAGTACTAACATGCAATGAAGAAATTGAAGAAAAAACAGAAATAGTTTTCTCCAAAGAAGCTGATGTGGAATGGTTGGGTCTTCCGCCGCATTATTCAATGTTTGTTTCTTGCAATTTCAAAGATGATAACGATCTTAATTTAGCTTTAAAAATTCTCTCAACCGTGGATGATGCAAATCCTGTAATTTTCTCGAATTCACATCGCTACAATGTCGAAATTACCGATGGGAATAGATTGATTTTTTTAGGCAATGAAAGATTTGATTTCATTTGGAGTAACTTTTGGTTAAATAAAAAAGAACGTGATGAGACTAAGAAGAGGATGGACGAGAGTTTTATTTTTGAAAATTTATCGCTCTATTTCAATTGCAATATCGATGAATTTTCATACGAACCCATAAAATCGATAATTCAAGATATTTAAAATGTTGGATCATCCAAATCAGTTAACAAAAGAATTTATTTCGAATTTGTTTAATCGAGAAGAATCTGATTTAGATAGTTTTGACTTTGAACCGGTAGGTTCAGGCCAAGTTGGAGATTGTTATAGAGTCAACCTGAATTGGAATGACATAAAATATTCTCCTGTTTCATTGATTGCAAAATGCCCTGCTGAAGATTCGTCAAGTAGAGATACCGCAAGAAATCTACATTTATATGAAATAGAAGTATCGTTCTATCAACACTTGTCTGCTAGATGCTCTGCAAGAGTTCCAGAGCCTTACTTTGTAGATTACGATCCAAAAACGAGTGATGGTATCTTGTTGCTCGAGGATATGCAGCCTGCCAAACAGATTCCTCAGATGGATGGTTGTTCCAGCGATGAAGTTGCGATGGTTTTAAAAGAAGCCGCAGCACTTCATAAAAGTTATTGGAACGATGAAACTTTACTAACTTATCCCTGGCTTACCTACGGTATTAGCGAGGAAAGGAAAAAATTTGCTGCTGAGCTTCTTCCTGCTGTCTACCCTGAGTGGAAGAACAGGTATGAGGGAAGAATTTCAAAAGATATTTTTGAAATGGGAGATACTTTATTGGCTAACTACGATAAGTATGCTGATGTAAGAGAAGGACCTATGACTTTAGTGCAAGGTGATTTGAGGCTGGATAATCTCCTCTTTACTGATAGAGATAACAGAGCAATTCTTTTAGATTGGCAAACTGCAGCAGTCGGCTTGCCTCTGAATGATATTGCTTATTGCATATCGACAAGTTTTCGAGATCCTAACGAAAGAGCCAATAATGAGAATGATTTAGTTAAGGGATATTACGATTTACTTCAGGTTAGTGATAGTTACAGTTTTGAACAGGCTTGGGATGATTACAGACGCGCTTCATTTGTGGGCTTTTTAATGGCTGTTTTATCTGCAATGATTGTAGAGAGAACAGACCGAGGTGATGAAATGTTTGCTGTGATGGCAGAAAGATCAGCCTGGCAAGCTTTGCACTTAGATGCGTTGTCATTTTTAGATTAAAAAAAAATGTTTGAAAACATAAAATTTGCAAATCCTTTTTCTAATTTGCCCAGTACTTTTTATACTAAACAGAGCTGGTCTTCGTTTGATCAACCTTTTTTACTTCACTTTAATCATGACTTGGCAAAAAGTTTGGGTATCGATGACGACCCAGAAGAACTGATGCAAATTTTTAACGGCAGTAAAATTTTTGAAAAAGCTTCTCCCTTAGCAATGGTTTATGGAGGTCACCAATTTGGAAATTGGGTGAATCAGTTGGGCGACGGCAGAGGCATCCTTTTTGGCCAAATTGATTCTCCCGAAGGGTTGGTTGATCTTCATATTAAAGGTGCTGGAAAGACTCCTTATTCGAGATTTGGTGACGGCAGGGCTGTTATTCGTTCATCGGTTAGAGAACATTTGTGCGGTGAAGCCATGTTTGGTTTAGGCATTCCAAGCTCAAGATCTTTAATGCTTTTCGGTAGTAACGAACCGGTGATGCGTGAAGACACAGAACGTGGAGCAATGATTGTTAGAACCGCTAAAACACACATTAGATTTGGACACTTTGAATATTTCCATCACAACAAAATTACAGATGGCGTGAAAACTCTGCTTGATCATGTCATTGACTGTTATTACCCAGATACAAAACAAGACTCTGACAAATACTTATTATTTTTTGATGCAACAATGAAAAAAACAGCTCATATGGTTTCGGCTTGGCAAAGCGTTGGGTTCAATCATGGGGTGATGAACACCGATAATATGTCCATCCTCGGTGAAACTTTTGATTACGGTCCTTATGCTTTCATGGAAACTTATGATCCTAACTACATTTGCAATCACACCGACTCCCATGGACGCTACAGCTTTTCAAATCAGCCAAGCATTGCAGAATGGAACTGCTACGCCCTTGCCTCAGCTCTTATTGACTTGTTTAGTGAAACTGAGTTGAGAGATATTTTGAGTAAATTCAATGATTATTTTTACGATTCCTTGATTGAAAAATATAGAAAGAAACTTGGCTTTAAAAGTGCTCAGGATAGCGACTATGATCTTCTTCTTGGTCTATTTGAAATTATGGAAACAGAAAAACTTGACTATACCAATACCTTTAGAGAGCTATCTAAAATGATTTCATCTTCGGATAATTTCAAATTATCTGAAAAATTTTCTATTTGGCTTGCTTCTTATAAAGATAGATTGAGCAAAGACGAAAACAGTATCGAGGATTCAAGAATATTGATGGATAAGAATAATCCAAAATACATTCTTAGAAACTATCTTGCTCAATCAGCCATTGAGGATGCAGAGCTAGGAAAAGCAGAGAAAATTGATGAGTTGACTAAAGTGTTAAGCAATCCGTACGTGGATTTAGGTAAGTCGATGGATAAGTATTGTCAGCCTGCTCCTAAGGAACAACAAAATCAACAGCTTAGTTGCTCGTCCTAGCGGCCAAAGAAGAGAAACAAGTCCTGCAAACATTTTTTAATCCCATCACTCCGTGACGGTCTTTGTCGAAAAAATGCAGCGGAAGTTTCTTTTTGCAGTTAGTGCAGCGATTAGTCACGCTATATGATAACTTGAGAAATAAAGTATCCGATAGAGAAACCTGTCGTAAAAAATAACATGATGAGAAGGTTTCTGAGTTTTTGAAAAGTTTCGTAATCCATAGTGTTCTGTTCTAGATTAGACCCTTCAGGTATATATTGGGAGAAACTGAAGGGTCTAGGGGGAAATGTTCTAATAATTTAATTAGAGTAGGCTAAAACTTGCGAATCCAAGGCTGCCTAGATATATCAAAAATCCCAAGCAAAAAGCTAGTCCTACGCTTCCGGTAAAAACTTGGAAATTAAACATTTATATTACTCCTTTAAAAATTGTTAATATGTTAAAAACTTGAATGCATTATAGGGAAAGTGAAACGACCAAGTGATCTAAAAGAGTGCATTTTTGTGAAATGCATGCAAAATTAGATTGATTTTATATATATGTAACTCAAAGTTATTAAAAAAGTGTTTTTTTATGCTTTTTTAGGAAAATAAGATATGAAAAGAATTGAAATAGAAAAACCAGGTGGGCTAGATAACCTTAAGTTTGTGGATGCAAAGCAACCAAAACCTCAGAGCGATGAGGTTCTCCTCAAAGTTTCGCATAGTAGCCTTAATTATCATGACCTTCTTGTTGCTCTTGGCTTTATTCCGACCGAGGATAAAAGAGTACCTCTTGGAGATGCTGGATGTACCGTCGAAGCAATCGGTGAGTCAGTCAATGAATGGAAAACCGGAGATCAAGTGATGAGCGTAAGTTTTCCAAGATGGATTGAGGGTCCGCCAAAATACGAATACTTCAGCTTCATTGGAGATAACGAAGACGGTTACGCAAGCGAGTACATGACCATCAAGGCTAATGCATTAACACCGATCCCTAAGGATTGGTCTTTGCAGGAAGCTGCTACATTGCCCTGCGCAGGACTTACCGCTTGGCGAGCAATAATGGAGGAAGGAAACCTGCAACCAAACGAAACTATTTTAGTCCAAGGATCCGGCGGTGTATCCATCTTTGCTCTTCAAATAGCTAAGGCTCACGGGGCAAATGTAATTGCCACAACCTCTTCCGATGAAAAAGCAGAAAAATTAAAATCCCTAGGCGCTGATGAAGTAGTTAATTACAAAGAACATCCGCAATGGGGAAAAGAAGTTTTGAGATTAACCGCGAATGAAGGAGTAGATCATGTCGTTGAAGTTGCTGGAGGAGAATCTTTCAATGAATC
The DNA here is from genome assembly GCA_902578495.1 of uncultured SAR86 cluster bacterium. GTDB lineage: Bacteria > Pseudomonadota > Gammaproteobacteria > Magnimaribacterales > AG-339-G14 > CACNYO01. Next base: position 33,402 of record CACHCY010000002.1, read on the forward strand.
GATACGATGCGCCAAGCTAGGTGGACATATTTCCATCATTGGAATCCTAGACGGCAACACCAGTGAAATTTTACTGCCAAGACTTTTCGCTAAACAGCTTCGTACTTCAGGAATATCCATGGGTAGCCAAAAATCTCAGAGAGACATGGTTGCCTTTCTTAATAAGACTGATATCAGACCGATAATTAGCGATACTTTTAAATTAGAGAAGCTAGGCGAAGCGTTTCAATTTCAGATGGACAACAAACATTTTGGCAAAATTTCGATCGAAGTCTAAATGAATTGGATTCATTAAATTATTCACTTTTGACATTAAATATGTCATATTTTCTTAGCTATTCTATTGAGAGAATACTTATTAATAAAGTGAGTCTTTGGGACTGAAGAAAGGGGGAAAAATGTTAAAAGTTTTACTTATATCAATAACAATAATATTCATTGGTTGTTCCGATTCCCTCAAACAAACAAAAGACTTCTCAGAACGAGCAGACCTAAGCAAAAGGGAGAATGCTAGGCCTGCATACAGTGAGGATAGAAACGTTTTTTTTGGTGATCTCCACGTCCACACTAAACATTCATTCGATGCCTATATTTTTGGAACGACTGCTACTCCTGATGATGCTTATAGATTCGCTCGCGGAGAAGCAATCAAACATCCGCTAGGTTTCGATCAACGACTAAGAGAGCCATTGGATTTTTATGCTGTTACCGATCATGGTTTTTTCATGGGTATGGTTCCTGGATGGGCTGATGTTGGATCTAAAGCTTCAAAGCTTCCTGGAGCGGATCACTTTCATGACCTTAATGCAGAAGGCAATGTGAATTTAGACTCAATCCCTCAGAGAGTTGGTGCTTTTAGAAATATGGTCCGAACGCTTACTGACTACGATGTCATCGGAGTAATAAATGCTTGGAGAACCAACAACTTATCCCAATCCAGTGACATGTACGATCATGGAACTCATCTCGCTGCTTGGGCAGATGTAGCTCGATCAGCAGAAGAAAATTATGAACCTGGGAAATTAACAACTTTTATTGCGTACGAATTCACATCTTCAATGGCGAATTCCGAAAACCTTCATAGGAATGTTATTTTTGAAGGCTCTAAAGTACCTACAAGACCGTTTTCAAGAATTGATTCAATAAACCCAGAGGATCTTTGGACTTGGATGGATATGCTGAGAGATGAAAAAGGTATTGATAGCATAGCAATACCACATAACAGTAACGGCTCTAATGGTCAGATGTTTGAAGATGAAAAATGGAACGGTGAAGTGGTTGATAAAGAATACGCTGCTTTTAGGATGCGTAATGAGCCTCTTGTAGAGGTAACTCAAGTTAAAGGAACATCGGAAACTCACCCTCTTCTATCGCCAAATGACGAGTGGGCTAATTTTGAAATCTTTCCTTCTAGAATCGGACAGAATATTTATTCAATTCCATACGGTGGTTACGTCAGAGATGCTTACCTTCGCGGAATGCTAGCCGAATGGGAGGGTAAAGGAAATCCCTACAAATTTGGTTTAGTTGGAGCCAGCGACACGCATACAGCAGCCTCTTCATTTGATGAGTCTAATTATTGGTCAAAAGTAGGCTTACTAGATGGTGAAACGTGGCTCAGAGGATCAACCCCTCTTGCCAAAGAAGATATTGATCAAATAACTTCATCGGTTAACACTCAGGGTCTTTATCGATTTGTTGAACAAGACGAAGAATATTTCTTAGATACCTACTACTCTCGTTGGGGAGCGTCAGGAATTGCTGCAGTCTGGGCTGAAGAAAATACCAGAGAGTCTATCTTTGCTGGTTTTCGAAGAAAAGAAACTTATGCAACTTCAGGCACTAGAATTAAATTAAGATTCTTTGGAGGCTTTGGCTTAGATGAACTGGATCTAGACGATGAGGGAGTTATTGCAAAGGCATATGAGAAAGGGGTAAGCATGGGTGGAGATCTTGCTTACAATAAAGATGAAAAGCCGTCTTTCATAGTTTGGGCTCAAAGAGATAAAAACGGCGCCCCGCTGCAGAGAATTCAAATCATCAAAGGTACCGTAGATGAATTTGATGCCATGCCTAACGAAGAAGTCATTGATGTCGTATGCTCTAACGGTCTGAAAGTTAACCCTAAAACTAATCGTTGTCCTGACAACGGAGCAAAAGTTGATGTAGAAACATGTGCTTTTTCTATGGATAGAGGTGCTGCTGAACTAAAGACTATTTGGACCGATGAGAATTATGATCCAACACAGAAAAACTTTTACTACGTCAGAGTATTAGAAAATCCTACTTGCAGATGGTCTACTTGGGATGCGATAAAAACAGAATCTACAATTAGAAAAGATTTAGAAACGTTAATCCAAGAACGAGCTTGGTCCACACCCATTTGGATAAGCTCGGTAAGACCTGAGCAAGCTGCTTTGTTCTCAACCGACGATACTGCTCTAGATAACGACTAATATTCAAGAAATATGATTGTGATGGATGGAAGCATGGGGAATGAGCTTCTAGCCAGAAGATCCGACCTTGTTACAGGCCTTTGGTCAGCTCAGTATCTCATCGATGCCCCTGAGTTAGTCAAAGAAATTCACCTTGATTATATTAATGCCGGTGCTGACTTGATAATCACCAATACGTATTCAACCATTCCCAGTTATTTATCTAAACAAAAAGCTGAAGATAAAATGCCCGAACTTATTCATTTAGCTGGAAAGCTTGCAAGAGAAGCCGTAAAAGATTCCAAAAAAAAAGTTATTGTTGCAGGATCTTTGCCGCCGCTAGAAGAAAGCTATCGACCTGATCTTGTCATAGACAAGGAAGAAGCTGTTCCAATTTATGAAACTCTTATTAGGGAACTTACTCCGTATGTTGATATTTTTATTTTCGAGACGATGTCATCGATAAAAGAGATGCAACATGTCATACAAGCTTTAGATAATCTTGATAATGAAAAGCCTGTTTGGATTGCATGGTCGCTTAAAGAAGATAAAAAAAATCAACTGCGTAGCGGAGAGTCAATTAAAGAGGCATTCAACGCTTCTGCCTCGATAAAGCCTGAGGCATATTTATTTAACTGTACAGATCCCTACGCGATTACTGAGGGGCTTAAAGAATTGAAAAAATTAACTCAAAAACCAATAGGTGGCTATCCGAATGTCTTTAATGTTCCTGATGGTTGGACCCTTGATAACGATGTTCAAGTATCAGTAATAGATTTGTCAGTTGAAAAGTTTTTAGAATTTGCAGAAGAATGGCGAAATCTTGGGGCAACCATAATAGGTGGCTGTTGCGGGATCGGCCCTAAATTCATAAAAGCTGTAGCAGATAAAAAATAAATCGACATAAAATCATTTTTTTGTCATTTTTATGTAAGATGACAATGTGCAAACAAGAAAAGCAACCAACCGAACTAAGTTAGTCAAAGCTGCAGCAACCCTTATTGAACGGGATGGTTATAAAAACATAGACGTTACTAAGGTCACCAAAGAAGCAAAATTGGGCTACGGTACTTTTTATAATCATTTTTCAGATATCACAGATCTTTTTGAGGAAATAACAAAGGAGGTGATTATCAATATTCAGGATTTTGTTATCGAACTCTCTGATCATGAAACCAGCCCCTTGAAACAAATTTTTATAAGGAATTATTTCCAATTTCATGCTTTTTATGGCTCGCCCATTCTTGAATGGGTAGCAGAAAATCCAACCTTTTTAATGAAGCTTTGGGATGAAAATACAAAAAGTGTGACCAACAAGATGATCAAACAAGTGATTAAAAAAGGAGAGCTAAAAGGAGATCCTATAGAACTTTTAGATCGATTTGAGAATATAAGAGAGACTTATCGATGGAACTTTCTTGGTTCACTACACTCATTGCTAGCTGGGAAAGATCCAGACATCGCCTTTGTTGATAATTCTGAAGGTGTGGATATCTTTTCAATGCCGTATAAGGAAAAACGAGAATTTCTCACTTCTATCGTTTCAGGCTATAAGAAACATTCCTCAAAGATACAGAAAATATTTTTAACTAATACGTAGTGTGGAATAAAAAGGATATTTACGAATGGTACTCGAATCATAAGTGGGTAGTTGGATGTAATTATCTTCCAAGCACAGCCATTAATCAGTTGGAAATGTTTCAAGAGGATAGTTTTGATCCTGCGACAAATAATAAAGAAATCGGTTGGGCAAATGAAATTGGTTTCAATAGTTTGCGAATTTATCTTCATGATTTGCTCTGGCAAGATAAAAAAAAATTTATAAAACGCCTAAATGAAATCCTTACCTTTTGTGCAGATCATAATATAAAGCCTATCTTAGTTCTCTTTGACGATTGTCATAGGCCTTTTCCCAAGCTTGGCAAACAACCTCTGCCCGTGAGAGGAGTTCATAATTCTGGTTGGAAACAAAGTCCTGGACACGAAATTGTCAGAGAAATTGTAAAAGGTAATAAGAAAGAAGAAGCTAGACTTAAATTATTTACTCAAGAAATTCTCGATTATTTTCGAGACGATGAAAGAATCTTAATGTGGGATCTCTACAACGAACCGGGTCAATTTGGTATTGGAGACAAATCTAACATTCTTTTAACCAAAGTTTGGGATTGGGCCTTTGAAGTTCGTCCATCCCAGCCTCTAACTGCCTGCCTTGATGGCACGATTGGCGATAAAAATATTCAGACTAATAAAGAAAAATCAGATGTCATTTCTTTCCATGTCTATGAACACCAAAAGGTAATTCCTATCATTGAAGAACTTAAAGAAATTGGTAGGCCTCTTATATGTACCGAATACATGGCAAGAGAATTTGGTACGACGTTTGAATTTACCTTGCCTATCTTTAAAGAGCACAACATAGGGGCCTATAACTGGGGCCTTGTTGCAGGTAAAAGTCAGACTCATTTTGGCTGGGAAACCATCTTAAAAATCAAAGAACTTAAAGATAAAGGGGATTTTGTTAAAGAAGGAGAGCCTCTCCCTGAGCCTGATGTTTGGTTTCACGATATTTTTAGGCAAGACGGGTCTGCCTATGATGAAAAAGAAATAGCTTTTATCAAAAAGATAACCTCAGATTGATTACCATTAATCAACCAATATTGACTGTCAATTAATCTTCGACTTTATCTTTTTCTTGATAATTTTTCTTGGCTTCTAAATATTCCTCTTCAGATAGCTTATGCCAACCTATGCATTTACCGGTTGGACTTCTTCCGCATCCACAATCCATTTATGACTCCTACCATCATATTAATGAACTTTCATTATCTCATCTTTTGCTTCTTGCAAAGATTTTTTTAGTTTGTCTGTTATCTCATCAACTTCCTTTTCAGAAATAATCAAAGGTGGGCAGAGAGCAATGGTATCCAATATTGGTCTCACAATAAGACCATTCTTTTGACAGGCATCGCTTAAAATTTTGCCGGCTTTGCCTGCTTCTTCAAATGCAATCTTGTTTGAAGGATCTTTGTACAATTCAATACCAGCAATCAAACCAATTCCTCTGACTTCACCAACGTAGTCTTCCACAAGGATATCTTTCATAGAATTTTGAAAGTATTCGCCAACTTTTTTAGCGTGGTCAAAAGTTTTATCTCGCTCATAAATTTCTAATGTTTTAAGAGCTACCGCGCAAGAAACCGGATGACCGGTATAGGTGTAACCGTGACCAAATACACCTATATCCCCACTAGCCTCTTTAATAGGTTCAAATAGATCATCGTTCACAATAACTGCACTTATAGGAATGTATCCTGAAGACAGAGCTTTCGCTAAGGTCATTGAAGTTGGTTTAATGTCATAGGTTTCAGAGCCAAAAGCATTTCCCGTTCTACCGAACCCTGTAATAACCTCATCTGCTATTAGAGGAATATCATATTTATTTAAGGTGGCTTGAATTGCTGGAAAATAACCTTCTGGCGGCAGAATGACTCCGCCTGCGCCCATCAATGGCTCAGCGATCATCGCAGCAATTGTTTCTGCCCCTTCCTTTTCAATTAACTCTTCCAAACTTTTAGTCAGTCGGACCAAGTAATCAGCTTCGGTTTCATCGTCCATTCCTTCTTTAAAATAATGAGGAGTCTCGGTATGGATAAAATGTTCCTTAGGTAAATCAAATAATTTATGCTGATTAGGCAGGCCAGTCATACTAGCGCTCGCAACCGTAACCCCGTGGTAACCCTTTTTTCTAGCAAGAATTTTCTTCTTTTCCGGTTTGCCAAGCTTATTATTCGCATAGGTGAATAATTTGTATTGTGTGTCGTTAGCATCGGAACCGGATAAGCCAAAAAAAACTTTTCCAGACGAGAATGGAGACATTTCAATTAACTTTTCAGCTAATAGAATAGCCGGCTCATGAGATTTTGAGGAAAACAAAGTTGAATATCCCAGTTTAGTCATTTGTTCTTTGGCAACTTCTGCTAACTCGCTAACTCCGTGACCAAGAGAGGTACACCAAAGCCCTGCTAAACCATCAATGTATTGTTTCCCATCCTTATCAAAGACATAAATTCCTTCACCTTTCTCTAAGATAAGCATCTCATCGGTTAAATGACTTTTTAAATTGGTAACGGGATGAAAAAGATAATCTTTATCGAGAGATTCTAAATTAAAATTTTTAGTCATCTTCTTTCTTAAGTTGAGTAAGTGCACCCAACGATTCTAGATAATTGTTGTTTCGCTTCTCTTTAATCATAGATGAAAAGGGTTTGTCTCGATAACTTTTTAAATTTTGGCCTAATCCCATGATGCCATTTTTTCTGGAATTTCGAACAAAATCAAAATCAACTTCAACGGTAAAGATATCTTCTTGATCGTCTGAGGCATGCAAAACGTTACCTTCAGGATCGCAAGCAATGGATTGACCGCAACCTTGTTCGCCAATGCTATTTACATCAAGGTAATAACATTGCTGTTGCGCTGCGGTTGCTCGCACCATAACGGTTTCAATTTCTCTGTCTTGTGTCGGGGTCAAAGTTGGATTGATAATCAACTCTGCGCCAGCCATGGCTAACGCCCTACTGGTCTCTGGAAACCATAAGTCATAACAAATATGTACGCCAATGATGCCAGCTCCTGGGTACTCAAAAGTACAAATTTCATTGCCTGGAGTAATTTGGTTTTCGTATGGTAGCCATGGATATAGCTTTCTGGCTTTGGCAACTAACTCACCTTTATTGTTAATAACCGGACAGGTGTTATAAATAACATCGTCCTCAAATTCATGAAATGTACCTGGAATCAACCAGGTATCGTATTCTTTAGCTAAATCAGAAAATAAAGGTAAAAAAGTTGATAACGATTTTTCTTCATCAGGCTTAACTCCGGAAACTGCAAGTTCGCTCAGAACAATCATGTGTGTCTGCTCATCTTCTGATAAAACTTTATCGACCTCTAAGTTTATTTTTTCAAAATTATCAGAATCTTTTAAATCTAATTGAAGGGAACAAATATTAATTTTTGCCATTTATAAATTTATTTATTTAAAAAAGGTTATTTAAAATATTCATTTGCTCTTCAGAAAGTTTCCCTTTTTTTTCGGAATCCAAACATTCAATGAGTTCTTCTCTGTTTTTAATGCCCAAAATTACGGATCCCACTTTATCTGTGGAAAGAGCATATCGATGAGCCAGCGAAGCAGTGGACTCATTCCACTCTGCAGCTAGCTTTCTAAAAGGTGCTGCTTTATCAAAATCATCAAAATCTGCTTTATCCATGCCTGAAGGATGCGGCTCTCGGTCCATCTGATCAGTTAAAGCACCGGCTTGAACGGCGCGAATGGCAAGAATAGGTATATCCAACTGTTGACATTCTTCTAGAATTAAATTTGGATTCGACTTTTTGCTGATGTAGCCAATAGCGCCGATGGAATTTAAGACGTTGACAGCGCATTGCATAGCATCAGGCGGAGTTTGACTGTTGATGGCGTGTATTAATGCTTCTTCCTGACCAAGCCCAATGCCCCAATTGAGAATCTTGCCCTCTTTTTTAAGTTGTTCAAATGCAGGAATCACTGCATCGTAATAACACTTAAGGGTGGTTGCATTGGTTGCCCTTAATTCGTTTAAAACAGGCAGTTCATAATCGTCTTCAATCAACTGGGAATGCAATAGAAATAGATCCACATGATCGGTGCCCATCGTATCGAGGCTTCTGATTAACGAAGCATTGAGTTTGTCGTAAACCTCTTCATCATTTGGCGTACCCAATCTGCATTTTGTAGTGATGCGAAAATCAGACCTGTTCTTATCCTTAATAGCTTCACCCACCACTCGTTCAGCTTCGCCTTTGCCGTACATAGGAGCCACATCCAAATGATCGATTCCAGATTCGAGGGCAAGATTTACTGAGGCAACGCATTCTTCTCTGGATGTCTCTCCCCAGACGTTGCCGATGCCACCCCCGCCAAGCGTTAAAGCGCTGACAGAACCAAAGGGTTTAAAAATTCTTTTTTGCATTTATATTTGATCGCTTAATCTTTGGCCATTCCACCATCAACATTCAAAGTTTGACCTGTTATATTTGCTGCAGCGTCTGAAGCAAGAAAAACTACAGCTTCTGCGACATCTGCGGTAGTTTGTTCTCGACGCATAGCGGTGTGAGGGATGCCTTCTCCTAAATACCTACCTTCGCCAACACCTAGGAACCATTCACGAGGATCTTCGCCTTTAAACTTTGGGTGACTCTCGACCATTGCCTCAGATATTTCCCGCCAACCATCGGTATAAATTATCCCAGGACAAATAGCGTTGACGTTGATGTTATGACGACCAAGCTGATCAGCAAGAACTTGCGTATACCTTATTAATCCAGCTTTAGCGCTGTGATAGCTTGCTGAAATAGGCACTAAATCTACATGCGGCATACCCGGTCTGCCCGAAAGAGATGACATATTAATTATTTTGCCTGAACCTTGTTCAATTAAATGCGGGGTAACTGCCTCACACATAAGAGCAGGAGCTTTTAAGCTCATCTCATAAGTTCCATCCCAAATTGACTCTGCTTCAGCTAGAGGATTATCCTTATCTTTAATTTCAGCGGCTGCACCACCACCAACGTTATTAACTAAAATATCAATTTTTCCAAAAGTATCTATCCCTTGTTTAACCGTTTCAACAATTACAGAAGATTTAGTTATATCTCCTGACACGCCTATTGCCTTTATACCAAGCTTATTTAATTCGTTTACTAATGATTCGGTATTCGTTTCGCTAAAGGAATTGATAATCAAATCTGATCCTTCTCTTGCTAACGTAAGAGCAACTTCCTTTCCAATGCCTCTACCACATGCAGACACTAGTGATACTTTATTTTCCAATTTCATAACTAAATCTCCTTTCTAAGATTAATTTGTTTATTCGTTTAATTCCAAACGACCATCAGGATCAAGTTTTATATTTGATAAAGTATTTTTGAGGGCATACTGTGGTGCAGTCAAATCCTCTCCCGCGGGTAAGGGTGGCGTAAAATATCCTAACGAAGGTCCAGCGACAGCATAACCCAACAGCGCTTGTAGTTTTGGATCGAAGTCTTTAGCCAATTCTGGTGGGCATGAAAGATATTGATTATCTTCTTGTCTAAGCCATCCAAGGGAATAATCTATATTGAGTCCGATACGATCTTTATTGCTTGTATTTGATCCAGCCCCATGAAGAATGGAACCGGAAAAAACTAACATCGAACCTCTGCTCATTTCAGCTGGAACAAAAGACTCATCAGGCAACTGAGCATCATCGGCACTTTTATGCGAGCCTGGCGCAACAAGAGTCGCACCATTTTCTTCATTAAAATCGGTAATAGCTAACATGAAGTTTAACTGAGGTTCTATCTCTGTCATTATTTTAGCTAGCACTGGATTAACTCGTGGTTCTTCGTTTGCGGGAAGTTGAAGTTGGCTCCATGCCCATCTATCTCTATGCGCCATTTGTGCTTTTTCCCCAGGAAGCACTCTGATGACTTGAGTAACATGCAATTGGAATGTATTGGCGTAAGGCCCAAGAAAGGACTTAACTAAAGACATTATTCTCTTATTTATTGCCAATTTACGACAATTAGGTGATCGGGCCATCAATGCTCCTGTTCGAGTAGTTTTAAAACCGCCGAAATTTGTGTTCGATCGCATAGTAGCTTCAATAAAGGGATCTAAATCACTCTCAATATCATTTACTTCGTTGTTGGAGAGAAAGTCTTCGAAAATAAAGCACCCGTCTTCTTGAAGAGTCTTGACCATCTCGTCACTTGAAATATCTTTTTTGAAAGTCTTTATTTTAGGTTGGCTCAATATACTCTCCCCTTTTTTGAGTAACTAAAATCAATTCAATTCAGCAGCGTACTTTGGAAAAAAATTGCTGTCAAGGATGTCCAGATAGGGCTATTTTCCAACGGATATCTTTTTAAACTTTAAGTAATCTTTTTGTCTGAGATTATATTAGCCAGCGACTTTTTTAAACATGCCACCAACCATGTTTAGTACTCTTTTTCTAGACATAAGCCTTGTTATGGCGTGTAAGAATCGATTGCGACTTCCACACAATACGAATTGTTTATTTTTTTCAAATGCTTCTAAACATTCAATAGCGACTTCTTGTGAAGTTTGCATTGCTGCACCAGAAACTGAGCCTTCTCTTTGTTGATATCTTTGAGTGAGTTTTTCTGACTTTTCAGTCGCTACTTTGGCGAATTCTGATTCTGTTCCGCCTGGCAAAAGCGCCATGACGTTGATGCCTTTATCCTGATATTCGTATCTGATGGCCTCTGAAAACATTAAAACATAGGCCTTTGAGGATGAATAGACACTAGCGTAGGGGACCGGAGATAAAGAGGCCATTGATCCCACATTAATAATCCCGCCGCCGCCTTGAGCGACCATATCGGGAAGATATAAATGGCAAAGATCAGTTAGGGTGGTTACATTAAGTTGTAGCATTTTGGCGCAGTCATCTCTTTCAAAGCTAGTTAATTCACCCCAGCGACCGTAACCTGCATTGTTAATGAGAATATCAACGCTGAGACCAGCGGTCTTAATTTGATCGTAAAGTTTAGTGCCGGATTCTGGTAAAGATAAATCTTCGACAAACACATGTGCTTTCGCACCCAGGTTTTCTATTTTGCTAGCTAGTTCATCTAACCTATCGCGTCTTCTGGCAGTAATGATGATCTCTGCTCCTAGTTGAGCTAATTCTTCTGCTAGCGCGTAACCTATCCCTGCTGAAGCACCGGTAATTAAAACTTTCTTTCCTTGATAAAAAGACATAAATCCCCCGTTAAAATTCTAACTATACCTAGTAAAAAAAATTAAAGTTTAGGAAATTACTGCTTTTGAGATTTCTGGTTTGATGGAGATATCGCCTGGCAGTTCTTTGCTTAGGTAAGCAAAAAAAAGATCGGGGCTTATGATTCCAGATTCAGGAGCATGCACTCCGGTTTGATTAATTACTCCGTCGGCTAACATTTTCACTCCACAAGCAAGCGGGTACGAAGTGCCTTCTCCCATAGATAAATCGTCAATATTTTCTTCGGTATGAAATGTTGTAGCCACTGACATTTTTTGACCGTCTTTAATTCCTTCGGCATATCCATAAACCGAGGGAAGCATTTCCACTCCTGCTTTTTCTGCATCTGGAGATTGTGTTCCTTCCAACCAAGTTAAAATTTTTGCTGCCATATTCTTAGACAAAAGTTTTATTTCTATAAAAAACCGAATTAGTTTCAGCACACTTACTAACGAATCATCGTTGCTATGCATTAAGTTTAAGGATTCTTTTATTTCTGGATAATGATGCGGAAAGCTTATTGCTTCAGGATGTCCAAAGATATTTGCTTTGTAAGTCCCAAGCTGTGGATATTGAACTGTGACCTTTTCAAGCGGACGAACCATTTTGTATGCTCCAGAACTAAAGACTTTCACCTTGCCAATTATTTGTTCAATGCCATGAACCATGGCTGCATTAACTCCGGTTTGAGAAGATTCCTCTTCGGGTTGTGCTGAGGACATATCCCATCCGGTGTAAACCTTAGAAACTTGATCGAGCTCGTTCATGGCGATTAATCCAAGCATGTTGGTAATCCCTGGACTTGCACCCAAACCAATGATGGCAGTTATTTCAGCAGCTTTCGCTTTATCGTTTAAGAGAAACATTTTTTCAGTAGGTTCCCAGTCATCGCATATATCGAGGTAGTGCGTTTTGGTCTCAATAGCTGCTTCCAATATAGGCACAGCGAGTTTAAAAAAAGGTCCGGTTGTATTTATGACAACGTCAACGCCGTTCATTGCTCTCTTCAAAGCCTCTTTATCAGTAACATCGATGCCGATGCCAGAAGTTTTTTTAGAAAGAGTAGATGAAAATTTCTTTGCTGCAGATTCATTTAAATCTGCAACTAAAATACTTTCTACTTGAGGATGCTTTATAAGAGAATGAACAGCAAACCGTCCCATGCCTCCGCTTCCGCCTAAAGCAAGAATCTTCATTAAGTCTCAGAGAATTTTTTAAAAGCTGCTGAATCAATTTTTGCAATTTCTCGAAAAGCAGCGAAAGGCTTTTTTGCTAGATCAGGATCTTCACCGTTACCCATTTTATTTATTTGGAGGTAAAACCAAGCTTGCGAACTCAGCGCATTTATTGCCTGAATTAAACGAAATGGGCTTCTTGAGGACAACCAACCAGGACCAACAGAGAGAGTTTTTTCGTAATCAGGCAGTTGATCAATTTCACCGTCGATCATTTTTTGAAGCGAATATGGATCTGCGCATAAAGGCCTCCCAATTCCAATGACCTCGCAGGCATTATTTGCAAGAGCAGCATTGATCCCTGTTCTGGATCTAAATCCACCTGTGACCATTAAAGGAATGGAAATAGCTTTTTTGATGTCATCTGCGTATTCTAAAAAGTAAGCTTCTCTAGCGATGGCGCTCTCTTTTCTTTTTTCCATCCTTTTTGGATTCATGCCAACGTTGTCATAACCGAGAAGACTTGGTTTTTCATACGTGCCGCCAGAAATTTCCAATAAATCTAAACCTGCATCGCTGACCATTTTCGCAACTTGAATGGACTCTTCGTGAGAAAAACCTCCCTTTTGGAAATCTGCTGAATTCATTTTCATGGATATTGGAAAGTCATAGCCAACTGCCTCTCTGCAGGCTTTGATAATTTCCAAATGAATTCTTGCTCTATTCTCTAGCGAATCACCCCAAGCATCTTTTCTTTGATTGATATCAGGGGATAAAAACTCCGACAATAAATAGCCGTGAGCTGAATGCAGCTGAATGCCAGAAAAGTTTGCTTCGCGGGCAATTTTTGCAACAAAAGCAAATCTTTTTATTACATCCAAAATTTCCTCTTCGGTCATTGCTTTCGGCGTACCAAAATTTCTTCCAGGTATTTTTAAAGCCGTTGAAGACGGCGCTAAAGGTTCTTTATTTAATTCTCCTGGAGTTTGTCTGCCGGCATGACTTATTTGCATCCAAAGCTTGGAACCATCTGTCTCAGAGACCTGTGCCCATTTTTTTAATGCTGGCATCTGATTCTGGTAGGAGTGCTCTTCTATACAGACATTTGCAGGACCTTCCATGCAGGATCTATCAATTTGTACGTTTCCAGTCAGTAAAATTCCCGAACCGCTTTTTGCCCATTTTTCATAAATCTTGTGATGTCGCTCACAAGCAAAATTATCTGGTCCAGCCACCCTTTCGGTCATAGCTGCTTTACAAAACCTATTTTTAATCTCCTGTCCGGAAGGCAGGATCAAAGGATCATTAAACTCAGTCAAAATTAATCGTAAAAGCAGATTGCTCTTACTTCTATACTTTCTCTAGGAGATGCGTCTTCACTGCCATTAACTGCATCATCAAAGGCACTGTGCAACGTCGGCATGAATGGCTTTTCATTTGAATCATATGTTTTGAACATAACGACTTCATCACGATGCATTTTTGGATAGAAATACCATTGATGTTCATCGCTATTCATGGATTGATAAATTTCAATAGTAAAACCATTTTCGTCAGCATGGGTATCGCTTTTTTCTTCTTCTTTTCCGTAATTAAATAAATCTGTTGGTATAAGTTCTTTTTCGGAGACCGTTCTGGAATCGCACAAGGCAAAAGGAGCATCGACTCCGTCTTCATCAAAACGTCTCCATAAATTGAATACGGTAATCCTACTGGGATTTGAATTGCTTTCATCCAAGAGTGGCTGAATGGTTTGTTTGAAATTAGGCGTGAAATCATTATGAACCAATCGGTGAGCTCCTAATCTTTTACCCTCAGCAGCTTCTGCTTCATTTCTCGTGATATGAGACACGATAAATACTTGGCTAGCTCCGGTTTGTTTTTTAACCAGATTAGCCATCTCATCGTAATAAACTTCTGTGACTTCTTTATCGCTATAAAAATTTTCAATTGAAGATTTATGATCTAAAAGAATGAAGCCAGATTCGCTCAGAGAATGCTCTTCTTCGCGGGCATTTTTAACTTCTTTTAAAAATCCTTTGTGATCAGGTCTATCTGGATCCGGTTCACTTAAACCAAAGGCCGGCTTCGCCTCTCCATCTTTTAAAGGCTTTCGGTAGAAAAATTCAGCTGTTACAGATTCCATAAAGTTTATTCTAGATAATTTTTCGTTTTTTTACATCTCCTGAGCGGTTGGCCTAATAATAATGTCATTGATTGAAACACCTTGATCTTGCTCAAGAGCATATTTTATCGAAAGAGCTACTTTATCAGCGGGTTGAGCAATTTTGCCCAATCCTCTTTTCATAAACATCTCTATCACGGCTTCATCCTTAACAGACTTTGCCAGTTCAGTAACAAAGGCGCCTGGAAAAATACAGGTAACTTGAATCACGCCAGCTGATTCCATACGGGTGCCTTGAGATATAGCATCAACAGCATATTTTGTTGCCGAGTAGACTGTTGAACCTGGATTGACTCTCTTCCCTGCAACTGAGGATATATTCACAATTTTACCGTGTCCTTGATCCATAAAACGGTTAAAAACTGCGTTTGTACCGTAAAGCACTCCTTTTATATTTACATCGATCATGTCATCCCATTCTTCAATACGTCCAGACTTGATTAAGGATAAAGGCATGATGCCGGCATTATTGACGATGGCATCAACGCCTCCAAATGTATCGATAGAAGTTTTAACCAATGCATCCAAATCTTCTTTTTTCTTTACATCGGTAACCGAATAAGCTGCCGAATCTCCTAATTCGGAACATAATTCTTTTAAACGATCTTCTCTTCTTGCGCCTAAAGTTACTTTGCATCCTTCTTTTACCAGAAGCTTCGCTGCTTCCATTCCAAACCCAGAACTAGCTCCGGTTATAACTACTTTTAAATCTTTCAAATTCGACATTCATTCCTCCCATTTAAAGGTAAATTCTAGATATTTTTTCCTTATAGTAAACTACTTATAAGTCAGTAATTAAGAGGTACACAAAATATGGAAATTCTATATCCCATGTTTGGCATGATATTTGTTACAGCTATGGTAATGATGCTTTTATATATCTCTCGAATTCAAGCTCTTTCAAAACGATCAACAAATCCAAATAGATTACCTAACGAGGTAGCAAGACATTCTGATGAAATAAGAAAGTACATGACTCCTAGAAATAGGTTCATTACGGAAAACTATAATCATTTGTTTGAGCAACCTACTTTATTTTATGCAGTCGTTATCTACATATTTTTAATGGGAAATTCTGACTTAACGCATTTAGTTCTTGCGTGGGGGTATGTTTTATTTCGAGCCATCCACTCGGTTTATCAACTGACTCATAATCAAGTCAGATGGCGAGCTACCATTTTTGGAATTGGGGGAGCTTTTCTTCTGATCATGATTGCAAGAGAGGCCATTTCTTTATTAACTTCTTAAATCATTTAAGTTAAATTTAAAATATAGATTAGGGGGATATATGTCTGGACCGTTAGATGGATACAGAGTGGTCGAATTAACTTCGACAGTTTCAGGGCCTTTTGCGGGCATGATGATGGCAGACCAAGGTGCTGATGTCATAAAAGTTGAACCGCCACTAATTGGTGATTTGGCCAGAGTGATGGGTAGCTCACGAGACGGCATGGCGGCAATGTTTTCTGTTATCAACAGAAATAAACGTTGCATCGTTTTAGATTTCAAAGAACCGAAGGATTTTGATGTTTTAAAAAAACTTTTAGATACAGCCGATGTGTTGATAGAAAACTATCGTCCAGGAGTTGTGAAAAAATTGGGTATCGATTACGAAACCTTAAAAAAGACCAATCCGAATATTATTTACACCTCTATCTCTGGTTACGGACAATCCGGTCCATATATAAATAGAAGAGTCTACGATCCGTTAATTCAAGCTACGGCCGGTTCGGCAGCTGCGCAAAATTCAGAAAAGCCAGAGTTCTTTAAAACCATAGTTTTTGACAAAGTTACTGGCCTAACAGCCGCTCAAGCTATTAGCACAGCATTGGTACAAAGAGAAAGAACCGGTAAAGGACAGTATTTACCGATATCAATGCTGGATTCAGCGCTTTATTACATTTGGCCTGATGTCATGTGGTCCAAAACTCTCTTGGGAGACGGAGTGAAATATTTACCTGACCTCTTTGATGCTTTTCCAATTTTCAAAACTAAAACAAGATATTTAAGCGTCATTCTTTTACAAGACGCAGACTTTCAAAAATTCTGTGAACTTTGTAATTCTGATTTGCACACCAATGAAAAATATTTGACCACTGATGCAAGAGTAGAGAACTTAGATTCTTTACTTGAAGACGTGCAAGATCTGCTTACCGACATCGATGCAGAATTTCTTTGCGATGAACTGGATAAAGCTGGAGTGCCTGTGGCGATTGTGAACTCCCTTGATGAAATTCATGAAGATCCTCAAGTAATTCAACAAGAATCCTTGGTCGAGGTTGAGCATCCAGTTGCTGGCAAAATGCGTATGCCGAAACCTCCTTTTAATTTTACCGATCAAAATGAATTCCCTAAATCACACGCTCCTAGTCTAGGTATGCACAACCGAGAAGTGCTCGAGGATTTAGGTGTTGATGAAGAGGATATCTCCAGAATGGAAGAAAGAGAAAAAACTAACAAAGAATTAATCGATGCTATGACTCTAGCTGATGCAGGCAATCAGTCTAGAAAATAAAAATTAATTAAGATTAATTGTTCCCTCCAAATAACGTTTTGATAATCCTCCAAGGATAATTCTCTCGTTGGAAATTTCACACTGCAAATAGCCGCCTCGTGGTGAAGCTTGATAGGCGTTTAACTTATTTTTATTTAACTTCTCGCTCCAGTATGCAGCGAGCATACAATGAGCAGATCCGGTCACTGGATCTTCATCAACACCTGTTTGGGGATAAAAACAACGCGAGATAAAATCAAATTTAGAGCTTTCAGCAGAGACTACCAGACCTCTCGAATTTAGTTCCGCCATAATGGAGAAATCTGGTTGTAAATTTTTTATATCTTTTTCGGAAGCCATAATTGCAAGGTAATCGCTTCTTCCTTTTAAGATTTCTATGGGCTCGCACTTCAAACTTTCTCTGATGAGAGATTCTGACTCGATAACCGCTGGGTGATCGATAGGAAAATCAAGATTGATCATATCGTCTTTTTTTAAAGCAACTAACTCGCCGCTTTTTGACTGAAAACTAATCTTAGTTACGTTTTGAAAATATTCATCAAATAAGATTCTTGCCGTTGCCAGTGTTGCATGTCCGCATAACTCTACTTCAAGAGTGGGAGTGAACCATCTAATTTGCAGAGGATTCTCTCTTAAATTTACAAATGCTGTTTCAGACAAATTATTTTCAAAAGCTATCGCTTGCAGTACATCATCGCCCGGCCATTCTTCAAGAATACAAACTGCAGCTGGGTTGCCTTTAAAAAGCTCCTTAGTGAATGCGTCGACGTAAAAAATACGAATCACATTTCTGCAATTTTTTTATTCACTATTTCAATACCCTTCATGTTTGCACCCATGATCCTTTCCATTTCAGGTGCACCCTGACTGATGTCGCCAAGTTCTTTTAAGACCAGGTGGGAATCATCGTGACCATCAAGTTTAGTCATATCATCCAACCATCTGGAGACATTTGAAAATTCTGAATAATCAAAAGTATTGGTAAATTCCTTTTTCAATTGACCGAGCTCAACGTAGGCAGCCATGTCTGCCACGGTTGGAGAATTGCCAGTGAGGTATTGGTTATTAGCAAGCCATTGAGTTTCCATCGCTTTTAGACCGTTGGTAAAAACTCGGCGCGACATTTCTATGACCGGTTCAGCCAATCCTAAATCAGGCCTAACTTTAGGGGCAAAAAAAGCGAGTGTAGCTTCTTTAAAACTGCGGTGATGATAATGCAAAATGGAATCAACTTTTGATCTACGCTCTGGATCATCGGGATACAAATCTGTCCATCCGTGCTTGGTGCAAAGATAAGTCATGATCGCTAGAGACTCACCTAAGAGAAATCCAGAATCTGTCTCCTCAAGACCGGGAATAGTCGCGTTTGGGAATTTCTTCATGTATTCAGGATCGCGAGTACCGTTGGCTTTAGGCGAACCAGGAACAGTGACGACTAATTCAAACGGTAGTTTTTTATTAAGAAGTAACCAAATAACAGTCCTAACCGCTTGGGATAATGGAACTCCATAAATTTTAAGTGGTGCGCTCATAATTTTCTCCAAATTATTTAATTAACAAGACTCGAAGTCTTTTTTGATTCAAAAGCATACGTGATGAAATACATACAAACTATATTAATTAAGACAATGATTTTTTGCAGCGTTGCATGTCTTACCATTTCTGATTCACTCTCCATTGGACTACCGCTAAATATCTCATAGACAACGTAAGCGGTTATCGCGAACATCAAAAATAAAATGACGTAGGCGTAAGTCTTATCAATGTCTTTGTTTTTAAACATTAAAAATAAATACAAAAGAGTAGCTGGAATCAACAATCGAAAAGAATTGAGGGCATAAAATACATGTTCATCGAAATACAAATCATGCGGGGTTAAGCCAACCAATGCAAAAAAAGCCATACCAAAAAAAATAAAAAGTGAACCCGTCAAGGCTATCCAATAATCAATGCCATCCTCTTTAAACAGAGGCGGCACAGAATTTAAAAATGCAATTCCAGCAAAAAAACAAATACCCAATGAAAAAGCAAAAAACACGGAAGATAAGAAATTAACTTCTCCGTTATGAGCTGAATAGGCTCCTAAATCACTTAAGAAATTATGCGAAAAAGAATAACCAACTTGCGACTCATCATGAATATTGCCACCAGGATAAAAATACATCGAGCAAAGCACAAAGACTAAGAAACCGACGACGGTAAGTCGTATTAAATTAAAGTTAAATAAATCCCTCATCCTTGAGGAGCTTAATTAGTTGCTATCAGCTACTGCACCGCCATCCGATGCAATAGTTTGGCCAACGATGTATTCCCCTGCTCTGGAGCATAAAAAGATGGCGAGCCCAGCAATATCCTCAATACCGCCAACTCTGCCGCTTGGATTTGCATCGCCTACCTGACTCCAATCGACATCGGTATCGCCGCCGAAGCCCACTCCAGTGCTTAACATCCAAGTTGGATAAGGACCAGGCGCTATGGCATTAACAATTATTTTTTCTTTAATTAAAAAAGCAGCTAGCACGCGAGACAAATGATGCACAGCTGCTTTGGACGGACCGTATGCAAAATTTTCAAATGCGCCTTTCTTCAGTCCGTCGATCGATCCAATGTTAATGACTCTGGAAGGATCTGTTTTTCCTGCTTCTCTTAATAAAGGAAGAAGTTTTTGTGTTAGAAAGAAGATGCCTTTTACATTGGTATCCATGACTTTATCCCAACCCATTTCAGGATATGTGTCTATCGGTTCTCCCCAAGCAACTCCAGCGTTGTTAATTAAAATATCTAGTTTGTCCTCTTTTGCTTTGATCGCATCAGCTAGGGCTTCTATGCCTTCGACATTGGAAACGTCTGCAGGAATGGATATGCACTCACCTCCGTATTCTTCGCTGAGTTTTTTTGCAGTTTCATCACAAGCATCCGCTTTCCTAGAACTGATATAAACTTTCGCTCCGGAGGATAAAAACCCTGCGGCAATCATACTTCCGATACCCCTTGAGCCCCCCGTGACCAACGCCACTTTACCTTTAATAGAAAATATATCTTTCATGTGTCTCTCCTTTGATTCTCAAATACAAATATAACTAATAAATTGCCAATTTAGAAAACGGTTTTTCATTAATCTTGGTATTCTTCTTGGTGACTTCATAAGCATTCTTTCTTTTATTGAAAACAACCGCTTTGTAAGGTTTCTCATCAATTAAATGCAATGCGCAACCGCCATCAATGGCAAAACACGCTTCAAATGCATTCCTTTTCAGCATTCTATGCACCGTTGGTCTTCTTTGAGGTTCTTCATCGTAATGCGGACAGCAAACTCCGGAGACAAAATCTAGACAGTCCATGATTTTTAAATCTTTTGCCCAAGAATCAGTGATCCCCCTTTCAAACCAGCAAATGGCTCCGGCACTCACTCCGCTCATCACAGTGCCTTTTTCATAAGCTTTTTTTAATAATTGATCCAAACCCCAGTCACGCCAGACTGCCAACATGCTTTTGGTATTCCCACCACCTACAAAAATTGCATCTTGCGAGGAGATTAGCTTCTCTAAGTCTGGAGTGCGTTTAAAAAAGTCCAGATGGGTCGGCTGACAGTTTAAATTAGCAAAAGTTGCGTAGTAATTGAGTTTGTAAGCCTCTAGATCGCCTGTCGCAGTTGGAATAAAGCAAATCTTTGGTTTTCTCTTCTTTGTTTGATCCAGAATGTACTGCTCAATTATGCCTTCACCAGGATTCCTTCCGAATCCCCCGCCGCCAATGGATATGATTTGTCTTGGTTTGCTCACTTAAATCATGACTGCGAATTAGCCATTTCAAGCAACGCCCATTTCTGCTTCCCATAGACTTATGGAATGATCGACTTTGTCCATCATCTCTTCGATTTGAGATTCGTTTATGCAAAGTGGTGGACTGATCATCAGAGGCAATCCTCTTTTAAATAGGGGCTCTCTTCTTCTACCGTACATAGTGCTATAAAAAACGAGACCGTTTTGCATGGCTATTGAATGAAAGGTTCCCTCAGCTCCTTTCTCGATGGAAAAATATTCTCCACTGTCTTTGTTTTCAACCATTTCTAAGACCCACATCAATCCCCAACCTCTCATGTCCTTCACAGTAGGATGAGAAAGAAGCATATCCTTGTATGATTCAATTTTTTTACCCATAGCTGCCGAGTTCTCGATCAACTTATCATCTTTATAAATATCGATAGCCGTGGAAGCAGCTGCGCAGGCGAGAGGATTTCCTGAATTGGTGAAACCATGTGCGAAAACAGCTTTGTTCTCAATAAATGCTTCATTGATTTCATCTGAAATGACAACGCCCCCCATAGGAACATAACAGCCCGACATACCTTTGGCGATTGTCATGATATCGACTTCTACTCCAAAGTGTTCCATCGCAAACCATTTTCCGGTTCTACCAAAACCAGTTACCACTTCATCGGCTATCAAGAGCACGTTGTAGTAGTCACAAATTCTTCTAATTTCTTGCCAGTATTCTTTTGGGGGAACCACAGCGTATTCACTTCCGCAGCCGTGAGGCGTGGCGATGTAGGCTGCAACAGAATTTGCCCCTTCAAAGTAAATAGCTTTTTCAAGTTCTTGAGCACACTTCATCCCCCAATCTTCTCTACTCATGCCTTCAGGTTTCTCATGATCTGAGTACTGATGGATATGAGGCCATTTATTAAGTATGGCACCGTATTTTTTTGCGTAAGCAGGATTACCGGATAGCCCCTGAGTAGCCAGAGTCATACCGTGATAGCTTTGATAGTTAGAAATAATTTTATATTTATCGGTATTACCGTTGGTGACGTGATGTTCGCGAGCAACTTTTATCGCCGTTTCAACAGCTTCAGAACCTCCTGAAACAGGATACACAGTGTTTAGTTTTGGCGGGGTTACTTCCTGCAATTTTGCTGAATAATTTGCTAGCGGACGATTTGCCATGGTTGGCGTTATATGTGAAAAAGCCTCCATTTGATCGGCAATAGCTTTCTTCATTCTTGGATCGTTGTGCGGCAGACTGAAGGCAAAAGGACCGCTTGTCACATCTATGTATTTATTATCGTTAACATCGAAATAGTGAATACCTTCTGATCTTTTTAATTCAACATCCATAGGATGATAAGAAAATATATTCGACCAATCTCCTTCGGGTTTCAAAGATTCTGGTCTATTTTTTAATGAAATTTCCTCTTGTGATTTCATGCTCTTCCCCTTTCTATTTATTTTTACGACCCCGAGTTTTCATCTCCTCTTTAATATAGCAGTTTTAGTCTGGGCGTAAAATTTTTAGAAGCGTTTTAGGTATTTACTTCCTCAGTCATTTCCTCGACAACGGGTTGTAAATCTGAAGGAGAAAATTCTCTTGGACACCCAAATAATCGCTCGCAAGGGAGTTCTTTCCCCATTTCTATTGGATAATTCTCGCTTAATATATCTCTGACCTTACCCGTCCAAATGGCATACCCCCTTGGATTCATGTGCAACATGTCAGGGATGTAAAGCTCTCTTCTAGGTTTTCCATCTTCTGTAAACATAGTTTCAGAGACATTGATAACAAAAAGATTTGGATCAACTTTAGCAAGGTCTTCAATATGATCGTTCCATTTAAGTTGCAGGTTCCTTTGAAAAAAACGACTTGGGGATGGCTGGATTTCAATAACAAACAGTTTGGTGTTTGGTAAATCTCGCTTAACTCGGTTATAAAAGATTTCAAAATCAAGTTTTACTTTCTCTACCGGGTTGTAAGCTGCTATATCGTTGGTGCCGCAAAAAAAGATTATAGCTTTCGGCTCGTAAGGCAAAACAATGGAATCAAAGTGACGGTTAATATGCTTGATATGAGCACCACCAAATCCTCTGTTTAAAACGTTCAAAGGAGCCATATCCTCCTGCAGTGATTTCCAAAGTCTTATTGAAGAGCTGCCAATAAATAAAAATTCATTTTTTTTAGGCGGATTAATAAAGTCCTGCTCAACAAACGCATTGATATCGTCATCAAACTTCTCAATATCATTGGAGTTGTAGGATTTTAATCGCTCAATCCACATTTCCAACTCGTCTTCGGAAAGTTGATAACCCATAGCTTTGGCAGTTTCCCTTATGGTTTGGGCATATTGACTATCATCTGAACTAAATAGAAGTAACGATGAAAGAGCTAATATGGTTAGAAAAATTTTCATAACTTTTTATATATTTTGCACCAAAAATGATATCTTAGAGAGCAATGACAGACAAAATAATCCTCACATTAATTGGTTTGGAATGGCTGGCATTTGGATTAATTGGACTATTTAATCCATTGCTTATTGCTTCAATGTTGGAGATGCAACTTGGATCGTTGAATGCCATCAGTGAAATTAGAGCCAATTATACATTTTTTGCTTGCATGGGTTTCATTGCGCTTTTCAGTTTATGGAAAGTGAAATTAATGAGAACCGCGTATTTAACTTTTTGTATTGTATTGGGGTGCTTTTTATTAGGGAGAATTTTAAGCTTTATCCTCGATGGATTTCCGTCGACGGGTGGATTAATGATTTTTGTCAATGAATTGATTGTCTACTTACTAGCGATCTGGCGTTATCAAAAAAGAGAAGTTCTGTTTTAAGCGCTTCCAAATAAAGAGGATAAAGTGAAATATTTAATAAGCATTTTGCTTGTGATAACTTTTTTAAGTTGCTCACAAGAGGAAACATTAACTCCAACAAAAATCGTAAGCCTCAAACAAGGCGATTTGATTGGCTACGAAAAAGAAGATACGGAATATTTTCTTGGCGTGCCTTACGCAGAAGCTCCTGTGAATGACTTCAGATTCAAAACTCCACAATCACACGAAGGATGGGATGGAATTCTCTATGCACAAAGCACAAGTAAGACTTGTATTCAGGCACAAGAAGGAGATGGATTGTTGGGAAGGTTTGCTGAAATATTTATTACCTCTGCTGGATTAGAATGGTGGCAAGAACGATTGATAACAGACGGCTCTTTCTTGTTGAGCTACTTACCAGATTTAAATTTAAGCCCAGAACAATCAGAAGATTGTTTGTATCTCAATATTATTAAGCCTAAAAAACTTGAAAACGGTTCTTTACCAGTGATGGTATGGATTCACGGTGGTGGCTATCGTGGAGGAGATGGGGGTGGCTTTTATATCTCTGATAGCTTTGCGAAAGAAGGGATTATTTTGGTAACGATAAACTATCGCTTAGGCCCATTGGGTTTTATGGCACATCCTTTGCTCTCCTCTGAATCTCCAAAAAAAGTATCCGGTAATTACGGAACTCTTGATCAAATTCATGCTCTTAAGTGGGTGCAAGCTAACATTCATAAATTTGGTGGGGATCCTAATAATGTGACTATATTTGGTGAGTCTGCAGGCGGGGCATCGGTGGAGACCTTAGTTTCAACCGGTTTAGCTAAGGATTTATTTCATAAAGCTATAGCTCAAAGTGGCTATACGGTAGGACGAGCTAGAAAATTAACGGAGAGAGTTGGAGAGTTTTCATCGGCAGAAGAAATGGGAGCATCCTTTGCTCAGTTTTTCACAGGGAAAGATAACCCTACGTTGGAGGATTTAAGGTCAGCACCGGCAAACGCTTTTTACTACGAAGACTCCGATCATGAAGATAAGGACTGGTCTTGGTTTCCGATTCAAGATGACTGGGTTTTTTCTGAAACCACTCAAGCTAGTTTCACGAAAGGAAACACCAATGACATCATTTATGTGGCTGGGTTTAATGCGAATGAAGGAACAAATCTTTTTCCTTTAATTTATTCAGGCGATCCGCTTGAAGAGGACTGGATAACTCAAGTTTGGAATTTTTCTGACTTTTCGTTTATTCCTCTGCCTAATGAGGTTAAGCAGTATGCAGAAAATCTTGATTATTCGGCTTTGAGAGCAGCAAAAGAACTTTACGGCGATTTATCATTTGGAGGGGATGGCTACTTGATGGCGAGTCAGTACGCAAAAAATGGAGGCGATAGTTATCTTTATTATTTTGAAAAAACCCCTTCTTCGGAAAATCAAACTTTGGATGCAACCCATGGCTTAGAGTTATTTTACCTATTTCAAAGTCCCATACCTTTTTGGCCGTGGAATTATAAAGACATTAGAGTATCTAGAGTTATGATCAAGGACTGGGCAAATATTGCCAAATACGGAAAACCAAAATCTAACTGGGATAAATTTGATCCAACAAGTCCCAAAGCAATGCATTTTGGAAATGAGATTGAATTTAAGGAACTGCAGAAAATTGATCTTTATCAGAATTTAGAGAAAGTTTATTTAAGGGAAGGAAAAAATTACTAAAGTAAGTTTTTTTTCATAAAATCTAAAGCTTTCGCCATAGCCTCTCTTCGAAGCTGCCACTCTCCGCCGGTGTGAGCACCGAATATTATTTCACCAGTTTCAAATATTTTCACGCGATCTTCAAAAGAATTGGCTGACATAATTTCTCCTTTATCAGTAGTGAAATTAATGCTGCCGTCACTAGCAAGTTGAGCAAATTTTTCTCTAATTGCTAAAGCATCTGGCCAGAAGGTCACGGGGTTTATAGAGTCAAAAGAATGATGCCCGTTTTTAAATTCATAGACATCAGCATTAGCTCCATTTTCTTGCATCTGTTTGGTTAAGTCTTTAACTAAAGAAGCTGGAGTGTAGTCATCCACTTCTCCAACTAAACTTAAAATAGGAGCTTTGCTCCAGCGATGTTCGTCGGGTTGTAAAAAAGTTGCAGGGTAGATTGGAAGATGAGCGCAAAATCTCTCTCCTTCTGGAGCTAGAATTTCCATTATTGGCTCCCAAGCAGAATAGAAAGCAACTATTCCTCCTAAACTCCAGCCTGTGATGCCAATCCTTTTCGGATCTATGTCGGGATGTCTGGATAAAAACTTAAGCGGCTCAACGGCATCAACCATCATCATCGCAGCTGTGACAGCCAATTGGTCTTCAGCTGTTGAGGCAACTCCTCTGGAATCAAAACTATGCACTCTAAAAACTGCGATTCCATTTTCGAGAAAGTTAAGGATATGTTCGTGATGATGACCTGACCAATTATCGCTACCGTGAACGCAAACCGCTACAGGATAGGGTTTGTTTCCTTTCTCAGGAAATATTAGCCAGCCAAAACCATCTTGAGGTTCAGCTTGATCTAACTCATTAAATATTTGGTAAAACTCATACGGATTTTTGGATTTATACTCGATGTACCCAAATTCGTTTTCTTTGAAGTTGATCTTTTCGTTCACGTCTTATAATTATTGAGAATAATTCTTATTTGATGATTAAATTTGCATTATAAAGTGTCATAATATGCAATCTAAATTTACAGCAGTTAATGAATCACAATATTCCGATTGATAATCTTATAGAAATTGCCCTCAATAACAAGGAAGGCATAACTGCATCCAATGGCGCCTTAATAGTTACCACTGGAAAAAGAACCGGAAGAAGCCCTAAAGACAGATTCATTGTCGAGGATTCAATCACCAGAGAAGTTGTCGATTGGAGTGAGAATAATCAGCCTATCGAGTCGGAAAAGTTCGAACGACTTTGGAACGAATCCGGAGACTATCTAAAAGGAAAAGAGACTTACACCGCAGATCTTCACGTTGGAGCTAGTGCTGAACATTACCAGCCTGTTGTTGTTGAAAATGAGCTTGCTTGGCACAACGTATTTTGCCAAAGCTTACTCATAAGGCCTGATGCATTTAACCCTAAGGGAAAAGGTTTATGGAATCTTAGATGCGTTCCAAGTTTTGTTTGTGATCCTAAGGTCCATGGAACTAATTCAGATGGAACTGTGATGATCAATTTCACTGAGAAAAAAGTTCTTATTCTGGGCATTGCCTATGCAGGGGAAATGAAGAAATCTATGTTTGGAGTTTTGAACTTCATCTTACCTGAGCATGATGTTTTACCTATGCATTGTGCTGCAAATGCAGGAGAGAACGGCGATGTTTCACTTTTCTTTGGTCTTTCTGGGACAGGCAAAACAACATTATCAGCCGATCCAAACAGATGGTTGATTGGTGACGATGAGCATGGCTGGGGCGAAGGAATTGTTTTTAATTTTGAAGGCGGATGTTATGCAAAAACTGTCAACCTCTCGCAAAAGAACGAACCTATTATTTGGGATGCCATTAAAAGAGGTTCGGTGGTTGAGAACGTCATACTGAAGCCTAATACCATTGATATTGATTATGCTAATCAGTCTATTACGGAGAATACCAGAGCTGTCTATCCTCTTTCGCATGTAGACAGTCATTTAAAAGATAATTTTGCAGGCGAGCCAAATGCAATTATTTTCCTTACCTGTGATTTAACTGGAGTGCTTCCACCTGTATCCATTCTGAGCAAAGAAGCAGCTGCATATCATTTTCTCAGCGGTTACACCGCAAAAGTTGGTTCCACAGAAATTGGTTCGACTAAAGATCTGGATTCAACTTTCTCTCATTGTTTCGGTTCTCCGTTTTTTCCAAGACCGCCAAGAGTTTATGCTGAACTTTTAATGAAAAGAATTGAGAGTTTTGGCAGTAAAGTATTCATTGTTAATTCTGGATGGACCGGAGGTCCATACGGAGTTGGCAATAGATTTGATATTCCTGTTACCAGGAGTGTCATAAAAGCTATCCAAGATGGTTCTATTCATGAGTCGTCTACAGAAATGCTTGATATCATGAATGTTGAAATACCCGTCAATCTTGATGGAGTAGATTCAAAACTTTTAAATCCGTCTGCTACATGGGGAAGTAAATCAGATTACGATAGTGAAGCAAAACAACTTGCTGAAAAATTCAGAAATAACATAGAAAAATTTAATCTTTCATCCGAAGTAGTAGCAGCTGGTCCAAAGGTATAATCTATACCTGCAATGTCCAACGAATTTCTTGATTCTCTAGAAAATCTTGATGCATTAAATGTATCTGACTTCATAAAATTTTCGCAAAGGGGCATAGAGAAAGAAAATTTAAGATCAAGTAACCGCTCCATATCTCTTAGGGCTCACCCAAAAGCTTACGGCTCATCTTTGACAAATTCTCGTATTACCACTGACTTCTCTGAAGCCTTGATAGAGCTTGTCACCGGTCCAAATAAAGACCTAAATAACTGCCTCAAAGAATTAGAAGACATCGTTTATTTTTGTTTAAAAAATACTGATGAAGACTTTTGGCCAGCGAGCATTCCCATGTCTATAGAGAATGAAGCTACTATTCCTATTGCAGATTATGGAGGCACCAACTCAGGCAAGTTGAAAAAACTTTATCGTGTCGGTTTATCACACAGATATGGAAGCATGATGCAGACGGTTTCTGGCATACATTACAATTTTTCTTTTGATGATCAATTGTTTGAAAATTGGGCAAATAAGGATGGCGAGACACTGAGAGAGTTCAAAGATAAAAAATATTTGAGCCTGGTAAGAAACTTCCGAAGAAATGCATGGCTAATTACTTATCTTTTTGGGTGCAGCCCCATTGTTCCTAAAGCTTTTGCAAAAGGCAGGGAGCATAGCCTAAAAGAATTAAATCCAAATGATCTTTTCCTTGAAAATGCAACTTGCCTAAGAATGGGAGAATTAGGATACATATCAAAATCACAGGATAACCTTAATATTGCTTACAACAATCTAGAGGAATATTTAGCTGATCTAAAAAAAGCTTTAACAACTGATCATCCGAGATATAAAACTCTAGGTACAAAAGTTGGTGATGAATACATTCAGTTGAATACTGCCATCATTCAAATAGAAAATGAATATTACAGCTCGATCAGACCTAAGAGATTAGTGGGAAGTGGAGAGAGGCCAATTAACGCGCTTCGAGATAACGGCATAGAATACGTTGAGATTAGAGCTTTGGATAATAATATATATGATCCATTTGGTATTTCAGATGAAACAGCAATCTTCTTAGAAAGTTTTCTTTTTTATTGTTTGCTATCCGAAGATCAGCCGTGTGATGCTGATGAAATAAACAAAATACAAAACAACTGGGGTAACGTTGTTCTTTTCGGAAGAGACGAAGACTTAAACTTACAGTTTAAAGAAGGCTCGATACCGTTAAGAGACAAAGCTGCTGAAATTCTTGATGAAATGACCAATTTTGAAAGTCGCATAGGTAATCAGGAATATAAAAACATTTTCAAGAGATCCCTTGAATCTCAAAGACAAAAGATAAGTGATTCAAATATGACTCCTTCTGGAAAACTTTTACGAGAAATAACTGCATCTGGATTATCTTGGGATGAGTACACTGATCAGATTGCCAAAAATCATAAAGAAGAAATCCTCAGGTTAAAAAAAGACGTAGGATACTTAGAAAAGCAAGCTAAAAAATCATTAGAAGAATTTGATTTAAAAGAAGCTCAAGAAGAAGATGATTTTGATTCTTTTCTTGGAGAGTACCTATCTGCAATTGAATAAGGCAAAATATAAATATATTTAGATTGGAGAAAATTATGAAAGCTTTTGTTTGTAATGAATTCGGACCTATTGATACCCATAAGGTAGAGGAAGTAGCAGAGCCAGAATTGTTGGATGGCCAAGTATTAATTGATGTAAAGGCTGCTGGTGTCAGTTTTCCTGAAGTGCTTATAGTGCAAGGCTTGTATCAGTTCAAACCTCCTTTTCCTTTCATTCCTGGCGGGGAAGTAGCTGGTGAAATTAGCAAAATTGGTAATGGAGTTGAGGGTTTTAAGGAAGGTGACAGAGTTATTGCTATGACCGGAAATGGGGGCATGGCTGAAAAAGTAGCTGTGTTTGCATCGACTTTATTCAAGTTACCAGATTCAATGAGTTTTGCTGAGGGAGCTGCGTTTCCACTTAATTATGGAACTACAATTCATGGACTAAAGCAAAGAGCAAAGCTTCAAGCGGGCGAAACTTTAATGGTCTCAGGAGCAGCAGGTGGTCTTGGTATTACCGCCATTCACTTAGGCAAAGCGATGGGAGCCAAGGTAATTGCTACAGCATCATCAGAAGAAAAATTAGAAATTTGCAAAAAAGAAGGTGCTGATGAAGTTGTTCTATACCCCAGGGACATGGATAGAGATAAACAAAAAGAGTTTTCGAATAACTTAAAAGCCGTTGCGCCAAATGGCATTGATGTTATTTACGATATTGTTGGAGGAGATTACGCCGAACCGTCTCTTAGAGCGATTGCAAGAAACGGCAGATATCTGGTAATCGGATTTACTGCAGGAATACCAAAAATGCCTCTGAACTTAACACTACTAAAAGAGTGTCAAATAGTTGGGGTATTTTGGGGACAATTTGTTGGCTTGGAACCTGAAGTGAATAAGCAGAACTTTGATGACTGTTTTGAGATGGCTAATAGCGGGAAATTTAAACCTCTAGTCTCACATACTTATAAAATCGAAGAATCAGTTGAAGCATTAAAATTCATACAAGATAGAAAAGCGACCGGAAAAGTTATTGTAGAGTTTTAGATGTTTGTTGAAAAAAGAGGAGCTTTAGCTCCTCTTTTTTTATCTAAATTAAGACTTAGTCCATAGTGGAACTAGAATAAACAAAGCAATACATAACCAAAAAATGGCAGTAAATGGATCAGGCATAATGCTGTAAGTTGGTTCACTTCCTGTGCTAAAAAATGCGATAAAGTTATCGAATCTATCTGACCTGTCCTCAAGTTGAGCAAGAGAATAGGCTGCAGCCTGATTGGTCCATACAGTAAATGCTTGTTGAACTATCCCAAAATAAACAACAACTAAACCAAAAACACTAGTGACTACTTTTGAAAGAAGATTAGAGTTTGGATTTGCAGCAACATTCATAGATACTCTACAAGCAAACCAAGCCATAAAAAACACCATAAGCATAAACATTGCTCTACTAATTAAAGAGGTCTGATAAGTTGACCAAATTTCATATTCATTCATATTTCTCTCCTAAATGATTAATATTTTTCTATCATAAAAGAAAACTTCATAACTACAAAAAAAAGAGGAGCTAATGCTCCTCTTTTTTTTCAAAACAAATTTAGCTTCTTTTCATCCAAATTCCGCCAAGAATTATTCCAAGAATAACTAGGTACCAGACCGCAAATATTGGATCAGCAGGTATCAAGCTAAATGAAGCATCTCCCACACCAACTAAGTCAACAAATTGTTGTCCTTCACTAGTAAGATTATCTATCTCAGCCAGCTGATTGACTGTTCCTTGCCAGTTTGAGTATAAAAATCCATTTATCTGTAGTAAGTAATAAACAGACCCTAAACCGAATAAAGTCGCTAAAACTTTATTAAGCATTGGCGAGCTTGGATCGCTTTGAATGTTAACAACCATTCTAAATGCTACCCAAAGGATAAAAAACCCAGCAGCAAGATAAATTGAGTTACTTATCATAAAAACATTAAATTGATTAATTATTTCCATTTCAGTCATATTTCTCTCCTTATTAATTAAACTGAGTTGACATACTATCACTTACCATAAAAAAAGGGAGCTTTAAGCAGCCCCCTCTTTTCTTAGAAAAAGAATCTAGTTCTTAGTCCAAATTCGCCCCATTAACATTATAGTCACTACGGCCCACCAACCTACGTTGATTGGATTACCAAAGAGGCTTCCTTCTGAGACCTCTCCTGTTCCCCAAGTATCAACAAAAGCCTGTGCAGTTGCAGATATATTGTCTAGTTGACTTAATGAGTAAGCAGTATTTTCCAAAGTTACCATTAAGATTGCGCCCGTGTTTAAACCATTAAAGATTATCCCCAAACTAAATAAAGTAACTAGAACTTTGTTTAGAGTATTTGCATCTTCAGCTCTAACTTGGTT
This sequence comes from uncultured SAR86 cluster bacterium, assembly GCA_902578495.1. Classification (GTDB taxonomy): domain Bacteria; phylum Pseudomonadota; class Gammaproteobacteria; order Magnimaribacterales; family AG-339-G14; genus CACNYO01. Next base: position 65,334 of record CACHCY010000002.1, read on the forward strand.
GGCTGCTCTAAAAGCAACCCAGAGCAAGAAAAATACACCAGCTTGATATATTGCGTTAGCAGTCAAGAAGCCTGTTAACGTGTCATAAATTTGATAAGTTTCCATTTAAATTTCTCCTAAAATTTTATTTTCCTCTAGGTCCCCAGATCAATCCAACGATCATAATGGCGACCACTACAAGAAAAGCCATGCCCAATACTGGAGGCATTCCTGTTGGATCAGTAGTTCCAACATAATCAACGAAACCTTGAGCAAATTCTGGATCAGTCATGTTATCGACTCCAAAATTAGTGATATTTCTAGCAGCAATAACCCAGCCGTTTGCAGCAAAACCCATTTGCATCCATGTTCCTGCTACTATCAGTAAACCGAATAAAGTAGATAACACTTTAGTAAAAAGGTTGCTGTCAGAATTTTCTCCAGTCATGTTAGCGGTTCGTAATGCAAGCCAAATTGCTATTATTGAGCCAATAAAACTTAATGCTGAGACCATCCTGCCAGCATTGAAAGCTTCCCATATGAATTGTTCTCCCATAATTTCCTCCTATTTATGAAACTTATTACTGATATTAGTTTAACTCATATAAAAAAGCACCCTTTCTTTGAAAGCATTACGTGAATTATTTGTTAAAAGCGCATTTTATATTTCATTATTGTGTAAGATGTAGTCGTGTTTGAAATTTATTTAGACAAGACAAAAAAGTATCGTTTTCGCCTAAAAGCAAAAAACGGTGAGAATATTTGTGCTAGTCAAGCTTATACATCTAGGTCTTCTTGCATGAAAGGTATCAAGTCAGTTGCCAAAAATGCATCCTCAAAAGATAGTTTTTTAATCCATGAATCAAAAACTGGTAAATGGACCTTCAAGCTGAAATCAAGAAACAATAAGATTATAGCTACAAGCCAGTCATACGCAGATAAGGCATCTATGAACAAAGGCATAAAAAGTGTAATGATAAATGCGCCAAAGTTGAAAGTGATTTAAATAATAAACAGAATTGAATGAAAAAACTTTATGAAAAATTTATTAATCTTTATTTTTTTATTAATCTTTCTATCTGCTTGCGGAGTAAAAAGTGTTACCTCTGCTTCGGTTCAAGCTGACATTGTATCTGTTGCTGAATACAAAGATTATTCCTGTAAAGAACTTGCTTTGGATGCTCTTAATATTCAAAACAAAATTCCTGAGATTTCTTCTGTTATCGACAAAAAGAAAAAAGACAACGATGCATACATAGCTACTGCAGTTGTATTTATGCCAATCTTGGCTGCGGGGATTAAAGGCAATCAAGAAGAAGCTGCTCAGCTAGCCCTTTATAAAGGCCAACTAAACGCAATTAGACAGGCAGCAATTATGAAAGATTGCGAAGTTATCGTTCAAAATTAATTTATCTGTTGTAAGTCAGAACGCTTTCTAAGACCGTAACCATATTTTGTGGATCAACCGGCGATTTAAAAAATCCATAAAATCTACCTGATGGACTAAGCAGTGCAAGATTCATGCTGTGATCCATGTCGTAGTCGGTGCGTTTTGAATCTACTACTGGTACAAAAGGAAGAGTAAGCTGTGTTGCTAAAGTATAAATAGTTCCTATGTCACCGCTTACACCTATAAAAGAAGAATCAAAAGATTTAGCGTATCTATCGATCAACTCTGGAGTATCTCTGTCTGGATCAACTGAAACAATCATAAAATTAATCTTATCTCTTAATTGAATATTTCTTTCAGCGAGAAGATTAGAGGCCTTTTTCATTTTTGCCATGGTCATTGGACACATATCTGGACATGAGGCGAATCCCATGAATACCAAATGCCATTTCTCAAGCAAATTTGTTTGCTTGAAAACTTCTGTCCCTGACTTAAGCCTGAAATCTGTTAATTGTCTAGGCGCTGAGAGCTCATAGAATTTTAGATCTTTGTATTCATCTTTAGTGAGCTCTTTGGGTGACACGATGCTGTAGACAAAAACACCGATCACTAACGATACCAGCACGAGACAAGATAAAACTGTTAATCGAATATTTGAACTTTTAGACATAAGTTATCACCGCCCTATCCACGATCATCAATAAAAATATTAACGTTAAATAAACAATGGAATATAAAAATAAACTCATGGAATTATCGGCGCCTGCACTTTGCTTTAATTTCCAAGATTTTTGTATGAATATTCCGCCAAGGATTGCTGCTCCGATCAGATAAATATAACCAAAATATCCAGTTGCAAATAAAAGTAGCGACACCACCATTAGTAATATTGAATAAAGAACTATTTGAATCTTTGTGTACTCGATACCTTTGACCACTGGCATCATCGGAATTCCAGCTTTTGCGTATTCGTCTTTTTTATTGATAGCGAGAGCCCAAAAATGTGGCGGGGTCCAAATAAAAATTAACAGTACAAGTAAAAGTGGTAATGGATCTATAGAACCCACTACAGCAGTCCAACCTAATAAAGGAGGCATTGCTCCTGCTAAACCACCGATGACAATATTTTGTGAACCGGAAAATTTAAGCACTTTTGTATAAAAAAATGCATAAAAAATCCAAGTTCCAAAAGTTAAAGCCCACGTTAAAAAGTTATTAAAATACAAAATCAAAGCAGATCCAGCTATGAAAAGAAAACTTGCAAATACGGTTGCAGAAGTCACACTAATTTTTCCAGTCACAATAGGTCTTTTTACTGTTCTTTCCATTACAGAGTCGTATTTAAAATCTAAAATTTGATTAATTGCAGCTGAAGATCCTGCAATAAAAGCTATTCCTAAAAAACCTGTCAGAGCTTTGATGATATCGAGGTTAAAGTTTGTGGCTAAAATCATGGAAGCGCCAGCAGTAATCATCAATAGGTATAAAACTCCAGGTTTTGTGAGTTTAAAAAATTCAGAAATAGTTAGGCTCATGCGGGGATTATTGTAGATGATTTTAGTCTAACAAAGGATAAATACATGAGAAGGAATAAGGCTCCTAAGTTGTGAGCGATGGCAACGTATAAAGGAACTTGAAAATATATATTGGATATACCTAAAACTATTTGGAAAGTAATCAGTGACGCAAAACAGAAAGAAGTTAACGGATAATTTTCCTTGAAAAAACGCCATGATAAAAGCAGGAAGACAATGGATACAGCAATTGCACCCAATCTATGAATAAAGTGAATCGCTATTCTGGATTCCACATCCATTTGCCCCCCAAGGTAATCGGGTCCAATTTGCTGAAAGAAATTGAAACCTTTTGCATAGTCTGCTCGAGGCAGCCACTTTCCATGGCAAGTTGGAAAATCTGGACATGCTAATGCTGCATAATTCGAACTTAGCCAAACTCCTAAAATTATTTGGGCAAGAAGAAATGGAAAAGCCCAATTAAGAAGAGTATTCGTTTTTGGTAATACTGAAAAGTTAATATTAAAAGATGATCTTAAATGGGATGACCTTAAAAAAATTAGGAAGACTAAAGTGGTGGTAAAAAAACCTCCTAAAAGGTGCAAGGTAACAACTTGCGGCCAAAGTTTTAGACTTACAGTTAAATAACCAAAAAGTGACTGAACACAAACCAGCACAGTGGCGGCATAAATAAGGTTTTTGAGCCATTTATCTTTGGTCTTAGCAATAATAGCGATAAAAAACAGGCCAAAAATAAGTAACCCAAGAGTTCCAGCAAAATATCTATGAACAACTTCTGGAATTGCCTTTTTAACTTCAAATTGTCTTTCCGGATAAGCAATGTTCGCTTGCTCAATTTCAGATTCTGTTTCTGGCATCCAAACGTATCCGTAACAACCAGGCCAATCGGGACAACCTAATCCGGCATCGACTAATCTCGTCCATGCTCCTAAGCCCACTACAACAAAGGCTAGGAAGATTCCTATCAGGCTAATTGCTTGAATTCTCTTATAGCTATCCAATTTTTGAAACCCTCAATAATTTTTTTAAGTCTTCAAGGATTTGCTTAAAGTTTTCATTTTTATCCTCTTTAGGACCATAAAACATGATGATATTTCCCAAAGGATCTACCACAAACAAAGATCCTTCCTCAAAAGGATCAATATTCTGACCTTCAAATTCTTTAGTAATCAAGGAGCTTTCGCCATAAGTAGCATGATTTAGAGGCTTATATTTCTCCAAGATATCAAAGTTTTTATCAGTATCGCTAAGTAGAAATCTTGACACTCGAATACTCTCTCGGTTCAAGGCTATATTGGCTTGTCTTGCAACATAAGCTGCATCGTCGCATATTAATGAACAGTCTCCTTTTATAAACTGGAAGATCATCCAGTCTCTCTCAATGGTTTCGATGTTAAAGGGCTGATAATCATAGGTGATTCCGAGCTTACCCACATCAATTGGCGGTGACAGAAGCTGGCCGTTATTTACCCTTCCTTCTGGAACTGATGCTCCCGAGTAGTACCATATCGTGCTTGAGAGGATCACCAAGATTGGAGTTAAGAAAATTAGCATCGCTATGACAAAATTTTTCTTAATCATTTTTTCTAAACCCTACAAAAATAAAACCTGCCAAGGCAACCAAGCTCAAACCTAACCATTGAATTGCATAGCCAAAATGACGATTAGCTGAAAGATAAACGGGTTGCCAAATCCTTGAGAATCCATCTAATGAAAATTCATCAAGTTCAAAGACTACAGCTGGAAAGTTTGTATTCCACTTCAGATTAATACTATCGATATCAAAGGACTGCATTTCTAAATCACTTTCTTCCCTCTCATAGATTGAATTATCAATCGTGAAAGCTTTTTCGATGGGTCTGAAAACTCCCTGCAATAAATAGTTTTGATCTAAAGTCTTTTTTGAACTATCAAATGATTTTGACCATCCTTTTGATACCAAAAGTGATAAGCCATTGTTAGATAAAAACTCTTGATAAACAGAAAAACCTCGAACTCCTTCATAGATTGCGTTGTCTACTAGAACTGTTTTTTTACTGAATTCGCCTTGCATAAAAAAGGGTCTATACCACTGGCTGGGAGATGCATATTCTAAAGAAATAAATTCGGTTGGGGGCTTTGTTTGCTGATTATTAATAAAACTTTCAAGCTTAGATTTTTCTAGACCTCTTTGGTATTGCCAAAAACTTAAACTTAATAAAATTGGTAATATAAAGGCCGTAAAAATTGTAAACTTCCAACCAGGATTAAATTTTCCAATGTTAGTAAAAATACTCATCGTCGTTTTAATGATTGCTATGCTTATCAGTCTCTTTTCTAGCGCGGCTTTTATGATTAAAGATAAAAAAGGTGCAATGACAAGAAGTTTTATGGCTCTCAGGGTAAGGGTGATAATCGCGGGTCTTCTGTTGTTGACCCTCGCATACGGTCTCTATAGCGGTCAAATAGTTGTTAATAGCCCTTGGGGTTAGAATACGTAAACCACCAACACCAACAATATCCATACTACATCCACGAAGTGCCAGTACCAGGATCCTGCTGCAAGACCAAAGTGGTCATCTTTAGTAAAGGCTCCACGAAATCCTCTTATAGTCATGATTGTCAGAATGATTGCTCCTAAACAAACATGGAAGCCATGGAAACCTGTAAGAAGAAAGAAAGTAGTCCCGTAAATCCCAGCACCAAGAGTCAGACCCATATGATCGTAGGCTTCGTAATACTCGAGACCTTGTAAATAAACAAAGGTATATCCAAGAATAAGAGTCATAACCATCCAAAACTTAAACGAATTTCTGTTGCCTTTTTTTAAAGCATGCTCAGCAATCGTTATAGTCCCGCTTGAGGTTACCAAGCAAAGAGTATTCCAAAACGGTAACCAATGACCTACGTTTGCAAAACCAGGAAAATTCATATTCTCTTTTGGACCTTGAAATAAAGATTGATCCGGCGTCTGCATAACTGGCCAGGTTGCTTCAAAGCCAGGCCAAAGCATATTGGCAATGGCTTTTTCTCCTTCACCACCAAGCCAGGGCACTGCAAATATTCTTACGTATCCAAGCGCTAAAAAGAAGGCGAAAAAAAACATGACTTCACTGAATATGAACCACTGCATACCCATAACAAAAGATCTATTCAATTGATCGCTGTACATTCCTTTGTCGTTTTCTTTTATTACTTCGCCAAACCAAAAGAAAAACACAGAAAAGATGACAGCAAAAGCAGCAATTAAGATCCAATACGAATTTGAGTCAGGTTTGTCTAAATCATTAATGGTGTAACCCGCACCTAAGACAAAAAGCATTAAACCAAACGCCATCCAGATTGGTAATCTACTGCTTGCTGGAACGAAATATGAAGATTGGTCGGACATAATTAATTGCTTGCTTGTAATTTTATATGAGATTCGGAGATATCAAAAAGAGTATAGCCAAGCGTTAACACTGGAACATCGTCAGGAAGATCAGGATCAATAATGAATCTAACCGGCATGGTTAACTTTTCTCCAGGTTGTAAAAGCTGTTCCTCAAAACAGAAGCATTCGGTTTTATGAAAATATTGAGCACCTTTTCCTGGAGATACACTCGGAATAGCTTGAGCCACCATAGGATAATCTGTGGGATTCTCAAAAGTATAATCAACTGTATACGCTCTTCCCGTTTCTGCATCTAATATTCTTTTCTCGGAGGTAAAATTCCAAGCCATATTTTCATTGTTCTTAGTAACAAAAAGGATTTTGATTTCCCTGGAATTAAAATTGTCATCGTATTCGGTAATGGTTGGACCGGATACTTTTCCGTTTAAACCGGTTATTTCACAAAATACGTCGTAAATAGGAACTAAGGCAAAACCAAAGCAGAACATACCTAAAACAAGACTTACTAATTTTAAGTTTGTTTTAGTAGCTGCCTTCACTTAACTTCTGGTGGGGTTTCAAAAGTATGATACGGAGCTGGTGATGCAACAGTCCACTCTAATCCCTTGGCACCTTCCCATACTTCAGATGTAGCCTGTTTCCCGGCAAAAATGCTCTTAAGAATGATAAACAAGAAAAGAAGCTGGGTTAACCCAAATATGAATGCGCCAATGGAAATCACCATATTAAAATCTGCGAATTGAAGCGCATAATCAGGAATTCTTCTAGGCATTCCTGCTAACCCAACAAAGTGCATGGGGAAGAAGGTAATGTTAACCGAAATAAAAGACATCCAAAAATGAGTCTTCCCTAGAACTTCGTCATACATATTGCCTGTCCATTTTGGTAACCAATAATAAACACCAGCAATTATTCCAAAGATGGCTCCTGGGACTAAAACATAATGGAAATGCGCTACGACAAAATAAGTATCGTGGTATTGAAAGTCAGCTGGAGCTATTGCAAGCATCAACCCTGATAATCCACCGATGGTGAACAAAGCTACGAAAGCTATTGAAAAAAGCATCGGGGTCTCAAAAGAGATTGAGCCTTTAAACATTGTCGATAACCAATTAAAAACTTTCACTCCTGTTGGAATAGCAATCAACATGGTTGTGTACATGAAGAAAAGTTCGCCCGCGATAGGCATACCAACTGTAAACATGTGGTGTGCCCAAACAATGAAAGAAAGAATAGCGATTGATGCTATTGCATAAACCATTGATGTGTATCCAAAAATTGGTTTTCTTGAGAAAGTTTCAATGATGTGCGAGACAATCCCAAAAGCAGGCAGAATCATGATGTAAACCTCAGGGTGACCAAAGAACCAAAAGATGTGTTGAAATAAAACCGGATCTCCACCACCAGCAGCGTTAAAGAAACTTGTTCCAAAATGGATATCCATGAGCATCATAGTTACAGCCCCCGCAAGAACTGGCATTACAGCAATAAGAAGATAAGCAGTAATCAGCCAAGTCCAAGTAAACAAAGGCATCTTCATGAAAGTCATCCCAGGCGCTCTCATGTTTAGAATTGTGGTGATGATGTTTATAGATCCCATGATGGAAGATGCTCCCATGATGTGAACTGCAAAAATAAAGAAGGTTACGGTTGGCGGTGCATACGTAGTAGATAAAGGCGCATAGAAAGTCCAACCAAAGTTAGGGCCTCCGCCCTCCATGAAAAAAGTGGAAATTAAAATTCCAAAAGCCACTGGTAGAATCCAAAAACTTAAGTTATTCATTCTTGGTAAAGCCATATCTGGAGCACCGATTTGCATAGGAATAATCCAGTTAGCCAAACCAACGAAAGCTGGCATGACCGCTCCAAAAACCATAATCAGACCATGATTGGTCAGCATTTGATTATAAAATTCTGGAGAGACTATTTGGCTTCCAGGCTCAAATAGCTCAGCTCTGATAACCATTGCCATGGCACCACCTAAAAATAACATCAGAAAGCTAAACCAAAGGTAAAGCGTACCGATGTCTTTGTGGTTAGTAGTGTATAACCATCTTGTTATACCTTTTGCTGGGCCGTGATGATGATCATCTGAATGCGAATCGATTACTGCGCTCATAGTCCTTCCGTGTATTAAAGTTTGTTATTTTTATAATCCAAAATTTCTTTTGGAATTACGATTTCTCCGTCACCGCTAGCATCGTTGCCCCACGCCTTCCTGGTGTAGGTAATAACGGCTGCAATGTCGACTTCAGAAAGCTGTTCTGCGTATGACTGCATAGCAGCACCTTGAACTCCTTCCATTAAAATTTCTATTTGTTTGGCTTTATCATTTAGCACAAGATCACTTCCTGCTAATGCAGGGAATACTGGAGGTAATCCTTCCCCATTGACTTGATGACAAGCTACGCAATTGGTTTGGTAAACACCTTCTCCAATTTCATAAAGTTCTTCTGTTGACCAAAGCTTTTCAGTGAGAAGCGCTTGTTGAATTTTTGCTTCTTTCTTCTCGTTTACCCAAAGTTCGTAATCTTCAGGTGATACTGCCTTAACAACAACTGGCATGTACCCGTGATATTGCCCACATAACTCAGTGCATTGACCTCTGAAAATTCCTTCTTCGTCTACTTGCGTCCAAGCTGTATTTATAAAACCAGGGATGGCATCTTGCTTAACCGCAAAATCAGGAACCCACCATGAGTGGATTACATCGTTAGCTGTGATTAAAAATCTGATTCTTTTATTAGTTGGTATAACTAAAGGCTCATCAACTTCCAAAAGATAGTTATCTGATTTGGGGGCAATGTTGTTTCTTTGATCTAAATCTGTGGATAGGTTACTGAAAAAACTTACTTCGTCTTCTAGGTACTCATACTGCCACTTCCATTGATGCCCAGTAATTAAAATATTGATATCTCCTTCTGCATCATCGTATGCACGAATCATTGTGAAGGTTGCCGGAATTGCCATGACTGCCAAAATAACAGCAAATAAAACGGTCCAGGTCATTTCTAAAACTGGATGGTCATCAAACTGAGCTGGTTTGTCACCTTCTTTTTTTCTAAAAGCAACTATGAGATAAACCATAAAGCCGAGCACTAATGCTCCAATGACCACACATATCCAGAAGATAGTCATGTGCAGATCAAAAATTTCTCTGCTGAGGGCATTAACTCCTGGAGTCATATTCACGTCTCCCCAACCAGCAAAAAGTGGAAGGGATGCGCAACAGGTAATTAATGCCGCAAAAATTCTTTTAATTAATACCATTTAGTAATCTTTCTTTAAGGTAGGCTGCGTAATTTTACTTCAAAAGTATATGGAAAACTAACGCAAAGCCAATAAATTATTGGTCTTTGGAAGTTTTCCTGTCCAAGTTTCAAATGAAGCAGCTCCTTGCTCAACAAGCATCCCCCATCCGTCTGAAACTGATTGTGCGCCGCTGTTTTTAGCATCAATCATAAATTGGGTATCGGCCTGAGAGTAAGCTAAATCATAGGCTAGAGCACAGTTACCATATAGAGATGGGTCTATCGGTAAGCTCTCATTTTCAAGGGTGGAAATTGAGGTAGCATTGATAATCAGATCAAAAGAATGAAATTCATCCTGAATTGAATTAAAACTCGATGCTATAAGATTAGAATTTTTCCCTGAAGACTGTCTGTATAAGGATAAATCCCTAACTAGTTCTTGAGCTTTTTCAAGAGTTCTATTCGCTATGCAAATGGTTTTCGGATTGAGATCTTGCAATCCGAAGGCAGCTCCTTTGGCTGCGCCTCCTGCTCCAAGGATTAAAATCTCTTTGCCATAAAGATCAAATCCTAAATTTTGATTAATATCCTTTGCTAAGCCAATGCAATCTGTATTATCTCCGACAATAATATTCCCCTTCTTATATAAATTATTGGAAGCACCTATCATTTGCGCTTTTGTTGAAGAATCATTTGAAAATTTCAAAGCTAATTTTTTAAAAGGCAGAGTAACGCTTAATCCGAGACCAGACCTAAAAAAATCTTTAACAAAATTTTCGAAGTCTTCCTCATCTACTAAATATTTTCCAAATGAGATTTTAATTTTTTGCTGATCAGCAAAGTGGTGATGGATCTCTGGCGATCGACTATGTCTAATGGGATTACCAACTACTCCAAATTTTAAACTCTTCATTTTCTTATCCACTCCCCAGTTTCTAGATTTTGTATTGGAGTAGCACCTCCGAAATTGCCGATCTCTCCCCTAATGAGCGTTACCTCATTTCCAAAAATCTTTGTTACTTCGTCTGCTGACATAGCAGGAGGGTCGTTAGAAATATTTGCTGATGTGCTAGTCAGCACCTTGCCAATTTTTTCTGTCAGTTTTATCACTTCAGGATGTGAACTATGACGAAGGGCAACCAAATCAGAATTTCCTTTAATCCATTCTGGGACATTTTCATTTGCTCTGACAAGCCAAGTGTGAGGACCAGGCCACGGCCTTTTAAGTTTATCTATATCTTGTTTATCAAGATGATTTATATATTTTTCAAAATGCTCAAAAACTCCACTTATTAGTATCAAGCCTTTTTCTATTGATCTTTTTTTTAACTCGCAGAGTTTAAAGACATCCTTTTTTGAGTCAGGATCACACCCTAGCCCATAAACTCCTTCGCATGGATAGGCATAGATCATTTTAAGTTTGGCTTTATTGATCCTCTAATAAGATTCTTTTTTGTTCTTCTCTTTGATCAGCTATTTTTTTAGCCAAATCTTGATCTCCAGTAGCAAGCATTTGAGCGGCTAAATGGCCAGCGTTTACTGCTCCTGCCTTTCCGATGGCTACGGTTGCAACCGGAACTCCTCTAGGCATTTGAACGGTTGAGAAAAGAGCATCCAAACCATTTAAAGGTCCGCCATCTCCCGGAATTCCAATGACAGGCAAAGTCGTATGCGCAGCAATATTTCCTGATAAATGTGCTGCTAAGCCAGCAATTCCCACGAAAACTTTGGTGCCGTCCTTGATGGTAGTTTCAATGAATTCTTTAAGGGCTTCCGGCGTTCTGTGGGCGCTTAGTACTTTAATCACTGAGCCAATTTTATAACCATCCAATATTTCTTTAGTTGCTTCTGCCAAGGCCATATCAGACTTTGATCCCATCACAATTGCTACGCTATTAGTCATAATTTCTTAGATATTTAGTTTTTGTTAATTACCCACATATAATATATGTAAAGTAAATTTATAAAAATGAAATTATTAAAGATTTTAGAATTTCCTAACCCAAGGCTTAGAACAAAAGCAAAGCCTGTTCAGGAAGTTACTAACGTCCATAAAGAATTGATCGACAACATGATCCATACTATGTACGAAAGCAAGGGCATTGGTCTTGCTGCAACGCAAGTAGATTTTCATGAAAGGATCTTGGTTATAGATATAAGCGAAGAAAGAGATGATCCTCAAGTATTTATCAATCCCGAGGTAGAAATTCTTAATAAAGAAGAAAAGTCCGGCTATGAGGAAGGTTGCTTGTCTGTGCCAGGTTTTTATGAAGAAATAATTAGGCCTGAAAAAATTAAGGTCACCTACTTGGATAGAGACGGCAAGAAACAAACACTTATGCCAGAGGGTTTGTTAGCTGTTGTTATCCAGCATGAAATAGATCATTTAGAGGGTATCCTCATGGTTGACTACATATCAAACATTAAAAGACAAAGAATAAAACAAAAACTCCAGAAATCTGCTAAAGAAAAATTAGCTTCCTGATAAATGAAAATAGCTTTTGCTGGAACTCCAGAAATTGCCGCTACAATTCTTCAATCAATTATTGATAAAAAAGATCATCAAGTTGTATGTGTTATAACATCAGTTGATAAACCCTCAGGCAGAGGCAGAAAATTAAAGCCTTCGCCAGTAAAAAAAATTACCTTAGAGAATAACTTAACCTTGATGCAGCCTGATTCACCTAAATCTGAAGAATTCATCAATGAGTTTAAAAATTATCAATGCGATGTTCTTCTAGTGGTGGCTTATGGTCATGTCTTGACAGAAGAATTGCTGGAGACACCTCAATACGGGAGTGTAAATATTCATGCATCTCTTTTGCCAAAATACAGAGGAGCCGCACCAATACAAAGAGCTATCTTAAACGGTGATAAAAAAAGTGGACTGACTTTTATGAAGATGACGAAAGGACTTGATTCAGGACCTATATCAAAACGATTTGAAATTAAGATAGAAAGAGACGACACCACTGCTGATTTAACATTGAAGATGGCATCTTTAGCCGCAAAAGAAGTTAATAAATTTTGTTCTGATTGGCCAAATTTAATTGATAGTTTGGAGGTGCAAAATGAAACAGATGCGTCTTATTGTCCCAAAATTACGAGGAATGATGCTGTGATTGAATGGTCTGATGAGGCCAAAAAAATCAGTAAGACTATTAACGCAATGTACCCTAACCCAATAATATCTATCAACGTTAACGGTCTTGGGATCAACCTCTGCAAATCAAAGGTGAATAAAAGGTTAATTGGCGATCCAGGTGAAATTATTGAATTTAATAAAGATATTCTTGCGATAGGTTGTAGAGATTTTGCAGTGGAAGTTACTGAACTTTGCAGGACAGGAAAAAATAAACTTTCCATTAAAGATTTTTATAACGGTGCTCAAAATCTTTTGAAAGAAGGCGATATTATTTCTTGAATATTAGGTGTATAAATATCAATAAAATTTTAGTTAAAAAGAAATAAATTGGAAATTTTAATTCTCGGAGCTGGCCAGGTTGGTACTGAATTATCTGAGCTCCTTACAAATGATGGTCATAACATTACCATTATTGATACAGAAGCTGATCGACTTCAAAAAGCCTCCTCTCACATAGACTTAAAAACTGTGGAGGGCAATGCTTCCTATCCTAAAGTTTTAGAGCAAGCCGATATTAATAATATAGATGTTGCTGTTGCGATGATGGAATCTGATGAAGTTAATATTATTGCCTGCCAGATGATAAAACTCCTCAATAAGGATACGAAAACAATGGCAAGAATTCGTACCTACGAGTATTTGAAAGGTAAGGGGAAACAAATTATCGAAGGAGAACAAGGTATAGACGTCATTATTAGTCCAGAGGAATTAATAACTGCGCAAATTTGTAGGCTTATTGAAAATCCTGGAGCTACACAGATTATGGATTTTGCCAATGGTAAAGTATCGATGGTTTCAGTGAAAGCTAAGGAAGGTGCTCCAATAACAGGACACAAAGTAGCAGAGTTAAGACAGCATATTCCCAAGGTTGATACGAGAATTGCAGCAATTTATAGAGAGGAAAAAGTCATAGCTCCAAAAGGAGATGACATAGTTGAAACAGGAGACGAGGTATTCTTTATAACAGAATCAAGAGATATAAAGAAAGTTATATCTGAGCTTCGAATGAAAGAAATATCTTCGAAGACAATTATGATTGCTGGAGGAGGAAGAATAGGAAGAAGACTTGCAGAATCTTTGGAAGGAAAATTTGATCTTAAGATAATTGAACTCAACAAAGATAGGTGCATTTATTTGTCAGAAAAATTGGATTCCTCTTTAGTTTTGAATGGCGATTCATCAGATAGTGCTCTACTTGAGGAGGAAAATATTGAAAAAACTGATTTCTTTTGCTCTGTTACTGATGATGATGAAGCGAATGTGATGTCTTCTATGTTGGCAAAAAAGATGGGTGCTAAAAAATCACTATCTTTGGTTAATAAAAATGCATACTTAGATCTAATATCAAAGGAACAAATAGATATCACCATTAATCCCTCAGAAATAACAATCGGATCAATTTTAGAAAATTTGTCTGATGAAACGCAATTGAAAACATACTCTTTTAAAAGAAAAGGCGAAGCAGTTGAGCTAATTGCAACATCAAGAAATGGCTACCCAGGAGTCGTAGGGAAACAAATTGATCAGATAGAACTGCCTAAAGGATGTGTAATTGGGGCTATTTTCTCTGAAAATGCTATTAAAATCGCTCATCATGATACTAAAATCAATGAAAATGATCACCTAATTACTTTTATAGCTGATAAAAAGAATCTTGAAGAAGTAACAGATATAATTTGTTCATAAATAGAATTTAATGAAAGTTAGACCCATTTTAAACCTTTTAGGCATAGGTTTAGTGTATTTTTCGTTTTTTCAGCTGCTGCCAATAGCAATATCCTTAATTTACGAGGAAAATAATTTTACCGATTATTCTGGGGCCTTTTTTATAACTCTTATTACGGGAATAGCGTTTTGGGTAGCTACTTATAAAGAGAAACAAGAAACAATTAGAATAAAAGAAGGATTCATCCTAACTGTAGCCTTTTGGGTCTTATTTACCGTTTTTGCATCTTTACCTTTTCTTTTGAGCTCAACACACGATTTCTCTGTCGTGGATGCCTATTTTGAGACAACATCAGCCCTTACAACCACAGGTTCTACTATATTGGTTGGTCTGGAATCGTATAGTAAGTCCTTACTATTCTATAGAGCCCTATTACAGTGGCTTGGAGGAATGGGAATAATTGTATTAGCAGTGGCAATTTTTCCATTACTAGGGGTTGGAGGTATGCAACTATATAAAAACGAGGGCTCTGGAGTGATGGGAGACAATAAATTGAGGCCCAAAATTGCGGAAACAGCTAAATCTTTATGGTTTATTTACCTAATTTTGACTCTAAGCTGCTGTTTTTGTTACTTTTTTTCAGGTATGAGCCTCTTTGATGCTATAACTCACTCCTTTACGACAGTAGCCATTGGTGGATTTTCAAATTACGACGAGAGTTTTGCCTACTTTGATAGTAATGCAATCTATATGGTCTCAATAATATTTATGTTTCTTTCAGGTGCTAATTTTTCTCTTCATTTCCTTGCCTATACAAAGTTAAACCCTAAGTACTACTTTCAAGATTCAGAATTTAAGTTTTATGGCACAGTTATTCTTTCTGCTTTTCTTTTAATAACTGTTGCGATGATTTTTTATGGATCAACTAATAACTTTGATTTAATTGTTACTACCGCTTTTCAAACAGTTTCTTTTGCAACCACAACAGGTTATGTAAATTCAGATTACTATCTATGGCCTTCTTTTATTCCTTTCATGCTTTTGATGCTTGGAGTAATTGGAGCTTGTGCTGGATCTACGGGAGGCGGAATAAAAATGATAAGGGTTTTAGTTCTCTACAAACAAGGTGGGAGAGAGCTTAAAAAATTGACCCATCCACAATCGGTTGTTCCAGTAAAAATTGGTGGGAAAATTCTTCAACCAGAAATAGCGGAATCGGTTTGGGGTTTCTTTTCTGTATACATATTGGCGTATGTTTTTCTTACAACGTTTATGCTTTTGTATGGCTCAGATTTTATTACAGCATTTTCTGCAGTTGGTGCATCAATAAATAATTTAGGTCCTGGGCTGGGAGATGTATCTCAGAACTATAGCTCTTTAAATGATATTTCTAAGATAACTTTATCCTTTTCTATGATACTTGGAAGATTAGAAATTTATACTCTTCTTGTCTTGCTGACTCCCTTCTTTTGGAAAAGTTAAGTAAGCACTCACTATCTTTTAAACGTAATCAATATAACCTTTAAATCTTTTGTATTCCCATGCATATTGTTCAGGGGAAGCAAGGATATCTTCTTCCAAAACTTTATTCATTGACTCTAGAGACTTACTTACATCATCAGAAAAAAAGTTCTTCCCCACCTCTCTTATATTGATTTGATATCCATCTTTGCCAAGCGTGCAACTGCAATAAATAACATTACAGTCAGTCCTTTTGGCGATATTTGAGATTAAAGAATTGGTGTAGCAAGCATTGCCAAAAAAATTAGCTGTGTGTCGATTTTTGTTTTTAGGAACCTGATCAACCGCCATTGCTATCGTCCCTTTATTATTGATGTGTTCGAGCAAAAGTTTAGTACTTTTAAATCCTATACCAACCATCTTTGCTCCATAATTTTGTCTTCCACTTCTTATAAGATTGTTAACAGTTTTATTTTTTACTTTTGTAAACGGAATAATGAGATTTTCAGCTTTATGTGCCATCCATGAAATTAATAATTCCATATTACCGATATGACTTGAAATGATTATCAGGCCTTTGCCTTCACCTAATAATGAATCAAATTTACTTTCATTATTAACTTTAGAAATCAATGGGTAAATTTTTCTAGAGAAATCCCTTGAATTTGACCAAACATAAATAGCTTCCATTAAAGATAAAGATGTTTGTCTTACACTATTTCTTGATAAATAATCAATCTCTTCTTTAGTTTTGCTTTTAAAGACATGTTTGAGATTAGTTGAGCTAGTTTTAAGGCTTTTAGAGTTAGAAAAAACCATCAAAAAGCCTAAAAATGACCCAAAAGCTTGAAAAACTCTAAAAGGGGCAAATTTAGCTAAAAAAAACAGTATTTTTATGAACATTTCAGTCCATTATATTCAACATTCAAGTAGAATTAGTAAGAAATCAGTCTATTTTATTGAATCTAACCCAGATCATCGTATAAATGTCAGCTAAATCAATGGATGAATTAGTCTCTTTATGCAAGAGAAGAGGATTCATTTTTCAATCTAGTGAAATTTATGGTGGCTTACAAGGTATGTATGATTTTGGTCCACTTGGAGTTGAATTAAAAAATAATTTAAAAAGTGCATGGTGGAAATCCATGGTTTATGAAAGAGATGATGTTGAAGGTTTGGATGCGTCCATCTTAACAAATCAACTTGTATTAAATTATTCCGGCCATGAAGATACTTTTACAGACCCTTTGGTTGACTGTAGGAGTTGCAAGTCCAGATGGAGAGCAGATCAAATTGAAGATAGTTGCCCGAATTGCGGCAGCCAAGATTTGACTGACCCCAGACCTTTTAACTTGATGTTCAAGACTAATGTAGGCCCTCTTGAAGATGAAGGATCCATTGCGTATCTCAGACCAGAAACTGCACAACAGATTTTTACTAACTTTAAGAATATAGTTGATTCAACATCAAGAGCTTTACCTTTTGGTATTGCACAAATTGGAAAAGCTTTTCGGAATGAAATAACTCCAAGAAATTTTATTTTTAGAGTTCGTGAATTTGAACAAATGGAATTGGAATTTTTTGTAGAGCCAGGAGAGGATAATCAGTGGCACGACAAATGGATTGAGGAAAGATCAAAATGGTGGGAGAGTCAGGGAGTCTCTAAAAAGAAAATTAGATTTTTAGAAGTACCTAAAGATGAACTATCCCATTATTCGAAACGTACTGTTGATTTAATGTATGAATTCCCTCACGGTGAGGAAGAATTGGAGGGCATAGCAAACAGAACTGACTTCGATTTAGGCTCACATTCCAAAAATCAAGATCAACTAAATATACAAAGCAAGATAAGAAAAAATTCAGACTCTAACTCAAGATTAGCGATACAGGATAAAGATTCAAATGAATGGATTGTTCCATTTGTTATAGAGCCATCTGCCGGCGTCGAAAGAGGAGTATTGGCCATTTTGAACGAAGCATACAAGGTTGAGAAATTAGAAGACGGAAAAGAACGAATAGTTCTAGCTCTTAAACCTCATCTTAGTCCAATAAAGGCCGCCGTTATTCCTCTGAAAAAAAATAATGAAGATCTCGTATCCTTGGCTAAAAATATAAAAGACGAACTTCAATCTTTAGGTATGGGTAGAGTTCTCTTGGAAAATACAGGAAATATCGGAAAAAGTTATAGGAAGCATGATGAAGTAGGTACTCCAATGTGCATAACAATTGATTTTGATTCTCTTGATAATAACACAGTTACAATAAGAGATAGAGATAGTATGGAACAAAAAATTGTTCAAATACAAGAGGTTACAACTTATTTCTCTAATTTTTTTAAGTAAAAATATTCTTGGATAACTCAAGTAATTATATTGTTTTGGATCGTGATGGCGTCATCAATGTTGATCTATTTGATTATGTAAGAGATCCAAAGGAATTTGAATTTGAACATAAGAGCGTTCAAGCAATAAAAAAATTATCAGACAAAAATGTGAAAATTGTTGTTCTTACAAATCAAGCCTGCGTTTCACAAAAAACGGCAACTGAAGGAATGATAAATAACGTTCATGATCATATGAAAAATGAACTAAAAAAAGTTGGGGCTGAGATTGAGCTAATTCTATTTTGTCCGCATGCAAATGAAGACAATTGTGAATGCAGAAAACCCAAAACAGGTTTGTTAGAAAAAGCTGAAGCTAGGCTTGGAATTTCACTTAAGAATTGTTTTTTTATTGGTGACAAAGAATCTGATTTACTTGCTGCAAAAAAGCATGGATGTCGTCCTGTCTTGGTTCTTACCGGTTATGGAATGCATACCATTAGAACAGCTGAAAGTTTGATGGGTGTAAAAATTTACGAGAATTTATTCGAAGCAATAGAGAACAACTTTTGATGGTTTATCTTAGATCGGGTATTTTTTATTTTTTCCTTATTATTGGATTGGGATTAATTTTCATTGGCATACCTTTCCTATATTTCACTCCGTTAATAACGCGACAAAAAATTATTTTAAGCTGGGTATGGTTAGTAAGATTTACATTGAAATATATTTGTAATGTTGAAATTGAATTTAAAGGATTCAAAGATTATCTTAATGGCAAATTTCTTTTTGTCTCTAATCACCAAAGCACATTGGAAACGTTGGTGTTACATCATGAGTTTCAACCAATGTCAGCGATTACAAAAAAAGAAAATTTGAGTGTTCCAGTTTTTGGTTTAGGTTTTAGATTGCTTGAACCTATTTACATAGAAAGAGATATGAAGCTGAGCTCTACCAAAAAAATTATAAGAGAAGGAATAAAAAAAATTGAAGCTGGATTATCAGTTTTATATTTTCCAGAAGGCACAAGGATGCCATTAGGAGAAATAGGAAGATTTTCTAGAACTGGTATTGAAGTTGCAGCCAAAACAGAAGCCAGCATCATCCCAATAGTTCACAACTCTGCAGAGTGTTGGCCGCCCAGTTACTTAATACAACCAGGAAAAGTTATTTTTTACTTAGGTGATCCAGTTGAAACATCCGGTAAAAATATAAGACAACTTACAACTGACCTTCAATCATGGATGATTGAAAATTATCATCTAACCTCAGAGTCTTAAAAATATCTTTAAAAAAGATTCTCAAACCTCAAATTCACAAAAAACTCCCTTTTTCGCTTCTTTTTGCTAAATTTAAGACTTAAACTTTATATAAGTGCCATTTTGGGGGAAATATGCTTAAAAAACTGTTTAGTCAGGCTACAAATGACAGAATCCACTGGACAACGCTCGTTAGTGAAAAAATCCTTCTAGCGCTTATTGGAATAGCTACATGCATCGCTGCAGCCCTTTACTTATGGGAAATGTTCATAGAAAGACGCATTGAACTGTCGGATCTATTCTTATTGTTCATCTATGCTGAAATTTTGGGCATGGTGGGTGCTTTTTACAGCACGAATAGAATTCCAGTAACTTTGCCAATAATTATCGCTATAACGGCTATTTGCAGATTAATTGTTATGCAAAATAAAGAAATGGAAGCTACATTGATTGTTGGAGAAGCTGCAGCGGTTCTTATCCTGGCTGGCGCTGCATACATGATGAGCCTAAAAGATAAGATAAGTTTAGAAAAATTAAAAAACCAAACCAATGATGATATCCAAAGCTAATGCTTTTTAAGCGGCTTTTCGGATTCTTCAAACCATCCGTCGATGATTTCATTGTTCTCATCTATCCATCTTTCAATTTGAAGGATGACAAAATCTTGCCCAGAGATTAAATCAAAATTCTCTTGCGGCATTGATTCCTTTTCTCTTTCAAGAACCTCTTTCAATGTAATGAGATTTTCCGTTTGTTGTTGATATTCCAAAAGGCTAGGATTTTTTTTATCAGAAAAAGTTTTTTGGATTTCATTCAATAATTGATCTTTGAATTTTTGAATCTCTTTGATATTCAAAACTCTTTTATCTCCTTGCTCCAAGAAACTTTTTTTATTTTTCTTTCTGAATGTGTCAGGATCTTGATGTGAAATTCTTCTCTTATTTCTTTTATACTTTTATCAAGTAACTCTTCTGAAAAATAATAATTCCAACGCTTCTTCATTTTGGAGCATCTAAATAAAATCGTTGTCCACTTTTTAACCATGACTTTTAAGTAGAGAAAAAAGTACTTTGTATAACCAACGTCTTTTAAAAGAATTTCTACTTTTTCTGTAGTCTCTTTGAAATTTATTTTTCCAGAAAAATAATCTTTTAATGTTTGAAAATAGTTTCCACCAAAAAATACCCAGCAATCCAACATTGCTTCCTCTTCTAAGGTTGTATCTAATCCAAAAATTACATGAGTTGCATCATGGCAAAGAATACCCCACTTTTCTGAATCGCTTACTTGTTCTCCAAGAATATATCTATTATTTTTTCTTAAATAACTTCTATATTCTTCTATTCCTTCTTGCAAAGAAGTATTGCAATCTTGGTTCTGAAAATTAAGCATTTTTTTATTATAGTTTAATACTTTTCACTCATTACAAAATTTAGTTTAAATTTTTGTTTTAAACTCACTGAATGAATTTAAGTATGTTCATTATTGGAAGCGCAGTTTTCATTGTTGCTTTTTCTTTTTTTAAAGTTACTGCTTTAAAGAAAACTAAAAATCAAAATGAGTCTTGGTTAAAGCTTATTTCTGTTTTTCTCGTGGACCTTATTGTGCTCATGGTGGGCACTATTGGAGTAGGGATATTTTTTGTCTCCTTGTTCAACGTGTTTCATGGATAAACTTTTATGGAGTAGTTTTTTCAGTAATCTCTATGCTTATCTAAAATATAGATATTCCCTATAAGGTATTGAATTTAATGAAGATATTTATATCTATTAAGATTTATTCTCTAATGGGCAAAGAGTTTTTTTAAGAATTCTTTGGCATCCCGATAGCAACAGGCCTAATTGGTGAAGCCGCACTACCTTTCGTTTTAAGCGGAAGAATCATTACACATGAAAGATCAACAGAATCCTTCGCAAGTAAATTAAGCTTTAAGTTTTCTATTGTATGAATGCCAACTTGAGTTAAGAAATAATAGTGTGCCGGTAAAACAACGCCCTCAGGATTTTGAGATACCTCTTTACCCATTTCGCTTGGATCACCAAAGGCATCTACCCCCCAATTATCTACACCTACTCCTACAACTTTTTTAGCAGCTAAAAACTTTGCGGCATTAAAGGATATTCCCGGCGCCTTAGAATAATAAATTTTATTTTCGTCTGGATCTTCATATTGATCACTCCATCCTGTGTAAATTAGGACAACATCTCCAGGCAAAATTCCTCTTTTGTTCAGCGATGATTTTTTTAAAGTTTCCTTGATGTGTTTTACGGTTACGTATTCACCAGCCTTCATAGATCTTCCTTCAAAGGAATGTTTTCTAACATCCAGTAAAACAGCCGTCGTGATGATAGGAGGAACTGTTTCAATTCCTAATTTTTGCAATGGAGATTCTGGAAATGGTTTTACTTCTTTAGCTGTTAAACCTCTGAAGTATCTAACACCAGAAAGATCCACCTCGCCTTTTCCATCCCAAAATTTATCTGAATGTCCGAAGTGTCCGAGAGCATCAATTTGAGTCCCTTGATTTCCATCATTTACGTTTTCATTTAGTACATCCATCGTATAAATGTGATTAGAGTTTTCGAAACCTAATTCAGGCAAAAATTTTGGTTTGTACTCACCTGCAAATGGAGACAAGGGCATTGAAGAAGTTCTTTCATATGATAGCTCATAAACCTTTGAATTATCTTTCGACATTTCAGTGGCGCATCTTGCCCATGTATCGGCGCCTAGTAGATTAGTCATTCCTCTTTCAGAGGAAAAATCTGATGAAAATAGATTTGCTGATAAAGAAAGAAAAAAAATAAGTAGGTTGAATCTAATCATCCAAGATATTAAATATCTATATTACTCACAAGGCCAGCGTTAGTTTCTATAAATTCTCTTCTGGATTCCACGTCATCGCCCATCAAGTTATAAAAGATTTCATCTGCAGCTTCGGCGTCTTCGATAGTCACTCTTAAAAGCGATCTAGTATCAGGATTCATTGTGGATTCCCATAATTGATCCGCATTCATCTCGCCTAAACCCTTATATCTCTGGATAGTTAGCCCTTTTTTTGAATCTTCAAATAACTCTTCAAAAGAATCGATAAGATTATCTGTAAATTCTTTTTTAGCTTCTCCTTTCATGAAAAAAGAAGAATTTGGCTTTATTCCGTCGCTTTTCTTCTTGAAATCCATGATCAATTTGTAACCCTTGGATTTAAAAAAAGATGTCGGCAAAATAGTTGCCAAAGTGTTTCCATGCTCTGTTTGAGAGATTATTAGTCTGGACTTACTATCTTTATCTAAATCAACCTTGATCTCTATATCTTCTGCGGAAATTTTATTCAGGTTTGAATTAATATCTTTCAACCATGCTGCAATGTTCTTTTGATTGAAATCTTTAGAATTTAAGATTGCTTCTATAAACAAAGTTGGAGCGTTATTAGAAGAAGATTCAACAAAGTCGATCATTGAATTATACGAGACCAGCATATTAGAAAAATCCTGTTCAGAAACTTTTTTTGTTTTAGTTAGATGAAGTAGTGTCTCTTGAGAAATTTTATTCACCAGGAAGCTTCTTAACATGGAGTCATTTTTGATGTACTCCTCTGATTTGCCGCGCCCAACTTTATACAAGGGCGGTTGCGCTATAAAAATATGACCAGCTTCCAAAACTTCCGGCATGTGTCGATAAAAGAAAGTTAACAACAAAGTTCTAATATGAGACCCATCTACATCGGCATCAGTCATTATTACAACCGAATGGTATCTTAACTTTTCTAAATTAAAGTCTTCTTTAAGGCCGCAACCCAGCGCGGTTATGATATTTACAATTTCATCGGAGTTTAAAACTTTATCTATTCTTGCTCTTTCAACATTAAGGATTTTTCCTTTCATCGGATAAATGGCTTGATTATGTCTGTTTCTCCCTTGTTTGGCTGAACCACCTGCTGACTCTCCCTCCACAATGTATAACTCACTCAGAGAAGGGTCTTTTTCTTGGCAGTCTGCTAACTTACCAGGTAGGCCTATTCCATCCAGGACGCCTTTTCTTCTTGTCATTTCTCTAGCTTTTCTAGCCGCTTCTCTAGCCCTTGAAGCATCAATTATTTTGGTTGCAATCTGTTTTGCTTCTCCTGGGTTTTCTAAAAGAAAATCATTTAAATGCTTATAAGTTTCTTGCTCTACTACAGGCTTAATTTCAGATGAAACTAATTTGTCTTTTGTTTGAGATGAAAATTTAGGATCTGGTAACTTAACAGAAATCACTGCAGTTAAACCTTCCCTGACATCTTCACCAGATGGAGTTAAGTCGCCAGATTTTAAGTAACCTTCCTTTTCCATAAAATTATTTAAACTTCTGGTGAGCGCGGTCTTAAATCCACTTAAGTGACTTCCACCATCTTTTTGAAAAATGTTGTTTGTGTAGCAAAGAGTATTTTCTTGATAGCTATCGTTCCACTGCAAAGCTAACTCCACAGCCATGCCATCTTTTGTTTCTTTCAAAAATCTGAAAGGCTTATTAATTACTGACTTCTTTTTGTTTAGGAAGGTCACGAACTCTTCAAGACCTCCGTCTGATTTAAAGTTACTAGATCTTCCGTCGCGCTCGTCTTTTAGAATTATCGATAGTCCAGAATTTAGAAATGACAATTCTCTTAGTCTCTTAAAGAGAGTGTCATGATCAAAAATTCTATTTTTTCCAAAAGTCTCCAGAGATGGAATAAAAGTGATGCTGGTTCCGGTCTTATTTGACTTCCCGCCTTTCTTCAATTTTGATTTTGGGGTCCCGTCTTTATATTCTTGTGTATAACTAAAACCATCTCTATTGATTTCCAACAAAAGATACTCTGAAAGAGCATTTACAACGGAGATACCAACACCATGGAGTCCACCAGAAACTTTGTATGAATTGTCATCAAATTTTCCTCCAGCGTGAAGCTTTGTCATGATGACCTCAGCTGCTGAAATGCCCTCTTCTTTATGAATATCTACTGGTATACCTCTTCCGTCATCTGAAATGGTAACCTTAGAATCATCGTGAACCGTCACAGTGACATTCTCGCAGTAGCCAGCTAGCGCTTCATCGATTGAGTTATCTAGAACTTCGTAGATCATATGATGGAGGCCAGTCCCATCATCGGTATCACCTATGTACATACCAGGACGCTTTTTAACGGCTTCTAAGCCCTTTAAAACCGTTATATTTGACGAGTCATAACTGGCTTCGTTTTTAGCTTTTTTGGGAGGTTTTTTTGGTGATTTTTTTACCGGTTTTGGCATGCTTTATTATAAAGCAATAAGGGTATTAAATCGCCCTTTTATACCTAAAAAATCAGGGTCAATTGAGGACACAAACTTCTGTCCTGGAGCATCCAAAATTAACTCTAAACATTTTAGAAAATTCTCCTCATCTAGCTCAGAAGGCAAGTCATCAACTAAAAAGATGGAGTGCTTATTTCCGAGATTATGCATGTGTTGATTAAATCCTAATATTATTAATAAAATCAATAGCTTCTGTTCTCCTCTGGATAAAATATCACCTGATTTTACAGCGTTGACATCATAGAGAAGATCAAGCCTATGAGGCCCAACCGTTGAAAATTTTACTTCCGAATCTTTTTGATAAACTTCGCGCAATTCATTCTTAAAATCTTCTTCTTCTAACCATAGATTTTCAACCCTAAAATTTACCTTTTTTTCTGCAGGAAAATCCTTATCAAAATTTACTTTTAGTAAAGGAATTATCTTGTCCAGATGCTTATTTCTCAAACATGAAATTTCTATTGATTTTTCGACAAATAGATCGTTCCAAATTTTGAATGTTTTCTTGTTTGCTTCTTTGAGCGCATTGTTCCTTAGTCTCAGTGATTTTTGAAACTCTATGTATTTTTTTTTGTAATTTTGTTCCACGTGAAACAAGTAAAAATCTAAGAAATTTCTTCTGGTTTCAGATGAAGACTCTAAATAATTTAATGCAAAGTTATTAATTAAAAACGGACAAACATCATTTAATATTGATTCTTTTGGTGTGATCTGCCTGACCAGTGTCTTAGTTTTTTTTCTTGAAAGCTCTAACTTCGAATTGTCATCAAATAAGGCTTTCAAAGCAAAAAAATCTTCTTCAAATGGATAGAATGAATTCATATTGTTGGTTTTGAACGACTTATTTTCTATCGAGAAATAAATACTTTCCAATAGTGTAGTTTTTCCAGAACCGTTCTTCCCCGAAATAAGATTTGAATCAGTAAAGGAGAAAAATTTTTGTGAGAGGGCTCTAAAAGAGGATAGCTCTATTTTTTTTAAACCCATGAGACTATAGTCTCATTGGCATAATAACGTGTATAAGATCTTCGTTTTCCTTATTTTTAACAATACAACTTGATTCTTGACCGAAAAAAACAATTTCTGCAGATAAATCTTTGATAGTGGTAAGGGACTCTTGTAAATAGCTTATATTAAAACCAATTTCTAGCTCTGGGCCGGAATAATCAACTTTTATTTCCTCTTCAGCGCTTTCTTTTTCTGGATTATTAGCCTCAATTTTCAACAAATCTTTGTAGAGACTCAATCGAATTCCTCTATATTTTTCATTTGAAAGAACGGAAGCTCTGCTCAGAGCAGTATTAAATTCATTTTTATCGACAACAAGTTTGGATTCATCACCAACTGGAAAAACTTTTTCATAATCAGGATAATTGCCCTCTATTAATTTAGAAGTGAAGGAAAATACAGAGCCTACAACATTGATTTGATTCTGAGATACATTCAACGATATTTCTTCGTCGTTAGTAGAAATAATTTTTTGCAATTCCATAACTGCTTTTCTGGGAACAATAGCCCTGAAATCCTCTTTTAAACCATCAATTGATGTTTTTGTAAAAGCCAGCCTATGGCCATCTGTTGATACCACGCATAATGCGTTCCCTTTTGTCTCTAAAAGGCATCCATTTAGGTAATATCTTACATCTTGTGCAGCCATTGCCACAGATGTTGAACCAATCATATCAGCTAAGGCTGAAGATGAAATCTTAATAGAGCTGCTGAAATCAGCAGAATCAATAGAAGGAAAGTCGCTAGCTGGCAATGTAGCCAAATCTGCCTGGAACTTTAAGGCTTTAATTTCTATCTGGTTATCAATTAGGCAAAAGTTCAGCTTTGTATCTTCTGGTATCGATCTGACTAAATCTGCTAGTTTTCTAGCAGATACTGTAACCTCACCCTCTTTTTTAACTTCTACGCCCTCAATTGTTGTTTTATATTCAATTTCTAAGTCAGTTGCCGTTATTTTTATTGAATTTTTGGCCGCAGAAATCAATACATTTGACAAAATAGGAATAGACTGCCTTTTTTCAGATACATTTGAGGCCAGCAAAGCTGGCTCAACAAGATCATTTTTATTTATATTAAATTCCATAATCAAGCGGTAAGAACTCTTACCAAGTTTTTATAATCTTCGTCCAATTCAGTGTTTCCTTGTCTCAATTCTCCTATTTTTTTGCATGCATGAAGAACCGTTGTATGATCTCGGCCTCCAAAAGCGTCTCCTATTTCGGGAAGACTGTGATTTGTTAGTTCTTTGGCTAAACTCATCGATAATTGTCTTGGTCTCGCGAGAGACCTGTTTCGTTTAGATGATAACAGATCAGAAAGCCTTATATTGAAATAATCTGAAACTGTCTTCTGGATATTGTCAATACTGACTTGTCTGGCTTGAATGGCAAGCAAATCTCTTAGAGACTCTTTAATTAAATTCAAATCAACTTCTTTGTTTGCAAATTTTGCATTCGCTCCAACTCTTTTTAGAGCCCCTTCAAGTTCTCTTACATTAGATCTGATTCTTTCAGATATAAAGAAAGCACAGTCTTGCGGCATATTTAAATTAAGCTCTTCGGCTTTTTTTAATAAGATTGCTACTCGAGTTTCAAGCTCTGGAGGCTCTACAATCACTGGTAAGCCCCAGCCTAGCCTGGACTTCAGTCTTTCTTCTAATCCCTCTATTTCTTTAGGATACCTGTCGCAAGTCAGTATCATTTGCTGACCTCCTTCCAATAACGCATTAAAAGTATGAAAAAGTTCTTCTTGAGACTGTTCTTTTCCTGCAAAAAACTGTATATCGTCTATCAGCAAGGCATCTACTCCTCTATAAAACTGCTTAAACTCATTTATTGCCCCTAATTGAAGTGATTTAACCATATCGCTTACAAACCTCTCGGAATGGATATAAACAATTCTTTTAGATGGATCTTTATCTTTAAGTTTATTTCCCACTGCATGCATTAAATGGGTTTTACCTAAACCAACCCCTCCGTATATAAATAATGGGTTGTAAGCACCTTTGGGTGAATCAGCAACCTGTTTTGCTGCTGCTAGAGCTATATTATTCGATTTTCCTTCTACAAAAGTTTCGAATGTAAAATTTTCAAAAAGGGAATTTTCTTTATCGTCTAGAAAAGGAATTTTTTTAGATTTATCCTTTGCAATCAATGGTTTAGGTGAATTAAATAGATCATAATTTAGACTTAGATTTTCAGAATCAAGGGATCTAGATAAATATTGTTTTATTATGGAATCATAATTTTGTTTAACATGTTCTTTGATGAAATCATTTGGAGCTAAAAGCGTTACAGCTTGCATGCCAAATTCGTCTTGTTCTTCTGAGTAAGCTAAGGGACTTATCCAAGTAGAGAATTCATCCTGGTTTAGCTCTAGTTCAAGGGATTTTCTACATTCTTCCCAGGCTTGATAATTCATAAAAAGATAATAATATCTTTATTATAACTTATCCACAGGATAATCATGTGAAAAATTGTGAATAACTTGTTAATAATATAATTAATTAGAGTTTTATTTATTCACTCAATTAATATATCATTCTCCATCTTAATTTACTCGTAATGAAAAGAACCTATCAACCAAGCAAACTAAAAAGGAAAAGAACTCACGGATTTAGAGCCAGAATGTCTTCTGCCGGCGGTAGAACTGTTATAAACAACAGAAGAAGAAAAGGCAGAAAAGTTTTATCTGCTTAAAATGAAAATACCTGCTCTGGTGGGAAAAAAAGACTTTGATAACGTCTTCAAAAATTCAGACACTTCCTTCTCATCTGGGCCCTTCGTAGTAATTCTAAAAAAAAACGAAATATCCTCAACAAGGACTGGAATTATTATTCAAAAAAAGTTTGTTAAATTAGCTGTTAATCGAAATTATATTAAAAGAAAATTTAGAGAGATTATAATAAGATCTAAGCTAAACTCTTTTGACGTTGTCCTCATGGTTAAAAATAAAATAGAGGACTTTGATAAATTAAAAGTAAAAAAAAATTTCATTGATTTAGAGTCCAAAATTGAAAAGATTTAATTTAAAAAAAATATTAGTTTTCTTGATTGTTTTTTATCAAAGATCAATCAGTCCGTACTTTGGACCTTCTTGCAGATTTCAACCAACATGTTCTGAATACGCTAAAAAATGTATTGAGACTCATGGCGTGATGAAGGGCACATATTACAGCTTAAAAAGAATCTCAAAATGTCATCCATTTGGATCATATGGTTATGATCCCGTTCCGGAGAAAGCAAAAAATGATCGATAATTTTCAGAGATATTTTTTAGTATTTTCAATCTTCATTTTTAGTTATTTATTGCTTATCAACTGGAATCCGCCTGCTCAAGAAGAACCACTTTCTGAAAACACTTTAAACGATAGTGAGTACTTACCAACTGATCCAATTCCTGAGCCTGATTCTTTTGTTGACGAGTCAAGTTCTTTTGCTGAGTCAAACAATATCACCTCTTTGATATGTGGTGCAGAAGAAAAAGTCGAAGTCTCTAATGAAAATCAGAAGCTTGAAATAAGCCTGTCCAGCGGACAGATTATAAAATCAGAATTATTGAATTATCCTTTGGAAATTAATGGCCAAGCTAATACTTTACTTTTCAACAAGTGTGGCAAAGAGAACTACTTTTTAGATGGTGGTTTTGTTGTTTCAGGAATATCTAACGCACCAGAAGGAAATTATTTTTCTGTGTTGTCTAAATCAAAAGATTCAGTTGAGATTATAAGAAGGCTTCCAAATGGCTCCACTCATTCTAAGAAAATTAGCTTGGGGAAAAACTTCAGAATAAATTTTGAAGAAGAATTTTTTAATGGAGAAGTCGTAGAAGTTTCAGTCGCGCCATATGCAAAAATAAACCGCTCCTCCGAGAAAACTATTTCTGGTTCTGGAGGCATATTTACCCAGCCCTCTTCTTGGGCATATTTGGGTCCTGCGTTTTCTTATGATGGTGAAAACTACGATAAAAGATCTTTCTCAGAAATCGAAGAAGCAGAATTTAGAACATCAACTAGCGGAGGTTGGATTTCAATGATTCAACATTATTTCTTAACCTCCCTTCTACCTAACCAGTCTTCCAACAGCCTGCTTCAAGGTAAGAAAAATAAAAATGATGGCTCTTTTTCTGTTGGATTTGTTGAGGAGACCAAAAAGGTTGCTCCAGGCACCTCAATAAAAAACGAGTATTCAGCCTATTCGGGTCCTAAAATTAAGGGAAATTTAGACTTAATGCATCCAGAGCTCGGTTTAGCCATAGATTACGGCTTCCTTTATTGGATTGGTCAGCCTATTTTTTGGGTAATGAACCTTATTAATCAAGCAATTAGCAGCTGGGGATGGTCTATTGTGCTGGTAACAGTCCTCATAAAGATTTTCTTATGGCCTCTGTCCTATGTTGCATACAAGAATATGGGGAAAATGAGGCAACTTCAGCCCAAACTCAAGGAGCTTCAAGAGAGGCATGGGGACGATAGGCAAGCTATGTCAAGAGAGATGATGGCTCTTTACTCAAAAGAAAAGGTGAATCCTGCGCTGGGATGTCTTCCAATGCTGCTACAAATGCCTTTTTTCCTTGCTTTTTATTGGGTTCTAATTGAGACGGTTGAGCTCAGACATGCACCATTCATGTTTTGGATTGTTGATTTGTCTGTAAGGGACCCCTTGTTTATATTGCCTTTGTTAAACATGGGGGCTATGTATCTAATGCAGCTTTTGCAGCCTCAACCGGCGGGTGTAGATCCAATGCAGGCAAGAATTTTTAAATTTATGCCTATTATATTTGGAGTGCTCTTTGCTTTTTTCCCGGCCGGCCTTGTCTTGTATTGGTTGGTAAATTCTCTTGTCTCAGCCTTGCAAATGCTTATGCATGGCCCTAAAAAGGCAGCATAGAGGAGATATCTTTTGGATCAGGCCATAGTTGCTTGTTCAACCCCTCCCGGCAGAGGAGCTATTTCAGTTGTAAGAATTAGCGGAAAGGAGGTAAAAAGCATTATTAATAACCTCTTTTCCTTAGAATTTGATCATGGAACTTCAAAAGTGGCAGAAACAAACATTTCAGAAGGGTTTAATGAAAAGTGTTTAATTTCTTGCTTTGAGGGTCCTTCATCATACACGGGCGAGGATGTTGCCGAGATATCGTGTCATGGGAACCCCTTAATTGTTAGGGCTTTGATTCAGAAATGCACAGAATTAGGCGCCAAAAACGCAAACCCAGGAGAATTTACTCAGAGAGCCTTTCTGAACAACAAGATTGACCTTGCGCAGTCTGAAGCAGTTATCGATCTCATAAATGCTAGCTCTAGCGCAGCAATGGTGGCGGCGTCAAAGTCAGTTTCTGGTAATTTCGGTGAAAATGTAGATAAAATCTTGGAAAGCCTAAGAAAAATAAGAATACTTGTGGAGTCTTCTATCGATTTTTCTGATCAAGATACAAACATAGATTTTATGCAAATTAATGCTCTTTTTAAAGATTTTAGACACCTTTTAGAGGATTTTGATGAGAAAATAAAGGAAGGAATAAGAATAATGTCTGAACACAGGGTTGTAGTCGCTGGACCTCCAAACGTGGGCAAATCAAGCATTATGAACATTCTTTCTGGAGAAGAGGCCTCGATTGTGACTGAAATTAAAGGAACTACAAGGGACCCAATATATAAAAAAATACAAATTAAAGACCTGCAAGTAGATATTTATGACACGGCGGGAATAAACGATGAAACAGTGGACGAAATAGAAAAGCTTGGAATAGATAAATCTAGGTCGTTAATAGAGGGAGCAGACCTGATCTTGGAGGTGGTTGATGCTGAAAACAGGGGTTTTAGCCTCAAAAAGGACGGAAACATCTTAAAAGTCTTCAACAAGTCTGACATATCTAGCCCGCCCAAAGGGTTTGAGGGAATTGTTGTTTCTGCTCTTGAGAAAAAAAATATCAGCGCTCTTGAAGAAAAAATTTACGAGCTTCTTTCAGGCGGCGGATCTGATGCTTTATTTTCAGCTAGAGAAAGACACCGAAGCTTGGTTAAAAAAGCTTTTATGGAAATAGACTCTTGCCCAGACCCAATTGATGTGAAAAACGTTGATATAGCTGCAGAGCACCTAAAGTTGGCAGATATCTTTCTTGGGGACATTAAGTCTCCCATGAGCGCCGATGACTTTTTGGGGGAAATATTTTCCGCTTTTTGCATAGGTAAGTAAGCACTAACTAAAATTCATATCTTGTAATTAAAGTGTTTTTTATTGCATTAAGATCTTTTTAAAAAGCTGTTAATAACTATTTATAGTTATTTTCTCAACACTTTAAAAGGCGCGAAACACAGCTTATAAACAGGCTTAGTAACATGGCTCTACCTTCTCTATCCCCAGGGTTTTAAGGGTCCAAAGACTTTTTCCACTTACTAACAGGGCTAACAACAATAAACATATACTCTCTAATATATAAATACATATATATAATATTTTTAATGAAAGCGGACATAATTGTAATAGGCGGGGGTCACGCGGGCTGTGAAGCAGCTGCGGCTGCAGCTAGGATTGGAGTTAAAACCATCCTGATTACTCATAAATTTGAAACCATTGGTCAAATGTCATGTAACCCCGCTATTGGCGGAGTAGGAAAAAGCCACCTTGTAAAAGAGATAGATGCTGCTGATGGAATAATGGCAAGGTGCGCCGACAGGGCCGCCATACATCTAAAAGTTTTGAATTCTTCCAAAGGACCGGCCGTCAGAGCTACGCGCGCTCAGGCAGATAGGGGGTTATACAAAAAATCCGTTCAAAAAAAATTAAAGAATCTAGAAAACCTCGAGATTGTAGAAGGCGAGGTTACTGACTTTGGTATACAAAACAATCAAATCGGTTCGGTTACTGTTGGCGAAAGTAAAATTTTAAAAGCTCAAAAAGTAATTTTGACAACAGGGACCTTCCTTAATGGAAAGCTTTTCACTGGAATGGATAAAAACGAAGGGGGTAGAGTTGGAGATAACTCCTCAAAAAAATTAGCAGAAAAATTAAGAAACATTGATTTTTCGGTTGGCAGATTAAAAACAGGAACCCCTCCAAGAATTCATAAAGACTCTATAAATTGGGAAATTTTAGAAGAGCAGAAAGGTGACGTCCCTAGACCCACGATCTCTTTTTTAAGCGATCAAAGCATTCACCCCAAGCAAGTGCCATGCTTTATAACCAGAACAAACGAAAAAACTCACGAAATTATAATAGGCGACCTTGATAGATCTCCAATGTTCTCAGGAAAGATCGAAGGAGTTGGGCCAAGATACTGCCCATCCATAGAAGACAAAATATTCAGATTTAAAGATAAAAAGTCCCATCAAATATTTATAGAACCAGAAGGATTAAATTCTGACTTAATTTATCCAAACGGAATTTCGACAAGCCTGCCAAAGGACTGCCAGGAAAAATTTGTTAGATCAATCGAAGGGTTTGAAAGCGCCAAAATAACTCAATATGGATATGCGGTCGAATATGATTTTTTTGATCCCAGAGAGCTGCATGAAACGCTGGAAACGAGAAAAATAAAAAACCTTTACTTTGCTGGCCAAATCAATGGCACAACCGGGTATGAAGAAGCTGCAGCCCAAGGGCTTGTAGCCGGTGCAAACGCCGCTCTGTCTTTTTTAGGAAAAGATCCTTGGACGCCAGGCAGAGAAGAGTCTTATTTGGGAGTTTTAATCGACGATCTTGTAACTCTTGGAACGAAGGAACCATACAGGATGTTCACTAGCAGATCTGAACATAGATTAATTTTAAGAGAGGACAATGCTGACCAAAGAATTACGGAAAAAGCTTATAAGGTCGGCTTGGTGTCCGAGAGCAGATATAAGATATTTTCTGAAAAGAAAAATAAAATAATCAAAGAGAAAGACAAGCTGGCAAAGTTATTTCTCCGGCCTGAGGATGAAAAAATATATAGCAGCCTGAAAATTAAAGAGCCAAAGTCAGCCACCTCTTTTTTAGACTTGCTGAAGAGACCAGATCTAGATTTTCAAGATTTAGCCAAAGCATTTTCTATTGAGACCCCAGACAACGATATAGTTTTTGATATCGAAACGAACCAGAGATATTCGGGATACATCAAAAGACAGATGGACGAGATAGAAAAAATGAAGAAAAACAGAAATGCCCACATACCTTCGAATTTTGACTATTCAAATGTAAAAGGCCTGTCAGCAGAAATTACTCAAAAACTCTCTAAGGTTGAACCCAAAACATTGGCGCAAGCTTGGAGAATTCCTGGAATCACGCCAGCAGCAATATCGGCGCTAATGGTTTACCTGAAAAGAAACGCAACAGAAACTGCAGATAAAAATGCACGCGGAAGCATCCGAGAATCTTAAGGCTTCGCTGGAAGAAATCTCAAAGCCAGAAAAAGAAAAGGAGCTAAAAGAGTTTGCCCTCAAGGTTTTTGATTGGAATAAGACAACAAATCTTGTTTCAAAAAATTCCACCCTAGAAAACATATATCATCACATCATTGATTCAGCGCATTTATATCCCCACATACAAAATAATTCTTACATTGACGTCGGAAGTGGGGCGGGATTTCCGGGGCTCGTAATTTCTATTCTAGGAAACAAAGACGGTTGCCTGCTTGAGCCAGCCAACAAAAAAGCATCTTTCTTGAGACATTGTCTTGCACATTTTGGCATTCAAAATACAAAGGTTTTGCAAAAAAGGCTTGAGCACCTAGATCTCATTAAAGAGGATGTTCTAATTTCCAGAGCATTCGCCGAACCCAAAAAAATCCAAAACTTGGCGCTTAAGAAAATGAGCGGAGATCAAAAAATTTTACTTATGGTTTCAGAGCAGCAAGCCATCCGTGAAGATAAAAATGACTGGAAGTACATTCCTTCCGCAGCATCAAAAATTTTAGGAAAAAAAACAGGTTTCTTAGAATTTAACCCACCAAAAAAATGATAATATACAACCTTGATAACTTTAGTTGTAGCTAACCAAAAAGGCGGGGTAGGAAAAACCACCACAGCGGTAAACTTGGCCGCCTCGCTCGCAGCCACAAAAAGAAAAGTCCTCCTTATAGATATTGATTCCCAGGCCAACGCTACCACCGGATCCGGCCACGAGAAAGCAGAAGATAAACTTACCATAATGGATGTTTTGGCCAGAGGCGCATGCATCAAAGAAACCATATTGCCCTGTACAGATTTTGGTTTTGATTTAGTGCCTTCGTGTCAGGACCTAATTTCAGCCGACATTGAAATGACCACAGTTCCCGCCGCCTCCCTTCAGCTTAAAAACGCAC
Source organism: uncultured SAR86 cluster bacterium (assembly GCA_902578495.1). Taxonomy (GTDB): domain Bacteria; phylum Pseudomonadota; class Gammaproteobacteria; order Magnimaribacterales; family AG-339-G14; genus CACNYO01. Next base: position 100,309 of record CACHCY010000002.1, read on the forward strand.
TAAGGTCTCTCGAAGGCAGTTACGATTACGTGATAATTGATTGCCCCCCGTCGTTGGGCATTCTTACATTGAACGCGCTAAGAGCCAGCTCTAAGCTAATCATTCCCATGCAGTGTGAATACTATGCAATGGAAGGACTTGTTTCTCTGAACAAAGCCATTAATGATATAAACAGCAAGACCGGAGAAAATATACAAATCAGCGCCATCTTAAGAACGATGTTCGATCCTAGGGCTAGGCTAACAAGAGAGGTCTCAGAAGAACTGCAAAAATACTTCCCGAATGAGCTTTGCTCAACCGTCATCCCAAGAAACATAAAGCTGGCGGAAGCCCCCAGCTCCGGCAAACCAGGTCTCTTTTATGATCCAACAGCCAAGGGCACAGTAGCTTATCTTGCACTTGCCGGGGAAGTTATTTCAAAGTTTGAGAAAGATTCAATGGTTGCATGAGCGAAGATAGAAAAACTTTAAAGAGAGGCCTGGATGCCTTGTTGGGCGACGAGCCCATTTCTTCCCAGCAAGCACAAAGCCAAGAAATAGCCATAGATAAAATTAGCCCTAGCAGATATCAGGCGAGAGAAAACATAAACCAAGAGTCTCTTGAAGAATTAACCGAATCAATTTCCTCGCAAGGAGTCATTCAGCCAATAATAGTTCGAAGAGTGGGGGGAGACGCTTACGAACTCATTGCCGGCGAGAGAAGATGGAGGGCATCCAAGCAAGCCGGCCTCACGACCATTCCCGCTATCTTTAAAGATGCATCTGAAGATCAAATTATCAGAATGGGTTTAATTGAAAATCTGCAAAGAGAAGACTTGAATCCAATGGAAGAGGCGAGAGGTCTTTTAAGGCTTCAAAAGGAATTTAATATCAGTCAGCAAGACGTAGCGTCGGCGGTTGGGAAATCTAGGTCGGGAGTAGCAAATATTTTAAGGCTAAACAATTTATGCAAAGAGGCTCAAAACCTATTGGAAAGTTCAAGTATTGATATGGGTCACGCACGAGCATTGTTGACATTGCCAGAAGGTCCGCAAGCCTCCTTCGCAAAACAGGCCGCTAAAAACGGCTGGTCTGTTCGACAAACAGAAAAGGCTGCGCAAGATTATTTGTCAGGTTCTGGCAAGACGAAAACCCCAAAAAGAAAGGATGCGAACATAAGCGCCTTAGAGGAGGAGATCAGCAACGAACTATCCTCGTCGGTATCAATTCAACATAAAAAAAACGGGTCAGGCAAAATAATTTTTAGTTACAGAGATCTCGATCAGCTAGATAAGATAATTGGTCCTTTTCGCAAGAAAAATTAGACACTCTTATAACGAAAAAAAAACCTTTATAGCCTTGAGTTTATTAGCTCCAGACAACTATAATGCATTGCCTTAAAAGACATGGCTAAAGAAGCAGCAAACAATCTAGTCGAAACCTCTGATTACATAGGTCACCACCTTGTAAATTTAACTTTCGGTTGGTGTGAAAAAACATCTTCCTGGGGCTTCGCTCATCACCAACAAGATCTTTCAAAAAGCCTGGACTCAGCCTGTGAAGTATCCGAGATGGGTTTTTGGGCATTTCACATGGACACAATATTTATGTCGGTTTTTTTGGGCGTTTTGGTCTTTGGTTTCTTTGGGCTCATCAACAGATCTGCCAAAAAAGGAACCCCAGGCAAACTGCAAAACTTTGTTGAATTTGTCCACGAATTTATCGGTAGCGCGGTGTCTTCTGGGTATCACGGAACTTCAAAAATAGTAGCCCCGCTTGCATTTGCAAGCTGTTTGTGGATCTTGTCATGGAACTTAATGGACTTGTTGCCCGTGGAAATGGCTAACTTTTTTGGGCAGGCTGGAAGCGGAATAAACTACTTTAAGATATTACCTACCGCCGATCTGAATGCACCTCTGGCTTTGGCTGCAGTCGTAATGGTGCTTGTTACTTATTTCAGCATAAACACTCATGGCTTGGGCGGCTTTCTAAAAGAATTATTTATTGTTCCCTTGGGGCCTCTAGAATTTATTAGCTTTGTGTCTAAGCATGTCGCTTTAGCGCTAAGACTTTACGGCAACCTGTTTGCTGGTGAGATGATTTTCATTTTGATTGCCATTATGTTTGGGCAGTTCTTTATGTCATTTTCTCAAACACTTTGGTTTTTGCCTGGCTTGATTATGAATCTAGCCTGGGCACTATTTCACATTTTAATTGTCGCGTTGCAGGCGTATATCTTCATGATGCTTACAATTGCTTATTTAAACTTGGCTAGCACAAAACACTAGCCACAACTTTAGGAGACGGATATGGAAGAATTAAGATTAGTAGCAGGAGCCTTGCTTACTGGTTTGGGCGCCTTGGGAGGAGGGGTCGGAATTGGAACTCTTACCTCGAAGTACATAGAGGCAGTCGCCAGACAGCCAGAGCTTCAAGGACAGCTTTTTGCTCAAGTATTAATTGCTCTAGGTTTAACAGATGCGCTGCCAATTATTTCTTTGGCGGTAGGATTATTATTCTTGTTCACGTAAAGCATGAATATAAACGCCACTTTTTTTGCAGAACTCATAGCTTTTTGCATGTTTGTATTTATTACTTATAGATACATATGGCCAAGTATGGCAAGCGTTCTTGAAGAAAGAAGAAAAGAAATTGATGAAGGCCTTCAAGCTGCAAGCGAATCCAAAAGGCAGCTAGAGGAGGCGAAAGAGGAATCTAGCAGAGTCATAGATGCCGCAAAATCTGAGGCTTCAACTTTAGTTAATCAGGCCGGCTCAAGAGCCGATCAATTAATAGATGAAGCAAAAGATCAGGCTACTGAGGAAGCAAAAAAAATTAAAGAAACTGCTGAGTCTGATATTGCACAAAGCACCAACAAAGCTAAAGAAACACTCAAGGAAGAGCTATCAGTTTTGGTCGTCGCTGGAGCTTCCAAAATTTTAAATAAAGAGATTGACGAAAGCGCTAACAAAGAAATAGTTGATCAACTTATTAAAGAATTATGACAAGTCAATCGGTTATAGCCAGACCTTATGCAGAAGCAGCCTTTAGTGTTGCGAAACAAGATAACTCAATTGAGGAATGGTCATCCGATTTACATAAAATAAAAGCAGCTTGCACTAACCAAAAAATAACTAATTTGTTGCTCAATCCTGACCTGTCTTATTCAGATAAAACAAAAATATTTTTGGATCTTTTTGAAGGCGAGATATCAGACAAAGCATCCTCTTTCGTTAGGGTTTGCGGAGATAATAAGAGATTAAAAAATCTTCCCGAGATTATAAACTTCTTTAACGACCTGGCCCTTGAGAGCCTTAACAAAAAAAATGTTTCTGTCTCTTCGCCTTTCCAGCTAGAAGAAAAACAAATTAAAGAGATCACCTCAGCTCTTGAAAAAAGACTCGATTCTGAGGTTGTTATAGATTTTGACATAGACAAGTCATTAATTGGCGGATTAAAGATCGCCTACGAAGACCAGGTCCTTGATATGTCTATCAAAAGAAAACTAGACCTGCTTCAAACACAATTAAGAAACTAAAAAGGAGAACCATGGATAATTTAAACCCCTCAGAAATAAGCGAAATTATAAAGGGAAGAATTGATTCCTTAGAAACTTCAACCACAGAATCCAACGAGGGAACGATCGTATTTCTTTCAGACGGCATCGCGAGGGTGCATGGATTAAGCGATGCAATGTACGGAGAGCTTATAGAGTTTGAAGGCGGCGTTTCTGGAATGGCGCTTAATTTAGAAAGAGACTCTGTTGGTGTGGTGATTTTTGGAGACTACAAACAACTTGCCGAAGGTGGAGTGGCCAAGTGCACAGGTAAGATTTTAGAGGTTCCCGTTGGGCCAGAGCTTGTCGGAAGAGTAGTAGATGCTCTTGGAAACCCAATCGATGGTAAGGGCCCAATCAAAACTAAATTAACTTCCCCGGTTGAGAAAGTTGCTCCCGGGGTAATGACAAGAAAGCCGGTTGACGAGCCTGTGCAGATTGGACTTAAGGCGGTAGATAGCATGGTGCCAATCGGAAGAGGACAAAGAGAATTGATTATTGGCGACCGACAAACGGGCAAGACAGCAATCGCCTTAGACGCAATAATCAATCAAAAAGGAACAGGCGTTACTTGTGTGTACGTAGCCGTTGGGCAAAAACAATCTTCCATTGCGGCAGTGGTGAGAAAACTTGAAGAATACGGAGCTATGGAGCATACAATTATTGTTGCAGCAGCAGCAGCGGATCCTGCCCCAATGCAATTTCTTGCGCCTTACTCAGGTTGTTCTATGGGCGAATATTTCAGAGATAAAGGGGAGGACGCGCTTATCATTTATGACGACCTTTCCAAGCAAGCTGTAGCCTATCGTCAAATATCACTTTTACTGAGAAGGCCGCCGGGAAGAGAAGCTTATCCGGGCGATATTTTTTACCTCCACTCAAGACTTCTTGAAAGAGGTTGCAGGGTGAACGAAGATTATGTTGAAGAGCAAACCGAAGGCAAAGTTAAAGGCAAAACAGGGTCTTTGACCGCTCTGCCAATTATTGAAACTCAGGCTGGAGACGTTTCAGCTTTCGTTCCTACGAACGTTATTTCAATTACAGACGGTCAGATCTTCCTAGAAACTTCCTATTTCAACAAAGGTCTATTACCAGCCATGAATCCAGGTATTTCTGTCTCGAGGGTGGGTGGAGCCGCTCAAACTCCGTTAATTAAAAAATTAGGTGGAGGAGTGAGAATCGCTCTTGCTCAGTTCAGAGAGCTGGAAGCTTTTGCACAATTTGCATCAGATTTGGATGACGCGTCTAGAGAGCAGCTTGAGCTTGGTCAGAAGGTAACAGAATTGATGAAGCAAAAACAATATTCACCTATGTCGGTTTCAGAGATGGGGCTTGTTCTTTTTGCTGTAGATAAAGGTTATTTAAAAGATGTGGAGCTCAATAAAATTGCAGATTTTGAATCAGCATTGATTTCTTATATGAATTCGGAGCACAAAGATTTCATGGATAATTTAGCAGAGAGCGGCGAACATTCAGATGAAATCCTTGCAACCTTCACAGAAGCTCTCGATAAATTTAAAGCAACACAAACTTGGTAGCACTGAATGGCGAACACTAAAGAAATTAGAAAGCAGATCTCAAGTATTTCTAATACTCAAAAAATTACTAGTGCCATGGAAATGGTTGCCTCAAGCAAAATGCGTAAGACCCAAGATCGCATGGAAATGGGCAGACCTTACGCTAACAGAATGTTATCGGTCATTGGCCATTTGGCTAACTCAAATCCAGAGTATAAGCCTGTCTACATGTCAGAGAGAGATGTTAAAGGAATAGGCGTCATTGTTGTTGGATCGGACAAAGGGTTGTGTGGAGGACTGAATATAAATTTATTTAGAACTCTGCTTCCTTTTCTTAAGGAACAGTCAGAAGCAGGTGTAAATCAAATGTTTTGCCCCATTGGAACAAAAGCAAAAGTATTTTTTAATTCTTTTGGAGGGAACGTGGTTGCCACTGCTGAAAAACTTGGCGACATACCGGCGCTTGAAGATTTGATCGGTTCAATAAAGGTCCTGCTTGATAAGTTTGAGAGCGGCGAAATAGACAAGGTCTTCCTTGCCAGCAACAGATTTGAAAATACCATGACCCAAACGCCCGAAATAAGACAACTTCTTCCGTTATTACCAGAGGACACTCCTGAGCTAAAACACAGATGGGATTATATTTACGAGCCAGATGCAAAAGAACTTCTTGATGGTCTAATGCAAAGGTATGTTGAATCCCTCGTATACCAAGCAGTCATTGAAAACATTGCATGCGAACAGGCAGCAAAAATGGTAGCAATGAAAAATGCTACCGAAAATGCAGGGACAATTATTGACGAATTACAACTTATTTATAACAACGCAAGGCAAGCAGCAATTACTCAAGAACTTTCAGAGATTGTTGCTGGAGCCGAAGCAATTTAGAACTTGAGGAAAATAAAATGAGCCAAGGCACAGTAGTACAAGTAATCGGAGCCGTAATCGATGTGGAATTCTCTAGACAAGAGCTTCCTAAAATATACGATGCTCTTGAAGTTGAAGGAGAGGGTTTAGTTTTAGAGGTCCAGCAGCAGCTTGGAGATGGAATTGTTAGAACCATTGCGATGGGTCAAACAGAGGGTCTTCAAAGGGGCGCAAAAGTCTCAAACACTGGAGACGCGGTCAAAGTACCAGTTGGAGAAAAAACCTTAGGAAGGATTTTGAATGTCTTGGGTGAACCCATTGACGGAAAAGGCGATGTCGGAGCTGAAGAACAAATGCCTATTCACAGAGCTCCACCAAGCTATGAAGATCAGGCGGAATCATCTGAGATTTTAGAAACAGGAATCAAAGTAATTGATCTAATGTGTCCGTTTGCTAAAGGAGGTAAAGTCGGATTGTTCGGGGGCGCTGGAGTAGGAAAAACAGTCAACATGATGGAGCTAATCAGAAACATTGCATACGAAACAAGCGGATATTCTGTTTTTGCCGGTGTCGGCGAGAGGACAAGAGAAGGAAATGATTTTTATCTAGAAATGACCGAATCACAAGTATTGGATAAGGTTGCTTTGGTTTATGGACAAATGAACGAACCTCCTGGATGCAGAATGAGAGTAGCTTTATCAGGATTAACCATTGCTGAGAAATTCAGAGATGAAGGCAAAGATGTGCTCTTATTTGTTGATAACATTTATAGATACACATTGGCCGGCGTGGAATGTTCATCGCTTCTCGGAAGAATGCCATCTGCAGTGGGTTATCAGCCAACGCTTGCTGAAGAAATGGGAGTTCTTCAAGAAAGAATTACATCAACCAAGACGGGTTCAATCACATCAGTGCAAGCAATATATGTTCCTGCAGATGATCTAACAGATCCATCACCGGCAACGACATTCGCTCACCTTGATGCAACAGTAGTACTTTCGAGACAAATTGCGTCTTTAGGTATCTATCCGGCAGTTGATCCGCTCGACTCTACCAGCAGACAGCTTGATCCAGCCATAGTTGGTCAAGAACACTACGATGTTGCAAAAGGTGTTCAACAAGTTCTTCAAAGATATTTAGAGTTAAAAGATATCATCGCTATTTTGGGTATGGACGAGCTTTCAGATGAAGATAAACAGACAGTTAACAGGGCAAGAAGAATTGAGAAATATTTATCTCAACCTTTCTTTGTAGCAGAAATATTTACCAACTCACCCGGAAAATTCGTCTCCATCAAAGACACCGTAAGAGGTTTTAAAGGAATCCTTGAAGGAGACTACGATGACCTTCCTGAGCAAGCATTCTTGATGGCTGGAAAAATTGAAGAAGTAGTAGAGAACGCAGAAAAACTCAAATGAGCACCATGAAATGTAGCATTGTCAGCGCTGAACAAGAAATCTTTGCAGGCGACGTTCAAATGCTAAGCGTTACAGGTGCTGAGGGTGAGCTTGGAATCACTCCAGGCCATTCACAGCTGCTGACCTCAATTAAGCCCGGCCCAGTTAAGCTAACTCTTGAGGATGGAACCGAGGAAGTTTTTTTTGCATCTGGTGGATTTGTTGAGGTTCAACCACACGAAGTAACTTTATTATCTGATATTGCAGAGCGCGCAGATGATATCGATGAATCAAAAGCTGAGAGAGCAAAAGAGTTAGCTCTAAGAAATCAAGAAAATGCTGAATCAGATATGGATTTCTCCAGAGCCAAGGCTGAGCTAGCAGAAGCATCTGCTCGTCTACAGGCCTTGCGCAAACTCCGTAAGAAATAGTTAAATAGGCACTTTAAAGTCAGCTTAGTTGCTCAACCGCCCATGAATTTAGATATTGTTATATTGGCAGCAGGAAAAGGCACCCGCATGGGAAGCTCTTTACCTAAAGTTTTAGCAGGCCTTGCTGGAAGGCCAATGCTGGAGCATGTCTTGGATTCAGTGTCACAATTAAAGAAAACCAAACTGCATGTTGTCGTAGGACACGAAGCGCAACTGGTAAGAAAAACTTTTTCTGGCAATAAGAAAATAAACTGGATTAAGCAGACAAAACAATTGGGTACAGGGCATGCAGTAAAACAAGCCGCAAAACATATTCGATCAAATTCAAACGTAGTTATTTTGTATGGCGACGTTCCCCTTATCTCCGATAGCACAATTTCCAAACTAGCCAAGCTGGCTTCTAAAGGACCGTCTCTGCTTACTTTCAATAAAGAAAATCCAACTGGTTACGGAAGAATAGTAAGAGGCTCTAGAAATAAGATAGAAGCAATAATTGAAGAAAAAGATGCTTCACCATCCCAGAAGGAAATTACTGAAGTTAATTCTGGAATTATGGCCTTAAAAGCTAAAGATCTCATTCGCCTGTTAGGAAAAATCAGAAATAATAACAAAGCCAAAGAGTTTTATCTGACCGATACGGTTTACGAAGCGCATCTCGAAAAATTGAATATTCAGTCATTGAGGCTGTCTGATGCAGATGAAGTTTTAGGTTGTAATACCCTAGAGGAGCTTCAAACATTAGAAAAGGCTTATCACATTTCCACTGCAAAAAAATTTCTCAACAAAGGAGTTTCTTTTGCAGATATAACAAAAGTTAAATTTAGAGGAAACATCTCAATAGCAAAAGGCGCTTTTATAGATGAGAATGTAATTTTTGAAGGCGTTGTTTCTATTGGAGCTAATACAAAAATTGGCCCAGGATGTATTGTCTCTAACTCAACCATCGGCAAAAACTCTGAACTTCTCGCCTATTCCTATGTCGAAGAATCTATGCTTGAAAGTAATACTAAAGCCGGACCATTTGCTCATGTTGGCGTCCAAACGAAAATGGAAGAAGGAGCAGAGATTGGAAATTTTGTAGAAACAAAAAGAAGCAATATTGGAATTAATTCAAAGGCAAAACATCTAGCTTACATTGGCGATGGCAGGATTGGAAAAGGCGTAAACATTGGTGCCGGCACCATCTTCTGCAACTACGATGGCGTTAAAAAGCACATCACTAAAATTGAAGATAATGCTTTCATAGGATCTAACTCGGCTCTTGTAGCTCCCTTGACCATTGGTTCAAAATCCTATGTTGGTTCTGGGTCGGTTGTCACAAAAAATGTCGGCAAAGGTCAATTAGCAATTGCCCGAGGTAGACAAAAAAATATGCCCAACAGGAAAAAATAATGTGCGGAATTATTGCAGCATCGACTGAAAGAAGTATCGGCAAGCTTTTAATTCAAGGGCTTTATAAGATGGAATACCGAGGTTATGACTCTGCCGGTATTGCTATGCACACTGAAAGCAAAGTTGCCCATTTAAGAGCGCTTGGAAAAGTAAAGCTTCTTGAAGATTTAATGATTAATGAAAAGCCTAAGGGAAAAGTTGGTATAGCGCATACACGCTGGGCAACTCATGGAGAACCTTCAGAAATTAATGCTCACCCACATCAGTCAAATGAAAGGATATTTATCGTCCATAACGGCATCATTGAAAATTACCTAGAACTTAAAGATGAGTTGTCTGACAATGGTTACACTTTCGCATCTAAAACTGATTCAGAATTGATAGCGCATCTTCTTGATAGCCATCTCGAGGAAGGCGCTTCTTTGCTTGATGCAATGATGAAACTTAAAGATAATCTTGAAGGAGCTTATGCAATTGCAGCGCTTGATCATAACGATCCAAACACTTTGGTTCTTGCCCGTCATCGATCGCCCTTATTAATAGGTTTGGGTGAAGATGAAAACTTTGCTGCCTCAGACCCATTAGCACTTGCCGACCTTACGAATAAATTTTTAATTCTTGAAGACGGCGATGTTGCCAAGATTAGTCCAAGCAACGTGGAAGTCTTTGATAAAAAGAACAAATCCTGTAAAAGAGATATTCAAATAATTGATATCAAAAGCGAAGCTGCGTCAAAGGGTGAATACAAGCATTTCATGGAAAAAGAAATCTATGAACAGCCTAATGCGATTTTAAACACGTTAGATGGAAGAGTTGGTGGCGACGATATTTTAGAAAATATCTTTGGCGAAGGTTCGTCTGACCTTTTTGCTAAAGTTAAACGGATTCAGATAACTGCTTGTGGAACAAGCTTGCATGCGGGTAGGGTTGCAGCTAATTGGTTTTCAGCAATTGCAGGCCTGCCAACTCAAATAGATTTTGCCAGTGAATATCGCTATAAAAATCCCTACGTCGACAAAAATACTCTTTTAGTTACCATTTCTCAGTCAGGCGAAACCGCCGACACTTTGGCTGCTTTAAGGTATGCAAAAGATAAGAATTATCTTGCTTCTTTGGCAATCTGCAATGTGCCAACAAGCTCTCTGGCCAGAGAGTCTGATTTTTTGCTTTTAACTAATGCGGGACCAGAAATTGGCGTGGCTTCAACAAAAGCTTTTTCCACACAGCTGGTAGCTCTTATGATATTGACTCTTTCGCTTGCAAAGGCAACCAGCACTAATCCAAAGCTAAGATCTAGAGTGATACAAGCAATGCGATCATTGCCAGACATCATAATGAAAACACTGGAGCTTAAAGATGAAATTATTGATATCGCTCCAGAAATCGCGCAGCAAGATAACGCTTTATTTTTAGGGCGGGGGATGTTTTATCCCATAGCAATGGAAGGCGCACTTAAGCTTAAAGAAATATCTTACATTCATGCGGAAGCCTATCCAGCAGGAGAGTTAAAACATGGTCCTCTAGCCCTCATTGACGAACATATGCCGGTTATTGCTATAGCGCCCGAACACGAATTAGCTGAGAAATTGGCATCAAACTTAGAGGAGGTAAAGGCAAGAGGCGGCGCATTGTATGTGTTCGGTAATGCCAAAGAAAAACTATCTCTTGAAAAGGGAAGATACATCAACATGCCAGAGTGTGATTTTTTACTCACGCCAATTTTATATACAATCCCTCTGCAAATTTTATCCTACGAAGTTGCACTTATCAGAGGAACTGATATTGATCAGCCAAGGAATTTAGCAAAATCCGTAACCGTTGAATGATTCTGTGAAAAAAATCTTATTAATTTTAATTGTTTTCTTTATTGCAGGTTGTGCTAGCACTGCATTAGCAATAACTGGAGGAAAAATTATAAGTCACGAATTCAAGTCATATCATTTTAGTGATGAGGATTATCTTGATATTTTTAACTTAAAAAATGGCGAAAGAATTACTAAGTACTCCACTAACCACGAAGAACAAGTAGAAGTAAGAAAAATACGTACTCATCATGATGGCGTGGATAGAACTATCTGGATAGTTGATATAGTAGAAACGGTTGAACAAAAATAAGGCAGCAATGGAACAAATTGTAATTAGCGGTACTGGTGTTTTTACACCAGAACAGTCCATAACCAATGAAGAGTTAGTTAAGGCATACAACGAATATGCTAAGAAATTTAATTTATTAAACAAGCAAGACATAGATTCAGGCAAAACAGATGCATTAGAATTATCCAATGAAGAATTTATTTTTAATGCTTCTGGTATTAAGAATAGGTTCGTTCTGGATAAGGAGGGCATCCTTGATCCAGAAGTTATGCATCCAATTTTAGACAAAAGAAGTGATGACCAACCATCAATTCTTGCTGAAATGTCAATTAAGGCTGCAAAAAAAGCTTTAGACAATGCAGGCAAAACTCCAAAAGATATTGATGCAGTCATTACTGCTTGTTCAAACCTTGAAAGAGCATATCCAGCTATTTCCATAGAAGTTCAAGAATTATTAGGTATTGAGGGGTTTGCTTTTGATATGAATGTAGCGTGTTCCTCGGCGACATTTGCTATTCAAGCTGCAGCAGACATGATTCGCTCGGGTAGCGCAAAAACTATTCTGATAGTGGATCCAGAAATTTGCTCAGGTCATTTAGATTTTAAAGATCGTGATTGTCATTTTATTTTCGGCGACGTCTGCACCGCCATGATACTCGAGAGGAAAGACACAGCTGAATCGAATAATTGTTTTGAAATAATTTCAACTAAGTGCATCACTCAATTCTCAAATAATATTAGGAATAATTTTGGTTTCCTTAACAGTGCAAAAAAATCTTCACCACTAGACAGGGACCTTTTGTTTATGCAGCAAGGCCGAAAAGTTTTTAAAGAAGTTGTTCCAATGGTTAGTCAGTTGATTCTTGAGCACTTAAATGAAGAGAAGATCCAAACTGACGAAATAAAAAGACTCTGGCTTCATCAAGCTAACAAGAGCATGAACGACTTAATTGGAAAAAAAGTACTAGGCAGGACTCCTGAGGAGTATGAGCAGCCCAACATATTACAAGATTATGCGAATACTTCCTCGGCTGGGTCCATAATCGCTTTTTCAAAATTTAGCGACGATATGAATAAAAATGAAATTGGTGTCTTATGTTCATTTGGCGCAGGATATTCTGCTGGGAGCATAATTCTCAAGAAAATTTCTTAAAGGGAGAGAAAATGCCAGAAATGACTATCTTAGGATGGTTTCACACCGTCACCGGAGTTATTGCTGTATTGAGCGGCTTTTATACCTTGTATAAGTATAAAATCATTTCAAGTCAGCAGAAAATAGGAAGACTATATATTTTAGTGACGGCAATTGTGGCTGGTTCGGCGTTAGGCATCTACAATCAGGGCAGTTTTGGTGTCGCACATATTCTTGGTGTTCTGACTTTAGTTGCCTTAGCGGGAGGCTATATTATGGAGAGATACCAATGGTTCGGATCTTTTTCAAAATATTTCCAAGCGCTCGGCTACACTTCGACGCTCCTATTTCATATGATTCCAGCTATTTCCGATTTTTTAAGAAGGCTGCCTTTAGGAGACCCTTTCATTGATTCATTTGAAGATCCTTTGCTATTGAATTTCCATCTAGCCTTTTTAATTATTTACCTCATAGGAATTATTGCTCAAATGATCTGGCTTAATAAACGCGCCACCCAATAAGAAACCTAGGAATAAATGGAAAAGACTTTCATCACTATCGGCAGAGCTTTGCTTGGTCTTTATTTTTTATTGCCAGGGATTTCCAAAATTCCAACTTACGCGCTCACAATTGAATACATGAGTCTTCATAACATACCATTTGAGAACATTCTTTTGCCCATTACAATATTTTTGCAATTAGTCTTAGGATCAACTCTCATAATAGGGTATCGCATAAAAGAATCTGCTTTAGTTCTCGCAGCATTGACTATTTTGATAAATATTGGAATGCATGACTTCTGGAATGATTATCCAAATACAGATGCAGGCCATGAACTACAAAACTTTTTTAAAAATTTAGGAATTTTTGCAGGATTGTTAGCGTTGAGTGCGAGCAATAATATCCCTCAATGGAGGCTTCTTAAGCATTCTTGATAATTTCTTCTTAAGACAATTTATTTTAGTGAATGTAGAATAATTGAATGGGGAAAATTGATAAGTCAGAAAATATAAAAAAAGAAGCTAGTTTGCAGCTTCCTGAAGTTGATTGGCTTGAAAAAGAATCTGACCCTAAGAAATTTTTTAAAGATCTTAAATACGCCTTATCTGAATTTGGGTTTATGGTGTTAACAAATGCGCCAGGTCTATCCGATGAATTCCAGCAACAAGCATTTAAAGAAGTAAGAGGTTTTTTTGATTCGCCGGTAGAGCTTAAAAAGACTTCTTATATTGGTAAAACTCCATATTTTAGAGGATATAGTTTACCAACGCCGGCTGATAGTGGTTTTGGACAAGTTATTGAAGCATTTCAGTACGGCTTCGAGCAGGAGCCTTTGTGTGAATACGATGATAAATCTCAGCCCATCCATCGCAGATTATTTCGCGGTCCAAACACTTGGCCAGATGAAGAGTCGCTTCCAGGATTTCGACCGCTTATTGATGATTTAAATCAGCGCTATCACCGCTTAACCCACCTGCTAGGCGAGGCAATTGTAGAATCACTAGGAGAAGATGTTGAAGCGTTTCGTGAATATTTTGATTTCAACGATCCTGATTTGGCCGCTAGCCTGAATCATAATTATGGACTAGATGCTTATGCTGAAGAAGATCAATATGCAGTTCGTCAAGAATATAAAAAATTCTCTAGCGATAAGGTCGGCGCGCACATTGATGGACCGCCTTTTATTGCTTTATTAATTAATGATAGGCCTGGTCTTCAAGTTGTAGCTGCTGAAGGCGAATGGATTGATGCACCCGCAACCTGTCGAACAGCGCCAGGAGATTATCATGTTCCCGTAATTCCTGGATCAGTCATTGTTAATACCGGCGGCACTCTAATGCATTTAAGTGAGGGGCGTTACTCAGCAACCTTGCATCGAGTTAACACTACTTTAATTCCTAAAGGCGAAACACGAGTTTCAATGCCATATTTTTTAATACCTAAAATGGAGGGAGACTTAATACCTTTTGGGAAATCCAAGGCTGGTTCGGTTGGCGTGGGAGGTTATGAATCTGGACGAGATAGAGGCGCTAACGCAAGCGTCAATCGAATGGGTACTTTTCCTCAGGTGACGCGTCGTTGGTGGACTGAGGAGTATTCAGAACTTCGTCAACAGCAGCGTAATGAAGTTGAGGCCGAAACCCAGGCAGCATATAAGCTTGCCAAAGAAAGAGGCGAACGTTTCACTGATCAGAAAACTTAAAAAATATAAAAAAGTTTTATGGTCTCAGACAAAATTAGGAGAAAAAAATGAGGAGAATAATTACCGGCCATAACGATAGTGGAAAATCTGTCATATCCATTGACGGACCACCGGCAAGATCAATCGGCGAAGAAGCTGGTGGTCTTTATGAAATTTGGAATACCAACGGAGGTGGTTTTGACACAACTTCAAACGAGGATAGGGCTGATATTGATATCGTCTTGTCTCCTGTGCAAAAAGGTACAAAGTTTAGGTATTTTCAAATAAATCCAATCCCTGAAGGTGTTCCTCGAGAAGCTATTGAGGCAGCCACCGCAGAGGCTTTTGAAAAAATAGGTGCGGCTCATCATAGGGTAGACACATCAAGAAATGCTGCGATGCATGAAACAGATACTATTGATTACATTATTCTGTTGAAAGGCGATGTGACTTTGATCTTAGATGAAGAAGAGGTTCAGTTAAGGCCCCACGATGTTGTTGTACAAAGAGCAACAAATCATGCCTGGGTAAACAATGGATCTGAGCCAGCTCTTTTAATAGCTGTCCTTATTGATAGCAGCATTGTTTAATTTAAATTTCTGACAAAAAATGCTAACAATCTTTATTTCTTAATGTAGAGTATGATTTCTTTAGAAGTTAAAAATGATTAAAACTCAATTAACGACGGATAAATTTGCAATGACCATATCATTTGCATGTATTGTGCACTGCTTTTTTGTTCCATCTTTCATAATCTTGTCTTCGGGTGTCTTTCCCCTGGCATTGGACAATGAAGTAGTCCATAAATTAATAGTTTTAATTGCCGTGCCAGTAAGTATATTTTCTTTGTACTTAGGATATAAGAATCACAAAACCTTCTCTTTTATTCCTTTAGGAATCTTTGGGCTTGCGCTTCTCATAACCGCAGTTATGCTTGGTGAAAGCATTTTGGGAGAATTTGGAGAAAAAGGCTTCACATTATTAGGCTCAATTTTTGTGGCCTTTGCTCATTTCAGGAATCATCAAATTTGTAAGCAGTTAGATTGTGATTGCCACGAGAACGATAGGCTTGTTTCTGATTCCTAATTCTCTGCAGTCCTAACTTTTGTATTCAGTTTAATTTTCACAGACTATAATCAATGAGCAATAATGCTTATTTTTTTTCTATTGATATGAGCAAGGAAATTAAAGATCAGGTTAAACAGCTTCTCGACGTCTGGATGGAGGCATTCAATAACAGAGATTTAGAAGGTTGGTCCAACACTCATAACTTTCCTCATGTAAGAATTGCAGGAGGGCAAGTTTCGTTATGGGAAACAAAAGATGACTACATAAGTCATTTTAGCAAGCCCGATATGTTTGAATCTTTAGAAGCAGCCGGCTGGCACCATTCAAAATGGGTTTCAAGAGATTTTGATTTAGTCTCTGAAGAAAAAGTCCACGTATCAGTTGTTTTTCAAAGATACGATAAAGAAAATAATCCTCACAGTAAATTCGAAGCTCTTTATGTTGTAACAAAAATAAATTCAAATTGGGGCGTTCAAGTTAGGTCAAGTTTAGCTCCTTGACGATATAGATTTACAATTAGAGAACAGATGGAAGACAAAATCACTTTGCATAAAAGAATCCTTAGAGTGCTGATTATTGCCTCACTATTTGCCACTGCTTGTTTGATAGCGCTAAATCCAGCAAAGGCCATTTCTGAGGAGATAAACCAAATAAACTATTTTGCGATAATTGGCTTTTCTTTTTATCTTCTTTCTTTGGCGCTATTATTTTTCCTAAACTCATGGGGGAAGATACTTTTCACTATTTATGTTTTAGAGGGACTTGTAGCGAGATGGTATGGCCCAGAATACATAGAGCCATCTGAAAGTTTATTTCTTCTATTTACTTATCTCGAAGGGATGATAGAAGGATCTATTTTAGTGTTAATTTTTTTAACGCCTATGACAAAACTTTTTAAGTCTGTTAAAGGTCATCTTTAACGCTTAGTTGAACTAATTAACGCAGGAGCCAGATTTATCTTGATTAGCTGCAGCAAGTAGAGCTTTGTGCACATCGGTATTATCCAGAGTACCCGTAAAATTCTCTGCCCCAGGGCCATAGGCATATATTGGGACCGGGACTCCTGTATGAGAACCTCTTCCTATGCCAGTATTGAAAGAGAATTTAATATCAAGATTTTCATATTTTCTAGGATCATTGGGCTCTATTAGAAGGCCTCCCGTCTCATGATCGGCTGTAACAACTACAAGGGTATCTTGATTCTTTTTAGCAAACTCTAGAGCCCATTTGATTCCATCTTCAAGGTCAGACATTTCTCTCATTAGGTATTCAAAATCGTTACCATGACCCGCCCAATCAACTTGCGAAGCTTCAGCCATAATGAAAAAACCTCTGCATCCATTCTCTATGAACTTTTTTGATCTATTAACTGAGAATTCAAGCATCTTTTCAATAGATGGCTCTGTCGAATGATTTTCAGGTGTATTTTCGTCTCGCAAATGTTCGTCGGCAAATAACCCAAAAACCTGACTATCGCCATAACTAGCAGGATTGCTTAACTCTGATTTATCGGTGATCAACCTTGACTTAGATTTAATTTTTTCAATTAGCTTAATACCGTCCTCTCTATTTCCGCCATCTTCCTCGGGTATAAAAAACTTTCTTCCGCCGCCTAGAATATTTTTTATTTTTGAATCAGTCATTTGGATGCTGATTTCATCGGTCAAGTACCTAGAGCTCGTATGGACAACAAACGCTGCAGGAGTAGCATGCGTTACTTCAGAGGTTGATATTACTGAGCTTACGTAACCGGATCTATCCAATGTTTCAGTGATGTTTTCAATCGGTTGTTCATTAACATCAACACCTAGAGCTCTATTATTGGTTTTTTTACCAGTGCTAAACGCAGTACCTGATGATGCAGAGTCTGTAACAATAGCATTGGCTGAGTGCGTTAAGACTTTTCCAGAGTATGGAAAGTTATCTACGGCCACTCTTGAATTTGGTCCTCCTTGATAAATCCTAAATGCAGAGACTTGGCTTACACTCATTCCGTCTCCAATAAATAAAATGATGTTTTTGGCTTTCTTTTTCACTTGTTTTAAGTTTTTAACAGGCACTTTTTCATCGATTGCCACTTCTTTTACGAAGACATCCTTATCGTCGAGGGTGCCTGATGGGATTGGAAAATTATTTACTATGTATTCTCTTCCTAAATGCTCCATTAATTTAGCACCACCAAATAAACCTAATCCTAAGGCCACCACTGCTATTATTATTTTTGCTCTCATAGTTTCTCTTCCAAAAGTTGTATTCTATCGTTTCCAAAATACATATCATCTCCATTTAAGAAAAATGTCGGGGAACCAAAACCGCCCCTATCAATTAGCTCTTGTGTATTGGAGACCAATCTTTCTTTTGCTTCAGGGGTTTTGATGAAGTCAAAATATTCTTCCGCAGAACCATTTAATTGAACAACAATAGACTTCAAAATATCATCTTCAGATATATCTTTTCCTTTTGTCCAGTAGGCATAAAAAACTGCTTCTAAATAATCTTCTATCTTGCCCGCATCTTGAAAAAAGAAGGATCCTCTCATGGCTTTCACGCTATTGACTGGAAAGACCTTAGGCATTGTTATATCCAGCCCCCTTGATTTAGACCAATCCTCGAGATCCTTCTGAGAGTAGACTAATTTTTCTTTGATTGGATTTTGTCTACTTTCATAAACACTAGGATTAATGGTATTAAAGATGCCGCCTACTAAAATAGGCTTCCAAATAATTTCAAAGCTTTTTCGTTTAGAAAGCTCTTGTATACCTTTGAATGAAAGGTAGGTCCAAGGGCTGCTGCAATCTAAAAAATATTCAACTTTATTGCTCATACTTCATCGTAATGTACCCTAGAGATTGCTAATATAAAAACACTAGTTTCAATATTTTTGGAGGATGCGTGAAGTTTAAAATTTTATTTACCATTATTTTGTTTGTGTTCGCTTCTTTGGGCTCAGCTGATGAATTGAGGAATGCGGTGGAGAGCAAGGATAGATCAGAAAAAAATATTGTGAGAGATGAATTTAGGAAGCCATACGAGACTCTGTCTTTTTTTCAACTAGAGCCAAACATGACTATCTTAGAGCTATCTCCTGGAGGAGGATGGTACACAGAAATACTTGCAGATTTTGTGCGCAAATCAGGAAATTTAATTGCTGCACATTTCAGCAAAGATTCTGATAGAGCTTATTTTAGAAACAGCAGAATCAATTTTGATAAAAAAGTTAAGGAAAATGATCTTTATGAAAAAGTTACGGTAGTCGATCTTAATTCAAAGCTTTCAGATCCAAGCACAGTCGATGCAGTGCTAACTTTTAGAAATCTACATAATTGGCTTGGACCAAATATGGATAAAATTTTTTCTAACAGCTATGTTGCTTTGAAGCCAGGAGGATTATTTGGAATAGTGGAGCACAGAGCTAAAGCCGGCACGTCCATGGAGGCCATGAAAAAAAGTGGTTACGTTACTGAACAGCATGCAATCAAAATAGCCAAAAAACATGGATTTGAACTTTTAGCCAAATCTGAAATTAATGCCAATCCAAAAGATTCCGCAGACCATCCTAGGGGAGTCTGGACTTTGCCTCCTGTTTTAAGGCTCAAGGAAAAGGATAAAGAGAAATATTTAGCTATTGGAGAGAGCGACAGGATGACTTTGTTATTTAGAAAGCCAAAATCCTGAATTTAATCAAACTTTTCAGGATCAACCTATAGTCTGTACTTCAATTCTTTTTTCTGCTCTTTCTTTCCTTTTGGTCTTGTCATTGACTTGACCAACCAATTGCCCACAAGCTGCCATGATATCTTCGCCTCTGGTTGTTCTGACAGTGGTTATGTAACCCTCCTTTTGGAGTATTTTTTTGAAAGTTTGAATTCGCATGTTAGAAGGCCTTTTATAAGAAGAACCCGGGAAGGGATTAAATGGAATTAAATTAATCTTGCAAGGAAGCATTTTTAATAATTCGCAAAGTTCATAGGCATTTTCAATAGAATCATTCACCTTATTTATCAATATGTACTCAATGGTTGTTTTTCTGCTGTCTCCGCACTTATCAACATACCTAATTACCGAATCTAAAAGTTTCCTAATGGGATATTTTTTATTTATGGGGACCAATTCATTTCTTAATTGATCGTTTGGAGCATGCAGCGAAATTGTGAGCGCAGCATCCGTTACTTCAGACAACTTATCAATCAAAGGAACTAAGCCCGAAGTGCTGAGTGTAACCTTCCTTTTTGAAAGGCCATAAGCTTTGTCATCCATCATCATGCTCATGGCGCCTGTTACCGCATCAAAATTCAAAAGAGGTTCTCCCATACCCATCATCACAACATTAGTCACTTTTCTGCTTGCATGATCTCGAGGAATACCAAAAGAATTCTCAGCGACCCAAAGTTGGCCTATAATTTCGGATAATTCTAAGTTTCTAGAAAAACCCTGTTTGCCGGTAGCACAAAAACTACAATCAACCGCACATCCGACTTGTGAAGATATACAAAGTGTTGCTCTTTTGCCTTCCGGAATGAGCACCATCTCTACAAGATCACCTTCGCCGACACTGAGCACCCACTTTCTTGTTCCGTCTTTGGAATCCTTTTCTAAAATAACCTTGGGAGCTGATATTTCAGCTTTTTCGCTAAGCTTTACTTGGAGTTCCTTGGAAATATTCGTCATGGCATAGAAATCAGAGACACCTTTTTGATGAATCCACTGATAAACTTGCTTAGAGCGGAACGATTTTTCCCCTAAAGAAAGGAAAAACTTTTCTAGATCCTCCTGACTCAACCCTATTAAATTTTCCTTCATTTTTGAATAAAGCTCCTAAATTTATGGCATTTTAGGGAAAAGGAGATGTCTCGGATACCTTTCAAACGAAAAATGTAATTGTAAATTTTGCTTAAATTCCTTAACCTATTCATCTTGTAGAGGGGTTATTTGTGGATGATTTCAACATAAAAATCGAATATAAGCACGTACCAAGATTTGACTCAGGATCAGATGAGAGTATCGATTACTTGGAAAGCCAAGGTTATGTGATTATTAAGAATGCTTTAACAGCCAATGAAGCTGCTAAGACCTTAGATTTGCTTTGGGACTATCTTGAAAATCTTGGAACAGGGATAGATAGAACTAATCCTTTAACTTGGTCAGACGATAAATGGCCAACATGTGCTCATGGTGGCATTATCCCCAGCTATGGAATTGGTCACTCTGAGGCGCAGTGGTATGTGAGAGGAGTTCCCAATGTAAAAAAAGCATTTGCCAAAGTTTGGGATACCGATGATCTGCTAACAAGTTTCGATGGCGTCTCTTTATGGAGGCCCTGGAATATTGATCCATCTTGGAAAACTCAAAGTGGTCAAGCATGGTTTCACATAGATCAGCATCCAATATCTAAACCAGGAAAACAATGCATTCAAGGGTTAATTAATCTGTTACCTACCTCGAAAGAAATAGGCGGCAACGTGGTAATTCCAAAGTCGCATAACTTTTTTAAAGATCTTCCTGAAGAGTACAAAGAAAGGGTAGAGCGCTTACCTCTGGATATTGATCATTTTAGATTTCCACACGATGATCCAAAGTTATCTTCTGAGCCTGCAGTCATGGCACACATGGAGCCTGGAGATATGCTTTTATGGGATTCTAGAACTATTCATTGCAGTAGCTCTGGTAGTTCGCTTCCTGAAGGAACAAACGATCTTATTAGAGCTGCATCACTAATTTGTATGATGCCAAAAAAATTATCCAGTAAAGAAATTCTAGAAATGAGAATTCATGCAGCAGAAAATCTAGTTTCCACCACTAATTGGACAAACGATTTTCGAAATGCCGATGAATTTCCCATTATTTTAGAAGCTGAAAATAGAGATCAATATAAGTGGCCTAAGAAGCCTAACTTGAGCGACTATCAAAAAGAGCTAATAGCTTAAATGCAGACTTTGGAAGAATATATCTCCGCAGGAATGGGGATAGCTTTTCATGCAAAGAAGCTCCCAACCAAAAAAGCTGTCATTAGCGAACATGGAGAAAGAACTTTTCATGAGCTTAATGCAAACTCCAATAAATACGCTAATTTTTTGCTTAAACAGGGGCTGCAGCCTGGCGATGCTGTCGCTATAGTCTGTAAAAACAGACCAGAATTTTTAGAGGCTTTATACGGACCTTTGAGAATAGGACTCCGAATTACGCCTATCAACTGGCACCTAACCCCAGACGAAGTGACATATATAGTTGAGAACTGTGAAGCAAAAGCAGTCGTCTGCGATTCTATTTTGCAAGAAACCATTTCAGAGATAAAAGCAAAATTACCCGAAGTCATTATTTTATCTGCAGGGGGCAAAACAAAAGATGCTTCCTTATATGATGATGCAATAGCAGCGGAGGATGATGTCAATATAGAAAACCCTATTGCTGGCAAATCAATGCTCTACACCTCAGGAACTACTGGCAGGCCTAAAGGAGTTTTTAGAAAAGAAAATCCTCCTCTTTCCATGACAGAAAAGCTAACTTCAGAATCAGCCAATTTCAATCCTGAAACGGATTTCAGTATATGTCCAGGGCCTGCATATCATGCCGCTCCTTTGGGGTTGAATATAAGTATTTCATTAATGGCCGGCGTTGGAGTTTACTTAATGGATAAATGGGATGCAGAAAAGATGCTGCACATTATTGATCAGTATAAATGCACTCATACCCACATGGTTGCAACAATGTTTCATAGGATTCTTAGATTGCCAAAAGAGGTTATCAGCTCTTATGACTTATCCTCGATGAAATGGATTTTACATGGCGCTGCGCCTTGCCCGGTAGAAGTGAAGAGAGCAATCATCGAATGGTTTGGCCCCATAATCTTTGAGTACTACGCTGCCACCGAAGGAGGAGGCTGCTTCATAGATTCTGAAGAATGGTTATTAAAACCGGGAAGCGTTGGTAAGGCTAACGAAGGCGTTGAAGTAAAGATTCTTGATGAAGAAGGCCAGGAAGTAAAAGAGGGGATGGAAGGTACTATCTATTTTAAAGCGCCTGAATCGGGAAGATTTGAGTATTACAAAGCAAAAGAAAAAACATCCGGAGCCTACAGAGGAGATTACTTCACGATGGGCGATATAGGTTATCGCGATTCAGACGGATACTATTTTCTAACCGGCAGAAGCGCGGATACCATCATTTCAGGAGGCACCAATATTTATCCCCAAGAAATAGATGATGTACTTTTGGCTCACCAAAGCGTGGCTGAGGTTTGCTGCATTGGAGTGCCTAATGAAGAGTGGGGAGAGGAAGTCAAGGCAGTTATCAATCTTGAGTCGGGTGCAGATGAAGACGAAGTAAGAAAAGAATTAGTGCAGCTTGCCGAAGAAAAACTTTCAGGATTTAAAAAACCAAAAACATATGAATTTTGGACAGAAGAATTACCCCGCTTGCCCACAGGCAAAATTCAGAGAAATCTAGTTAAAAAAAGATTTTGGTAAAGAGTGAATAAGATTTCTTTATCAAGATCAGATTATTTAATTTCTCAAAAAGTGATTCACTGGTTGATGGCATTTCTGATCATCTTAGACTTAAATATTGCTCAAAAGTTTGGTGGAGAAATGGAGCTTTGGGATAGGCTAGAATCTAGAGTTGATCACGCTACTGTAGGAATATTAGTTACAGTATTATTTATCTTTAGGATCATTTTAAGATACATTTACGGTGCGCCAGCGCTTCCAAATTCTATGCCTAATTGGCAGAAGTTTTCAGCAAAAATTGGTCACTACGGTTTATATTTCTTGATTGCTTTGCTCATTTTTACTGGAATTGCTTCAGCTTATTTCACCTCAGACCCCATCGTTGTCTTCGGATCTTTAAACCTATCCTCCGAAACAGACTCGCAAGGAGCTTTTCAATTAATTCGAGGAGTGCATGAATTTTCAACCAATGCGGTGATTTTTTTAATTTTTGTCCACATATTGGCATCCATCTATCATCACTTTATAGCTAACGACAAAACAACTGTAAAAATGCTGAAGTTTTGGAAGCAGGCTGGCTAGGCTTCCCAAAGATTCTTAATTGGTTGACTATCTTTTAAGTTAGAAAGATTTTCCAAAAATAAATTAAATGACCTTGGCAAGGACATCAAAGAATGCGCTGAGTCATGCGGAGTAATGAAACAATTTTTTGCGTCCCATAATTTAGATTCTTTTTCTAAAGGCTCGTTTTTGGTGGTATCAAGTGCCGCTGCTGCAATGATTCCATTATTGAGGGCATCAGCCAGATCGTCTTCAACGATCGCACTACCTCGGCCTACATTGATCAACATTGAGGAAGGGTTCATTTTTTTTAAAAAACTTGCATCCACAATATCTCTGGTGCTTTCACTATCTGGCAAAACCATAACTAGAAAATCTGTAAGAGGTAGCAGCCCCTCTAAATCATCTATGCTCAAAACCTCATCTGCATAATCACATTCTTCAGGATTTCTTCTAATGCCCGTAACTTTCATATTAAATGTCTTGCCTAGCTTGGCCACTTCTTTGCCAATTCCCCCGTAGCCAAGAATAACTAAAGTTTTATCTGTTAACTCACCGTCTCCACCATTTGGTATCCATTCTTTTTCTTTTTGCATGATTGCATGCTCATCAATTCTTTTATTCCATCTAAGCATTTGAGCCAAGACATAATGAGACATAGGCTTTCCATAAATGCTGCTAGCATTTGCTATCACTGCTTGAGATTCTTTTAAAACAGCCTGTAAAAAAGGCGCATCCATTCCCGCGTAACCGCTCTGAATAAATTTCATTTTTTTACACAAATCCAACATTGGCTCAAATAGTTCTTCATGATCTCTAACAGCGAATAAAAATTGATAAGATAAAAAGAATGCATCACATTCTGGGACTTCTGCCCAAGACGGATTTTTAGGATTTTCAGGATTCAGTGAAAAAATCTCAATTGAAGGATCCAACACTTTAATCTGGTCCCCATAGAACTTATTGGTATCTTCTGAGATAACTACTTTCATTTTATTTAAGATTACATTAACGGTAAGCTAAAAAAAAGCTAATCTAAACCTCATGATTGGAACAATATTTCAAAAGAAAGTCTGGAAAGAATTAAAAAAAATTCCTTATGGCGAAACTAGATCTTACAAGGAAGTCGCTCTTGCAATTGGCCATCCTCAATCCGCCAGAGCAGTTGCTAATGCTTGCGCTAAGAACCCATACGCGCCCATGGTTCCATGTCACAGAGTAGTTAGATCCGATGGCAATTTAGGCGGCTACAGCGCTAAAGGCGGCATCAAAAAAAAGGCAGAACTTTTAAGAATAGAAAGCCAAAATGTACGCAAAAGATAATACAAAAAATTTGTTTAAATTAGCTAATTCAATTGCTGAAAATTTTGTCTCCAAAAATTTATCGAACTATCAAGGCTTAAGAAATTACGATTACGGTCCTAAAAAAAGAGATAATGTTTCTTGTTTATCGCCTTTCATTACTCATAGACTTATCCTTGAACAAGAACTGATAAAAAGGTCATTAGATTTCTACCCATTTGCAAAAATAGAAAAATTTATCCAAGAGATATACTGGAGAACTTATTGGAAAGGTTGGTTGGAATTAAGGCCTGCCGTTTGGGAAGATTTTATTTCTGAAAGGGTAGAGATTTACGATGAAACCGCTTATGAAAGAGCTATTAATGGCAATACAGGGATTGATTGTTTTGATTTTTGGATCAACGAATTAAAAGAAGAAAATTACCTTCATAATCATACGAGAATGTGGTTTGCAAGTATCTGGATTTTTACTTTGGGCCTTCCTTGGCAGTTAGGGGCTGAATTCTTTATGAAATATTTATTGGATGGAGATGCAGCATCAAATACGCTCAGTTGGCGGTGGGTTGCTGGTATCCAAACAAAGGGGAAGCACTATATTGCTAGATCCTCAAATATATCAAAATTTTCCAATGGAAGATTTAATCCGACTGGATTGATTGCTCATGCTGAACCTTTAAATGAAGAAAAAGAATATTTAAAAGGGCCTTTAAATCTGACATTTAATGAAACAAAAAAATATAACACCCTTGTGATGTTTGAAAATGACCTTTGGCTTGAGGGGAGAGAAAATTTTTATGAGAGCTATGAAAATATATTTTTGATTCTGTTAACTAATGTTGACAGAAAAATTGAATTAGATGAAAAGGTATTAGCTTTTAAAAAGAAAGCTCTTAGCGATGTGCAGACATATCTTGATAATTCTTCTTTAGAATCGTCAGAGAAGTTACAGCAACTTAATTCATTTGACGTTGTCTATCCATCTGTAGGAGAAAATCTAGATTACTTGAGAGAGGTTCAGAAAATAAATAACACGGATATCAAGTTTATAACTCGCGAAGAAGACATTTTTTGTTGGGAGTTTTCAAATAAGGGGTTCTTTAATTTTAAGAAAAATATTCCTGATATCTTGAAAAAATTCTCTAATTAATTAAATTTGATATAGATGACATTTAAATTAGCTTTCAAATATCTGCTTCGACTAATTCTAATGGCTCTTTTGGCAATTTCGGTTTATTTAGTAAATCTTTTTTTCATGAAGCCTTTTTCAATAGACCATTTTCTGGCCAAAGAAACTTTTCTTGAAATAATTGATTCCCCTGAGTCAATGACTTACATAGGTATTTTTGATAAATACAATTGGTTTACCACTCATGCTTCAAAATTAACCATTCCAAGCCAGAAACAATTAGATCGTGACAAAGCGAAAGCAAGAAAGATTTTAGAGACTTTAAGATCTTATGACGATGAAAATCTAAGCAGCATCCAAAGAGCTTCAAAAAAAATAGCTATTTTCGATACTGAGAATACGTTGCTGAGATTAGAGACTTTCCCTTTCCATAACTACGTTCTCAATCAGATAGGCGGCGCTCACATTGATATGGTTGAATTCATGACAGATACTCATCCGATTAGAAATTTAACAGAAGCAGAAGCTTACATAGACAGAGTAAGACTTTTTGAAGATGTTTTTGAGGGGCATCTATATGAATTAAATGGGCAAAAAGCCATTGACTTTTATGCGCCAAAATTTGTTTACGAACGAGTCATTGCCCAGCTTGATGAATTTTTAAACTTCTCATTTGAGGAGCATCCTATCTATACAGAATTCGACAGAAAAATTAAGGATTTAGACTTTTCAGAGGAGCAGAAAATACAGCTGCGAGAGAACCTAAAACAAGCAATCAGACAAAGCATCGATAAAGCATTTAGGATGATGAAAGATCATTTGGTTTCAACTCAAGCGCAGGCAAATAATAATCATGGGCTATGGTCTCAACCAAACGGCGATAAATATTATGAGTTGAGAATAAGAACTTATACAACTACAGATTATTCGCCCCAAGAAATTCACGATATGGGTCTTAGCGAAGTAGAGCGAGTTAGCAATAGGATGAAAACTATCCTTACGCAATTAGGATACAACCAAGACAAGTCTGTGGGTATTTTAATGAACGAGTTAAATGAGGATCCACAATTTCTTTACGACGATACTCCTGATAGAAAACAGATTGCGATTAAAGATTATTCTGAAATGGTTGATGAGGCATATGTTGTTTTAGAAAAATATTTTCACACCATGCCGAAATCCAAAGTTATCGTCAAAGCTGTCCCGGAGTACTCAGAAAAAACAGCAGCGGGCGGATATTACAGATCGCCTGCATTGGATGGTAGTCGGCCTGGCGTCTTTTATGCAAATTTATATGACATCAAACAAACCCCTAAGTACGGCATGAAAACACTTGCCTATCATGAGGCTATACCAGGTCATCACCACCAAATAGCTCATTCCTTAGAAAATGAAGATCTAACTTATTATCGAAAATTTGGTTATCGAACCTCGGCATTTTCAGAAGGATGGGCTCTTTACGCAGAACAGCTCGCCTTGGAAGCTGGTTTAGCTGACAATCCTTTGGATGAATTAGGTATTTTGCAAAGTGAACTTTTCAGAGCAGTCAGATTGGTTGTAGATACAGGAATGCACTATAAAAGATGGACTCGTGAAAAAGCTATGGCGTACATGAAAGCAAAAACTGGAATGTCTGACACAGAGGTGAGAGTTGAGATAGAACGTTATATCGTATGGCCAGCGCAGGCGCTTAGTTATAAAGTCGGTATGATAAAAATACTGGAGCTAAGAAAAAGAGCTCAAGATGCCTTAGGCGAAAAGTTCAATATTAAAGACTTTCACTCTGCTCTCTTGGATCATGGCAGTCCTCCTCTTTTCATTGTCGAAGAGAAAGTAAATGAAATGATAAATAACGCAAACTCATTAAATTAATTTTTTTAGCCTAGAACTGTTAAATTAAAAATTTCTTGGATAGAATTTAAAAGAGATTATGAACAACAGTTTTTCAGCAGAGAAGTTTGAAAATCAGAAACTTCCTTTCAAAGTAAAAAGATTATCGCCTGCGATTGGAGCAGAGCTGCTCGATATAGATTTAAGAGAAGATTTGAATCAAGCAACGCTGGATATGATCTATCAGGCTCTTCTAATTTATAAAGTTATTTTTTTTAGAGATCAGATGATCTCGACGGAAGAGCATTTAAACTTTGCTCGTAATTTTGGATCACTTGAAATTCATCCTTTTGCTCCTCAAAAAGAAAATTTTCCAGAAGTGCTAAAGATTACTCACGATAAAGATAACAGAGGTAAGGAAAATACTTGGCACTCTGATGTAACTTGGAGGCAAGAGCCTTCTCTAGGTTCAGTCTTGAGAATGATCGAGTGTCCTGATTACGGAGGTGACACGCTTTTTGCAGATATGGGGGCAGCTTATGAAGATCTTTCAGATGAAGTTAAAGAAAAGCTCTATGGAGCTGTTGCAATTCATGATTTCGCCAACTTCAGAAAGGGCTTAGTTAAGGCAGGAAAAACCGAAGAAGAAATTGAAGCTGTGAATAAAAAATTTCCAAATCCAGAGCATCCCGTCGTAAGAACTCATCCAGACACCAAGCAAAAGAGTATTTACGTCAATAGGGCGTTTACTCAATACATTAAAGACTGGGATCCCGATGAATCTGAGAAAATGCTCAACTTTCTCTATTCCAGAGCATCCATACCTGAATATCAGTGCCGATTTGTCTGGGAGCCAAACTCAATAGCTTTTTGGGATAATCGAGCATGCCAACACTATGCTGCATCGGACTATTGGCCTAATGTTCGAAGAGTTGAGAGAGTAACCATCGTTGGTGACAGGCCTTTCTAGAATTATTTTAGATTGAAGATTTAGCAGCGATAGATCGTCCTTGCATAGACAAATAAATTGCTAAAGGAATAATTGCTATTGGCGCTAAAGATAAGCTCAATCCCAAAACAATTAGAGTATTGAATAACAATCCGCCAGAGGCATCGCCAAATCTATTGGTAAAAGTATCTATAAAGACAGTCGATTTATATTTTTCAGATTTTTCTAGTGTTGTGTAGACACTTTCTCTTGCAGGTTTATTGATTGCGTATTCAAAGGGCCTCATGACAGCCGATAAAATAATAAAAAGTATTACCCCGGAAGAACTAAGCAGGATGTTGGCCATGTAACCTGAAATTGCGAAGAAAGCGATGGAGAATAATACTCCATAAGCAATTAAGACAAACTTGATGCCAAAAAATCTATTTTCCAAGAAAAATCTAGTTAAAAACAATTGGGCGAAAAAGGAAATTGGCGTCACCACAGAGTCTGCCAAAGAGAAAATCTTTCTTTGTTCGACAACGTCAGTTGAATATTTATTGATTATCTCTAGACTGAAGAAATAAAGAGATGTCGCTAGGCACGTCCAAAGAAAAGCATAAATTAAAAGTTGTCTGACAAGTTTATTGGATTTTATTTGCATGAATTGCTCTGATAACTCTGTAAAAAAACCTGAATTTTCTTTCTTAATGATATCGCTAGGGACGCTGTTCAATAACCTAGATAAAACAATACCCAGCATTAACCCAACGGAAGCACAAAGCATCGCAACGACCGGTAAATCAGCCAGAAAAAGCAAAACTGATTGAGAGCCCAGCCAGGCTCCAGCCGAACCAAAGGCGCTTATAATGCCAAAATATTTTTTACTATCATCGGTTTGAAAACTATTGACCGTTTTAGCCCAAAAAACTGAAACAACAAAAAAATTGAATACGTTATACCAAATGTAAAAACTTACGCCTACAACATAATTATCTGGATAAAGGTTGTTTATAAAAGCATATAAAAATAAGTTGAGAATAAAGAACCCATAAATATAAGTTACAAGCCTGGATTCCTTTACCCTCGAAACGATAAGAGAATAAATAGGATTTGCCAACAACATAACCAACACAACAATTAATAAGAAGTAGGTCAAATCACTTGTTCCTATCTGAGCGGCCATTGCGCTTCTGAAGGGGCGCATGACAAAGAGCGCATACAAAACACAAAAGAAAAATGATCCAGCAATTAAAGTATTTTTATTAATACTTTTGAACTTCACTATATTTTATTTTGATTTAATAAAAGGCATTGGCTCAAGGTTCAATGCCTCCCTGAATGTATTGTGATAGTGATGCAGAGCAGGCTCATTTTGACCAAATAAAATATGATCTATTTTTCCTGATCTCAGACCTTTGTGGGAAGCTGCTGCTGCCACATAATCTTCGTCTCTAATGATTTCTCCAAAAGCAATATAAGGATTAAAGTTTTCTTCATTTTCATCTTTAATCTCTTCAAGGTATCCAACTGCCTCAGGGGTAAAGTAAAAAGAAACTTTAGATACACTTTTATGTGGAGAATTTTCAAGGGGATACTCTTTAACAACGATGATTCCACCCTCTAAGACATTTATTATTATATTTGGAAAAAGGAAATAAACTGGAAGAGATCCAACTCTGACGTCCCAATCTTTTTCAGGAGTGGTTCTTAAATTTTCTATTTGGCGTTTGCACAAACTCAATCTTGCATTCCTTTTAAAGGTGTCAAACATTTGAACGTTTCCATAAAAGGATTCAAATAAAGTATCTTTATGTAGAGTAGAAAAATGGTAAGTTTCCCCAAAAGTATCGATAGCTAGCTTCCAATTCATATCGGTCACATACTCTTCTTCTTGAGTAAGAATAAGATCCTTAAACCCCCAAGATTCCATTTCTTCTATAAGTTTGTCTCCTAAGAGGTCTTGGGTGTTTATGACACCATTTTCATTTGGATGCACGAACAAAAAACCATGCTTCTCTACGCATGGAAGTTCTTTAAGCCCATAGCAGGATTTATCTATCTCTCCGAAATGATCAGGTTTTGGATAGCCAACTAGCGAGCCTCGATTATTGAAAGTCCAGCCATGAAAAGGACAAGAAAATTTTTCTTTTTCGCCTCGCCTCTGACTTTCAACTATAACTCCTCTGTGCGTACATACATTAACAAAACACTTAAATTCTCCATTTGCATCCCGTGTTGCAAGGATAGGAACGCCAAAATCATCGGTAGTCATAAAGGATCCTTTATTTGGTAAATCTCCGCTAAAACCAATAATCTGAGGATGGTTGAGAAAGAAATTATCCCACTCCTTATGGAACCTATCCTCTGAAGTATAGGTATCCGCTGGATTCTTAATCATGCCATCAGCTTTAACATTAGTTTTGTTATCCAGATGATGGAGAAGGCCTTTGATGACCCTGACTTGTTCCTTTTGGATCATTCTAGGAAGGTCTGTGTTCGGTCATCTTCAAAAAAGCTGGTCTTGAAGATAAACGTTCAACGTAGGCTTTTATGTTCTTCATCTCATCGGTTACACAACCCATTCTGTTTGACATATAACAAGAATGACCAAGCATGATGTCAGCCCCAGAAAAATCACCTATTAAATAATCTTTACCTTCTAAGGCTTCGTTGATCGGTTCAAGTCCCCTTGTGAGGAGTCTTTGTGCCTGACCGAGAACAGTTTCGTCTCTTCTATCTGGCGGCAGTAAAACTGTATGAACAACTATGGTGTTCATCGGCGGCATAATCATACCTTCGCAATAATGAAACCATTGAAGGTATTGTGGGAAAAGCTCAGATTGAACATCTGGCTTCAAACCTCCGTTCTTATATTTCTCAATTATGTACTCAGTAATAGCGCCGGATTCCCATATTTGGATATCCCCATCATCTAAAACCGGAATCCTTCCAAGCGGGTGCCTAGCTCTATGCTCATCCGATTTCAAATCACTTGGATGGAAAGCCATTTCGTTTAATTCATAAGGTAACTCCAGCTCTTCCAGAAGCCAAAGAATCCTTTCTGCTCTTGAGTTTGGTGCAAAATGAAGTTTTAACATTTTTATCTCCTATAAAAAGTTTAATTTCCTGAAACCATTCTATCTTTACCTTCCCAAAAAGGCTCACGTAATTCTCTACGCAGAATTTTACCGGAGGGATTTCGCGGCAAAGCCTCTATGAAATTAATAGTCTTTGGACATTTATATCCAGCTATTTGTGTTCTTGTATACGAGATAATTTCAGTCTCATCTAAACTTGAATCCGGTTGTAAAACCACGAAGCCTTTGACTGATTCACCCCATTTTTCATCTGGCACTCCAATAACTGCAGCGTCTGCAATTTCCGGATGACTCATTAGGGCATTTTCTACTTCTGCTGGGTATATATTTTCTCCACCAGAAACAATCATATCTTTGACCCGATCATGGATGTAAAGATAACCTTCATCGTCAAAAAAACCAGCATCGCCAGAATAAAACCATCCTTCTTTTATGGCTTCCTCAGTAGCATCTGGTCTATTCCAATAACCTTTCATATTCAAAGGTGATTTGGAGATGACTTCACCTATATCACCAGTTTTTACTTCATTGCCTTCATCGTCAACAACTTTAATTTCAACGCTATTGAGCGCTTTCCCGCATGATCTTAATTTTCCTTTCTCTGGATCATGATCCTCTGGCATCAGAATCGTTATTGCGCCTGCAGTTTCAGTTAGTCCATAAACCTGAAATAAATCACATTCCATAATTTCTTTAGCTTTTAGGATAGTATCATCAGCAATCGGCGAGGCTCCGTAGAGAACAAACTTAAGAGATGAAAAATCTGTCTCAGCGGCTTGAGGTATTGAGACTAAAAATAGGATCACAGCCGGAACGAAAAGAGAAGAACGTATTTTTTCTTTTTCAATCAATTCCAAAATTAAGACAGGATCAATATCAGCGATGATAATATTTTTACAACCGTGAATTAGCCCCCAAATTCCCCAATTAGTTCCGGCAACATGATACCCCGGCATGCAGACCAAATTCGGCGTACCTTCTTCAAAGGGAACTATGCCTTCGATAGTATCGTTGGCTGATGAAAAGTTTTGATTGGTGAGCTGAACACCTTTGGGATGGCCTGTAGTGCCTGAAGTGTAGAGCTGAATGATGTCATCATCTAATGATGTTGAAATACCAGGATCAGCTTCTCCCTGACTGTCTCGCCACGCCATATAACTTTCAAAGGTTTCATGACTATCATCTACTGCGATAATTTTTTTTACCTTAGGTATTTCATCCTTGATTTGTTCGATAACAGGATAGAATTCTTCTCCAACAAAAAGGACCTCGCTTTCAGAATCATTTAAGACATAGACTACTTCCGGAGGTGCAAGCCTCCAATTAACACCCACAGCAACCGTTGCAGATTTCATTGTGCCTACCAAAAATTCAAAAAAATAATCTGAATTTTTTCCGTAATAAGCAACCCTCGCGTCTGGCTTACAGCCTTCTTTAATAAGTCCATTCGCAACTTTATTGGATAACAGGTCTAATTCTTTGTAGGAAGTTTCCCTTTCAAGAAACTTGTGCGCCACTAAATCAGGCGTTTGTTCAACTCGCCATTTAAATAGGTCTTGA
The DNA here is from genome assembly GCA_902578495.1 of uncultured SAR86 cluster bacterium. Classification (GTDB taxonomy): domain Bacteria; phylum Pseudomonadota; class Gammaproteobacteria; order Magnimaribacterales; family AG-339-G14; genus CACNYO01. The sequence continues at coordinate 133,773 of CACHCY010000002.1, forward strand.
ACTGTTTTATCTCTAGGTATATTCATTTTTTCAATAGATTAATATGTTAATTTATAGTTAATCAAATTATTTAAAAGAAGTACATCAATGGAAAGCAAAGCTTTATCAAATATTCTTAAGAGAAATTCTCCTAGACGACTAATTGAACCTCACCCTAATGCTGAACAAATGAAGTTAGTTTATGAGGCAGCTCTTAGAGCTCCTGATCATGGCTGGATTAGACCGACGAGATTTATTGAAGTTTCAGGAGATGGGTTAGATAAGCTATCTAATATTTTTGAACAATTTGCCCAAAAGCACCTGCAGGATGTCTCCGATGAGGTTTTGGAAAAATATAGACAAGCCCCTTTCAGGGCGCCAATGATAGTTATCTTGGTTTCAACCATAAAAGAACATCCCAAGGTGCCAGCTTTAGAGCAGATGTTTTCTACTGCTGCAGCTGGACAAAATATTCTCCTTGCTCTCAATGCACTTGGTTTTGGCGGGATTTGGCGAACTGGAAAATTCGCTTTGAATAAAGAAATTGGTTCTTTCTTAGAGCTTGATGATAATCAAGAAGTGCTAGGATATCTTTACATAGGAACTCCAACCGGAGATAACAAAAAGATTCCTCAGCTTGATCCTAAAGACTTTGTAAAAAAACTCTAAGGTAACAAGATAAAGACATATTAAATAATGAGCAGATACTCTTCTTTACTTGTAGATATTGGCGGTACCAATATGCGCTATGCCTATGCAAATAAAAAAGGTATCTCTGAAGAAAATATCCTTTCAAATATTTCTGATCAAAAGATTAATAAAACTTTGAGTAATCTTTTATCAAATCCCAAAATTAAAAATGCCGTCATAGCTGCTGCCGGCCCAAGGCTTGGTAACAGAATAGAAATGACAAATAGAAAAGTGATCATAGATGCAGATTTATTAGGCAGAAAGTTTGAGTTGGCCAATTCTCAAGTTCTTAATGATTGGGAGGCAGTTGGTTATGCTATTAATGAAATGAAATTGAAAAGAATTAAAAAGGGAAAATCAAAGTCCAATGTAGATTTAATGATCGGGCCAGGAACAGGTCTAGGATTTGCTATTGTTTCTGAAGGAAAAGTTATACCGACAGAGATTGGAAATACAAAACTTCACAGTAAATTGCTTTTAAAAAATCTGGGAATAAGACCGTCAAAATATTTTTCAGTTCTTGAAGATGTAATTTCTGGGCCTAGCATTAGCAGAGCATATCAATCTAGATATAAGCAAAAATTATCTCCCGAAGAAATTGTTTACTTGGCCAAAAAAAGAAATCCAAAAGCAAAATTTATAATTTACGGTTTTGTCGATAATCTCATACAGTTTATGCAAGATGTTTCGGTAGCGTATTTGCCAAGAAGACTTCTGCTTGGAGGATCCCTTATAACGGATCTTGCATACCTTATTAAAGATAATAAGTTTTTGGATCAGTACTCAAATCATCCCAAAGATCAACACGCACAAATCCTAAAATCAATTGAGATAAATCTCATTACCAGCAAGACACCGGCTTTAAAAGGTTGCTTCAATTTTTTAAATAAAAATTAAGTGAATAGAGTATTTAAAGTTTCTGAAGATAGAGAAATTATAGCCTCCGAGTGGGGGGATAACGTGAATCCGCTGGTAATCATGTTACACGGTGGAGGGCAAACAAGACATTCGTGGAAAGGCGTTGCAGCAAAAATAGCTAATTTAGGTTTTCATGTAATCGCTCATGATTTAAGAGGCCACGGTGAGAGTTTTTGGGATCATGATGGCGATTATACTTTTGATGCCCATAGAGATGATCTCGTAAGGATAATTCAGCAACTTGGAAAAAAGGCTAATTTAGTTGGCGCTTCCCTGGGCGGCATGATTTCCTTATCTTTAGCCGGCCACGAAGAAGAAAGTAAATACTGTTCAGGTCTCATTATGGTGGACATAGGGATGCGTCCTAACGACGAGGGTTCGGATAGAATAGTTGAATTCATGCGCTCTGGTGCGAAAGGTTTTGCTTCAGTGGAAGAGGCTGCAGATGCCGTTTCAGGTTATTTGCCACACAGAGAAAGGCCCAAAGATATATCTGGACTCAAAAAAAATCTACGACTCAAAGAAGATGGTCGTTACTATTGGCACTGGGATCCTCTTTTTTTGACAGATAGGGCTGGGATGGGTGAAGTAAGAGAAGAACGTTTTAAGCAACTAGAAAATTCTGCCAAGAGGATTACCGTTCCAACTTTGCTTGTTCAAGGTGCCTTGAGCGATATTTTAACCATTAAGGAAAAAGAGGAATTTCTTAATGCCGTTCCACATTCAAAGTTTGCTGAAATTCAGCAAGCCACTCATATGGTTGTTGGCGATAAGAACGATATTTTCGCAGAAGCTATAGTAGATTTCTTGAGCGAACACATTGAATAAGATATTTTGTAAACATCATTAATGGAGGTTTTATGAGTTACTCATTCTTAGGAGGAGATTCCAGAGATAATTTTTCTGATCAAGAGGATTTATTCAAAGTGATTGAAGGCTTCATGGGATATTTACCCAATTCTCATCTTTCCATGGCGGTAAACCCACAACTGAATCAAAGCTTTGCGGCTTTAGCAGGAACAATATTTTCTTCACAAAAAATTGATCAAGGCTCAATGCAAATAATTGCTTTGGCTTCAAGCCTCTCTTCTGGGTGTAAGTATTGTCAGGCACACACATCTCACGGAGCTCACCAAGCCGGTGTTAGTGAGGAAAAAATAAACGATATTTTGAGATATGAAGAAAGTTCTCATTACGACGATTCAGAAAAGTCAGTTCTTGATCTAGCTTTTGCAGCAGGTAAGACGCCAAATCAAGCAAAGCAAGAGCACTTTGATAACTTATTAAAGTATTTTAGCAAAGAACAAATTATCGACATGGTTGCTGTTATAGCCTTATTTGGCTTTCTAAATAGATGGAACGATACGCTTGGCTCGTATCTAGAGGATGTACCAAATTCGTTTGTCGAAGAAAAATTAAAACCCCTTGGCTGGAAATAATTTATTTCTCGCTCCTCCTTGGGGTGACGGTTACACTAAGTACAGACTTGGCCTTAATCCAATTCATGAAGAAAATTGGTTTAATAAATCCATTTCAAAAGAAGTTTTTGAACATAAATTTAATCTTTTAAACAATAACTACAGTGAAGTTGTGGCTGCCACAGAAGATTCTCTGCAGGCTCAACAAATATTAGCGAAACATATTCCTACCCAAAAATGCGATTATCCAGACCCTATCGCTGATACATCTTTATTAGTACCAGACGACCTTTGTCTGATTGAGACTAATGGAAAGCAGAGGATGTTAGCGGCATCTGTTTGCTCTCCAAGTTATTGGAACGTCCAAGACAAAATAGGCAAGCCTCTTTTCGACGTTCATTCCCCGGTTAAAAGCCTCAACAAGAAAATCGGTGTCAAAATAGGAAGATTCATTGAAAGGGCCCCCTTGCTGCAACCCTTTGAAAGAGAAAATTGGCTTATCCATGCAGACACAAAAAGATTGCACCTCGCCGAAGAGCCAGAAATAGTTGGCAATCCAGATAATTGGTTTGTAAGAAGCGAGAGAGAAACTATTTGTAAAATCCACGACGACTATTCTTTGTTTACAATCAGAGTTAGTTTCACCCCTCTCAAAGAAATACACGCCCATGAAGCTGCAAAAGCGGGTATGCTAAAAAGCTTGATGATCATGGATAAAGATGAAATAAATTATTTTGGCGGCGTCAAAAAGGTTCAGACACTTATAAAATATTTAGATTCATAAATTATTAATGAAAGAGGTAAGAAAATGAGCGATGTAAAAGTCTATATGATTGCCAATCTCCAGATACACGACGCAGATAATTATAGAAATTATGAAAAAGGTTTTTTTCCGATTCTCAAAAAACACGGCGGAGAATTTATTACGTATGATGACAATATAATAAATGTGGAAGGGGATAACGATGTTACAGGCAGGGTAATTATTTTTTCTTTTCCTAATGAGGAAGCTGCTGATAACTGGTACAACGACCCTGAATATCAAGAGATTTCAAAATTTAGAAGAGAAGCCACAACTACTCAATTAATTAGAGTCAAAGGTCTGCCGCCAAGAGTATAGCCAAAACTAAAATATGCTTAATAAAATCTTTAAAAAAATATTTCCCAGTTATTTTAAACTCAAATCAAAGGTCGAATACTTGGAAAGTGAAATTAGCGAGCTTCAATATAGATTAAGGCAGCTGGCAAACAACAAGGACAATACCTCTGCCAACATAAACCAAACAAAGGAAAGTTTTTCCTCGCAGTGGTCAAAAATTCCCAAAGGCAAGGATTTGATTGGAGATGAAGAGTTTGAATCTAACCAAATTAAACTATTATCTGAATATACATTGAAAGATCCATCGTGGTTCAATGGAAAAAAAGTATTAGATGCCGGATGTGGTAACGGAAGATGGTCATATCTTTTTCATAAATTAGGAGCAGAAGTAACTTCTATTGATCAAAGCTTGTCGGGTATAGAGAACGTTAAAAAACTCATACCCAAAGATGAGTTTAGAGCTATTCAAGTTGATATTTTGAACCCACAAGAATTTAATGGGTCTTTTGATTTTGTTTGGAGCTATGGAGTAACTCATCACACCGGCAATACCCAATTGGCGGTTAAGAATATTTCAAATTGGGTTCGATCTGAAGGATTTATCTTCTTGATGATCTATGGGGAGCCCACAAATGATTTGGAATATAAAGAAGTTACAAATTATATAAAGCTCAGACAAAAAACTCGATATATGAGCTTCGATCAGAAAGTAGAATTTTTATCAAGCCTCTATCCCGAAGATCTTATTCATCCTTTTTTTGACGCTATTAGCCCAGAGATAAACGACCTACATAGCTTTGAGGAAATTTCAGGATGGTTAAATCTTTATGGCTTCAAAGAAATTATTAGATCAATAAGACAAAGAAATCATCACATTATTGCCAAAAAAGTTTAATTAAGAAATATCCGAATTTTAATTAAATAAATCAAAGGAAATCTTTTAGAGCTTTTAAAATTTGAGATGGTTGTCGATAGGTAATATCGTGAGTGCCATCTTTAATTGTTATGACTTTTCCTTCATGAAAAATTTCTGAGTAAGTTTCTGCTCCCTTGTAAGAAACTACTCCATCGTTATCACCCCAAATGGCGATTGAGGGAATATTTTTTGTCGCAACCTTTTCGAACATTTCTCGCGCATCGAAAAGATTAAAATTTCTCATCGTTGAAGCTAAAGATTCACGAAATCCCTTAAATTGCATCTGAAAAGAAAAAAGCTCTTGAAATTCTTCCTCATTGATAGATAAAGGATCGCTGCTGTGAGTCGTTTCAGAGCTGATAGCAGAGCCATAAAATCTATCTGCTAAAACATGCATGGACCACTCAATCACTCCGGGAATCTTCATAAAAAATGGAAAAGATGTTTGTACTTTTCCGAATCCAGCTGGAGCAATAAAAGATAAACTTTTTACATGGTTGGAGTATTTGTCTGCAAATCCACCAATGATGGGGCCGCCCATGGAATATCCAACTAAATGAATTTTTCCATCAATATTTTGATGAGAAATAAGTTCTTTTAGAGTTTCAACATAAAAATCAAGAGAGTATTTAGCTCTCGGTCTTTCAGAAAATCCTCTGCCGTAATGATCATAAACTAGGATGGAGTAACCTTCATTTAAAAGTCCGTCTAGAAGTCCATTCCAGACAAAGCTAGGAGTAGAAAAACCATGGACCATAATAATAGTTTGGCCATTTTTTTGCTCAGGATGATGCCATCTATAATAAATATTTCCTTTAAGTAGCTTTACCCAATTGCCATCAGATGGAAGATCTTTCGAGCTGATCTTCTTTAAACCTTTTGTTTTAAGCCGGTAGGGAATATAGATACCTAATATCAAAATACCTAAAAGGCCGACAGATAAAGATTCTAAAGGCATGGACTAATCAGTCGCTAAATTCTTCAAAAACAGTCGTCTCAATAATATGCCCTGAATCCTCTATGGTTTCATTATTGCCTTGCATAAATTCTTGAACTGCTTCCAAGGATTCCGCCGATAAAGCAATTCTTACTTTGGAGGGATTATCCAATTCATATCCAACAGCCAGTGTTTCAATGCCGTTCTCATTGAGATTTTCTTGATCATCATCAAAAACCTCTTTCCAATCTTCAAAATCTTTTGCTATTTCAAAAGTTATATAAACAGTAGCCATATTATCTCCGTATATTTATTAAGGTGCTTCAAAAATTATTACCCCATGATCCACACTTGGTTTGCCTCCATTAAGCATTTCTTCATTAGTTGGGGTTGGCCCAACGTCACTTGCAGAAATTGGGGTTCCATTTAACTCATCTAATGCTGAAGGAGATGTGCTATATGCGAGTGTACCAACAGCTTCATTGGACGGCTTAAGAAAAAACTCGCCCCGAATAATTTTTGATTTATATTTAGTGTCGTCATCGTCAATGACCTCAGATCCGTCTGGGATGGTGTATTCAGGGAACCATCTTATGTTTTCCCATCCCCCTTCACTGTAGTCCCAGTATTCTCCTTTTTCCGTCCAAGTTGCAATATCAAACGCCGTCCACTCGAAGCCCCATAGTTGGCCAAAACCAGCATACTCAAGAGTCTTTTTCTTATCAGCCAATTTTCCGTATTTAGCTGCGTCATTAGGAACTTTAAAGGTAACGGTATGTGGCCTTGAAATTTCTACGAGTTGATCATTACTATCAAAAACTTGATAACTTTTCCAAGTATCCCAGTACAAATCATAGTATTCATCTGAGCCTTGCAATTTATCAACGCAATATCTTTTTAAGGAGCTATTAGCATTTTGTATAGTATCGTCATCGTGCCATCCATAGGAATCCTTTATGCCGTCTCCATCAGAATCTTCAGTTTTCTCGCATTCCATCTGATTTAGTTTGGCCATATTAAACAAGCGCATATTTGCGTATAAACCGCAAACTTCTCCAGATCCATTCGGCTCAAGGTAACAAACGTTTTGAAAAGCATTCCATGGATCGCTGTACTCATAAATAGTATTTGGAAATGCAATGTCGGCATTAGTAATGGTGTCTTGAATTGCACCATTAACAAATTTATATTGCATCAGCTCTGTTTCAAGCACTCCATCAGAAGTCCAGTCACCAGCTGTCCTACCATCTTGGTTAGTTCTCAAATAATTACCAGTAGGTATTGTGGATGTACCAGCTTCGATGCCAGGACTAGTAAGGGGCGATGGAGATTTTCCATTAATATTTTCATTATTCCTTTGAGCGGTATTAATTTTTGAAGTTGCATCTGTTAAATATGTATTAAAGCTTCTAGAAGAATAGCAATTTTGAATACAACCTAAAGTGATAGAAGCTAAATCCTCAAGCGAAGCTTCACTTTCTTTTCTAAACTCTACTGAAAGAGATGATGGATTTTGCATAGCGGCAGTTGTAATTTCATAACCTCCATAATTACCCCCAGATGCCCATAAACTTCTCCAAATTTGATAGCCATCGCTTGAATCAAGATTATCATCCATTGCATCAATATATTCTTGAGGGGTAAAAGAAAATTCAGTTATGTCTTCTTCGCCAACCCACCATCCATAGTTATTAGTTTTAATAGCAGAATCGAAAACAAATGCGCCGACAGGCCTTGTGCCATCTAAAGAGTATGAAGCATCCCAATAACCTTTGAATACAACATAGTTTCCAGATACAGGCACGCCAAGAGAAGCCCACCTTTCTTTCATGCATCGATCATCATCACCATTTGAATTAGAATCTTTACTATCCAAAATAGGAACAGTTCCGTTGTAACCTATGACATAGCTATTCCACCAACAATCTGAGCCGGTTTCCTTGATATCCCATTCCACGAATAGCTCAACTTCAACTCCGTCTAGATCATTTAAGCTCTTTTTCTCAACAGAGATCTTTCTAATACTTACTGATTTAGGTTTAAGAAAATAATTAGAAGCATCATCTGAGTTGACTTTAGTAAACGGCGTAGTATCTGTAACGATATTCTGATAATCGTAGTCCAACCAAACTCCCCAGTAGTCAGCCCAAGCATATGGAGCACCCAAAGAACCATCTTCTTTAGTAAGCTCTGAGCCCTCTAACTCAAAACCGGGATTTTTTAGGTTGTATCTAGAGCCGTCTTCAGTATAAAGACCGTATTCCCAAACACTTATTTTAGCCAGCTCTTTATCAGTTGATTTGCATTTCTCAGTGAGGTCAGGAGCTCCACCAAATCCTACAAATGGAGTCCAGTCAGCATTTACAATAGTATCGGTATCATCTACGTATGATCCGTCTGATTGTTTTTTTCTAGCCGCTACAAGTTTTTCACAAAACTTTTTCGAAGTATCATCAAATGAGAATCCTTGTGTAAGTTTTCCTTCCCAAAGAGTCTTCTCTTTAAGGGTTTGCACTTGATTGGTTCCATCAAGCGCCATCTCAAATTCCTCGAAGTCACAATCAAAAGGGCTTCTTATTTGATTGACACCATTCTCTTTTACAATACAGTAGGTTTTTTCTTCCTCCCAAATACCGTCTCTTGTAAATACTGTTTCTCCACCAATGGTTTGAGCATTTTGACTGATAAGAATTTCTGCATTGCTAGCAGTATCATACATATCCATATTTCCGGCTGCTGCTCCGCCCATGGTTTGTCCAGCCATTGCTCCATCAGAACCTAACTCCTGAAAAGCAATGATGTTGCCCATTGTAGAGAGATAGCCGCTTCCTTGAACTGTTCCAGCTGGAGGACATTTTGTATATTTTTCGGTCTCTTGAAAATACTCCCAAGAAAAAGAATCATAGCCTGCATTAATGGCTGCATTTTGAGCATCTTCCAATGAGGCATAAGGGGCATTTTGACAATTTGCTGTAATAAGAAAATTAAGTTCCATGTCTCCATTAGGATCAGAAGAACTTGCTCCTGAATATACTTTAGTAAGAGCATAAATAAGCATATCAGGCTGAGCATCCCATAAATTATCGTAATTAGTTTGAGCCTCAGAGTAATCCCCTTTTTGAAAAAACCATGACTTAACTTCTATGTGTTCTGGCACTGGTTGTGTTCCGTCTACTTGAGCCTCTTTAAATTGGACGTCAACTAGCATTGTGCTCGGTAATTCAGCTTGATTTTGTTGATTTTGTTGTTGCTGATCGCCCCCAGAGCTGGACCCACTTTGTCTAGATGAACCAGTTTGAATGGCTTGTTTGCGACACCGATCAGGATACACATTCGCTTTGTAAGGACCTTTGTCTATATATTGTTCAGCTCTCAATTTAGAAATAATGCATAGTATTTCGTTAGCTAAGTTAAGGCTCTCTTCAACTTGATTCTCCCCAGCAAAAATTTCAGCTACATCGGTTTCATAAGTTTGAGCTGTCAGCACAAACGGTAAAAGGATAGTGATTAAAAATAGTTTTTTCATTTCTTTCTCCTTCACTGAATATAACTAAAAAAAATTTAATTTACAAAAACATTAGCCTATACTTTTTAGATATCTTTAAAGGGAGAACCTCATTGAAAAAAATTGCTGCTTACAAAACACTGGGAACTAATAACTTAGAAGCCTCAAAGACTTTTTACGACGGTCTGTTTGAAAATTTAGATACTTTATCCTTTTCACCAAACGACAGAAGTTGGTTTTGGGTATTGAAAGGAGAGGACTCGATGTTTGCAGTTTTTATACCTTACGATGGAGAAAAAGCGACAATAGGCAACGGAAGCATGACTGGATTTCTTATGAATTCTGAAGAAGAAGTTGATGCTATATACGCAAAAGCCATTTCATTGGGCGCAACCGATGAAGGCGAACCAGGAAGGCGCACAAAGAATTTTTATGGAGCTTACGTAAGAGATCTAGACGGAAATAAGTTAGTTTTTTATATCTAATGTAAAAGAATAGACTTTTTTCTAATATAATAATTTATATGGCTACTTATGAATGTGCGAAATGCGGGATGGCAGTCAATGCTTCCTGTGCAAAATGTGACTTAGCTTTGATCGACGATGTGTTGATCACAGACGATGGCAGGGAAGTACAGATCTCAAAATGCACCAGCTGCGAAGGCAAAATAAAATCGCCTTTGTGCTGCGGCATGGACATGACCTGTTCCCTTGCTTAGATTTTCCAGAATTGTCGCAATTTAATTAAGACGTGTTACAGAAACATCTGTACACTATATTTTTTTTTAGGATTTTATGAATATTTACGTAGGGAATATCGCTTGGTCGGTCTCAGATGATCAACTCGAAGAACTCTTTGCACAATTCGGTACCGTTACTTCAGCTAAAATAATCGTCGACAAATTCTCAAAGCGCTCTAGAGGTTTTGGGTTTGTTGAAATGGCTGATGGCGGTGAGCAAGCAATTGCTGAATTGAATGACAAAGACTTCGAAGGCAGACCGCTAGTGGTTAACGAATCAAGAAGCAAAGATTAACTTAGGGTTTAATTACCGTTGGTTCAGTGAGATTCATCTTTTTTGGATGATCTATAGAGAAGTGCAAGCCGCGACTCTCTTTTCTCAGCTGCGCGCTTTTAATTATATGTTCGGCAACTTGAGTAAGGTTTCGCAACTCAATTAAATCTGAGGTAACTGAAAAGTTCCAATAATAATCTTCCACTTCTGCTTGGATAGCTGCTAATTCAGCAGCTGCTTTGGCTAAACGTTTATTGGAACGCACGATCCCAACGTAGTCCCACATCAAACGTCTGACCAGGTTCCAATTGTGGTTGACAATAATTTTCTCGTCCGATTCCACCACCATTGAGCTATCCCACAAGGGCAGTTCCGGCTGGTCGATAGGATCATCGTTTAAAATCACTTCAGCTGCTGCTTTACCAAAGACAATGCATTCCAGTAGTGAATTAGACGCCATGCGATTAGCTCCGTGCAAACCTGTGTAGGAAACTTCTCCTATGGCGTAGAGCCGGTCAATATCGGTTTTACCGGAGAGATCTACCATAACCCCGCCGCAAGTGTAGTGAGCTGCTGGGACCACCGGAACAGGAACTTTGCTCATATCGTAACCAAAAGACAAGCATGTCTCAAAGATGCTAGGAAACTTTTGTTGGATCACCGATTTGTCGGCATGGGTCATATCCAGCATGACGTGGTTTAAGCCAGAACGCTTCATCTCGAAATCAATCGACCGGGCGACAATGTCCCTGGAAGCCAAATCTCCCCGCACATCAAAGCGCTCCATAAAAGCCTCACCGTCCGGGAGGCGCAAAATAGCCCCTTCACCACGAAGCGCTTCGCTGAGTAAAAAAGATTTTGCCTGCGGATGATAAAGACAGGTGGGATGAAATTGGTTGAACTCCATGTTTGCCAGACGACACCCTGCGCGTGCTGCTAAAGCATAACCATCACCGCTCGCTCCGTCCGGGTTGCTAGTATAAAAATAGACTTTACTGGCTCCGCCAGTAGCCAGAACGGTATGGCTGGCAGAAAAAGTTTTAATCAAACCCGTTGCTCTTTCAAGAATATACGCTCCCAGACAACGCTCCCCGTCTTTAATCAAATCGACAGCGAGGTGTTTTTCATAAACGGTAATGTTTTGATGTTGTCTGACTCGTTGCGCCAACGAATCAGAGATTTCTCGGCCCGTGGTGTCATCGGAATGAATCACCCGGCGTTGACTGTGACCGCCTTCTTGAGTCAAATGGTAATCGGTCCCGTCAGCCGTGCGGGTAAATTCGACGCCCATGTCGATCAACCACTCAATTGCAGCTTTGCTGTTTTCAATCGTAAAGCGAACCGCTTGCTCATCGCAAATGCCGTCGCCCACCTTTAGAGTATCTTGAATGTGACTTTCAACGGTATCCTCTTTGGCTAACACCGCAGCAATACCGCCTTGCGCGTACCAAGTTGAGCTATCAACGAGGGTTTCTTTGGAGATCAACGTAACTTTTCGATGATCGGCAAGATTCAGCGCTAAAGTTAGACCCGCTGCACCGCTGCCAACGATCAAGACGTCAGATTTTATGTTCACTCAGTAAAGGTAGGCTAAAAAACCATGCAAAGGGTTACTAAGCATAGACAATTAACTAAGCATGCGAACCAACGCTGCAACGCTCACCAAGGTCACCAAACCAAGGAAGACCCAGCGATACCACCAGTAACGGCGACTTGTCCAATCTATTTTATTCTCACGATTGCGTTGACTGGCCGAGGCTCGAAAACGACTCAAGTAAAAAAACACAGCTAAAGAAACGACGATAAGACCGCCGAAAAATAACGTATTGAGATCCATTAACGGCTGCGTATTTTCGCAAGCAATCTGAGCATTTCAAGGTACAGCCAGATCAAAGTAACCATTAAGGCGAACGCACCGAACCATTCCATATATTTCGGCGCACCGCGTTCTGCGCCATCTTCAATGAAGTCAAAGTCCAACACCAAATTCATCGCTGCAATACCGACAACGAACAAACTAAAACCGATGCCGAATAAACCGTTGGAGTGAATGAACCCAATGCCGGAACCAAAGAGACTCATGACAAAACTGATGGCGTACAAGACGGCAATCCCCATGGTGGCCGAGACGATCATTAGACGGAAATTTTCCGTGGGTTTGATGACGCCTGTTTTATAAAGCACCAATAAAGAAGCCAAGGTTCCAAAGGTAAGACCTGTAGCTTGGATAACAATGCCCGGGTACATACTTTCAAACGCCGCTGAAATTCCGCCTAAGAAAAGGCCTTGTAAAATCGCATAAATAGGAGCCGTGTACATGGCCAGAGTCGGTCTGAACATAGTGATCACTGCAAAGATCATGCCGCCAAACAAACCAACCGGCATGAAAAAGCCAGCGCTACCCGTCGAATAGAATTGATTCCAAGTGAACAAAGCACCGCCAACCACAAGGGCCAGCAGAATACCGACTTTATTGACCGTGCCTTGCAAAGACATGGTTTTAGCGCCGGATGTTTCAAACCCAGCAAAAGTCGCATCGCTCAACGTTGGGTTGCCTGATCTGCCCAGCATTCTTAAAGCGTTATGTTTTGTCATGCATTCTCCATATTTGTGTAATATTATCTTTATATGAGTATTATTGTTGCTTATTTATTTTTATCAATAGCTATCGTCACCGAAGTGATCGGGACTATATATTTACGCGATACCGAAGGGTTTACGCGCCTGACACCCAGTGTGATCACCGCGGTCAGTTACGCAGCATCTTTTTATTTTATTTCCCTTACTCTGAAACAAATTCCAGTTGCCGTGACCTATGCCATTTGGTCCGGAGTAGGGCTGGTTTTAATCAATATCTTTGCCGCCATCAAATACGGCCAAGTCCCCAACTCGATGACCACCTTGGGGATGGCTTTTATCATCTTGGGCGTGGTTCTCGTTAATTTCAACACAGGTGTTGATTAATTAAAAAAATACCTGAAAATAGCTGTTTTAGTTAGCTTATGAAAGTTTCCTAAAAGGGAAAATTGGAGTTTTGGGGCAAAATATGACAAAATGTCATAATAGAAAGATTATGAGCAAGAAAGTTTTACATTTTCTTGTGCCCTCTAAACCATCAACCATACTGTTTAGTGCGTTACTTTTAATCACAGGAGTAATCGGAGCGCAAGAACGAATCGGAGTCGCTGCCGCAGTCGACACCACCACCACTGATTTAACTCTGGAGCAAGAGCGTAGGCTCGTGGATGAAGGTTACAAAATCATCCAAAATCATACGATTGAAACCGACGAGAACGGAAAAGCGCAAATGCTGCTGATCGACGGGACGGCTTTTACCGTTGGACCTAATTCTTCGGTTACCCTTGATTCCTTTATCTATAACCCAGAAACCGCCGAAGGTTCACTGACCGTCACCAGTAAAGGCTTAATGCGTTTAGTCGGCGGTAAAGTCACCAAAAGTAATCCGGCCATCATCAGAACCAACGCAGCGACCGTGGGTATCAGAGGGGGTATTGTCTTTGTCGATAGTGAAGGCGATACGACCGAAGCTTCTTTTATTTACGGTGATGAGATGAGCGTCACACCCAATTTGAATCAAGACGGCACATACGTACTAACTCGTAACGGCTTTATCGTTGTAGTCGACGATCCGTTGGAAGACGTAGAAGACGTGTCACTTTTAACCGCAGATCAGTTACTTTCTATGCAACAAAGCCTTCAAGGCTCACCTGAAGAAGAGGAAGAGGAGTCAGAGGAAGAATCCAGCGAAGAAGGAGAATCAGAGGAAGAAGAGTCTGAGGAAGAAGAATCCGAAGAAGAAGAGTCTGAGGAAGAAGAGTCTGAGGAAGAAGAGTCTGAGGAAGAAGAATCAGAGGAAGAAGAGTCAGAAGAAGAATCAGAGGAAGAATCTGAAGAGGAATCCAGCGAAGAAGAATCAGAGGAAGAATCCAGCGAAGAAGAGTCAAGCGAAGAAGAATCAAGCGAAGATTCAAACGAAGAAGAAAGTTCTGAGGACTCAGATTCAGAATCTGAATCTGAAGATTCAGGCAGCGAGGAGTCTGAGAGCAGTGATGATGCTGGGACTGAAGACGATTCTTCAGACAGCTCAAGTGAGGAAGGGTCTGACGCAGGCTCAGATTCGGAAACTACAGAAAGTGAAAGCGAAAGTGAAGTTGGCTCAGATACCGGATCATCAGATGAAGCTGGAACAACTGAAACTGAAGCTGGCGGCAGCGAGGCCGATGCCAGTCCTGACACCGATGCCTTGGATGCCGGACCGGATACTGATAGCGAACCAGAAATAGACGAGAGTGCTTTAGACTCAAGCGGTATATCCGATAACTCCTCAGCAGTTGCCCCGGATCAATTAACCACTGCAACAGACATCGATACAGGAACAGAGATTGAAGTAGCCGCTGAAACTGAAACCGAGACACAAGAAGAGACGGAAGTAGTCGAAGACGTTACCGAAGTTGCACAAGAAACTGCTGCCGATGAATCGGTCGGTGCGCCAGAGGTCGATGTTGTCGCCACTACCTCAGTTACAGAAAACGAAAGCAACACCACCGTTGCTACGCTATCGATCACCAATCCGGGAGAAAATGAAATTAACTTTGAGATAACCGGAGAAGACAGCGACAAGGTCGTCTTTGATCCAGAGACAAATTCCATTCAGCTTATCGATGGTTTGGATCATGAAACCAATGATACTTTAGACATTACTTTGGTGGTTACCGATGATCTAGGGAACATTCAAATCAACGATTTAACGATTGAGGTAGACGACGTCAACGAAGCGCCGAGCATGCTTTCGATGACGCATAACAATTTAATCTCAGTTAATGCATCGATAAACGACGTTCAAGCCAACGGCTCTAACATCAGTGAGACCACCGAAATAGGTGCCGTGGTTGCTGACATTACGGTTGCTGATCCAGACGGCGACACCGTGCAATACACTTTAGCCGGTACGGGCAGCGATAACTTCGCTATTTCAAATTCCGGTGAAATTACTCTGACTTCAGAGCTGAATTTTGAATCTCAAAGCCAATTCACCATTCAAGTGGTCAGCTCGGACGGGATCAATGAGATTGTCCAAGACGTCGTTATCTATGTGGTTAATGATAACGAAGCCCCGAGCGTAACCCTTGATAATTTTCAGGTGGCTGAAAACGCTGCTGCAGGAACAGTGCTTGCTACGGCAACCGGCCTTGATCCTGAAGGTGTGGACGTCACTTATTCGATCGCGGGGACAGGCAGTGAAAACTTTCAAATCGACAGCAACGGAAACATTACATTAGTAGATTCTTTGGACTATGAAACAACAGAAAGTTACGAGTTAACTATATTTGCCAGCGACGGTTTGTTTACGGTTCCGAAAGTGGTCACTGTTTCCATCACTGACAGCAACGAGGCACCGTCAGTTACCTCATCAGTTGCTTTTAATTCATTTCTAGAGAACACCGCTGTGGGAACCACCATTGCTACTTCCACCGGCTCCGATCCTGAAGACGATACAATTACTTACTCGCTCTCGGGTACCGGGAGCGATAAATTCAGTGTGGACGCCGACGGTAAGGTTACCCTAGCCAGTGCTTTGGACTACGAGACGGCTACCTCTTATTCAATTAATTTAAAC
This sequence comes from uncultured SAR86 cluster bacterium, assembly GCA_902578495.1. Taxonomy (GTDB): domain Bacteria; phylum Pseudomonadota; class Gammaproteobacteria; order Magnimaribacterales; family AG-339-G14; genus CACNYO01. The sequence goes on from CACHCY010000002.1 coordinate 149,886, forward strand.
GCAAGCGACGGTACTAGCACCACCACAAAAGTCCTTACCATTAACGTCGGTAACGTGGCTGAATTGGTGTATTCCGGAAGTTTAGCGGCAAGCTCTCAAAACGAAACCATCTCTACCGGTTCGGTTATCTTAAGTTCAAGCACCAGCGGTGAGGAAGGCACCGTCACGTATTCCATTTCTGATCCGGATAATAAATTTGCTATTAACTCTTCCACTGGAGAAGTGACCCTGGCTAATGCGCTCGATCACGAGACGAAAACCTCGCACTCGTTTACCGTTACCGCCAGCGACGGCAGCAACAGCGAGTCGCAAACTTTTACCTTACAAATTAATGATGTTGATTTATCTATTGCTGCAAGCCTAGCCAGCGCGGCACAAACCGAAGGCATAGCTACAGGAACAACGATTGTTGCAGCTCCCACAGCAAGCGGCGCAGAAGGCACGATCACTTACTCCATAACCGATGCCGATAACAAATTTACGGTCAATTCATCCACCGGAGCGGTAACTTTAGCCAATGCTTTAGACTACGAGACCAAGACCTCGCATACCTTTACCTTAACAGCGAGTGACGGCAGCACTACAACCTCACAGACTTTTACTCTAAACGTTACCGATATTGATTTAGCGAATTTAGTTACGGCCCTAGCAAGTGCAACGTTAGACGAAAGTTCCAGCGTCGGTGCCTCTGTCGCCACAGTGAGCAGCCTCGAGAACGACACCGGCAGTGCGGCAACTTACAGCATAACCGCTGGAAACAGTGCGGGTAAATTTAGCGTGAACTCCAGCACCGGGGCCATTACCACGGCGGCTGCGGTCGATTTCAAAGATGCTAAATCATACACGTTAACGTTAACCGCATCGGCCGGCGGCGACACGACGTCATCCACCGTTGTTATCCCCATTCAGAATGAAGAAGATTATCTATCGGCTTCGGTACGATTTTCGCAGGCGTATCATTCGGTCACACAAACTGGTTTTTCAGCAACGGCAACCAGAGGGCCGTCCGGTTCCTCCATGTCTAATTACGTGCTCGAGGGCGCGACCAACGACGCCACTCAAAATTACTTAATTTGTGGAAGCAATTGTGGCGCAGCAAGTTCTTCGGACAATTACACACAAGCAGTGTCTCAAGAAGGAAACAATCTTGTCGACATCCAATATTATTTTCCTCTTTCCACAAGCAGTGGAGCTCGAGGGAATACTTTTGACGGCACAGTTACTGCGAAAATCGCCGACACAGCAGACTCTTCTAACAAAATTGACTTCGCGACGTCAGAGATTCTCTACGGGGGTCGCGATACACTCAACGCAGACTTTTGGTTTATGCACTTAGATAAGGATGAAACCTCTTTATCGATAGCCGGTTCCATCGATATGTTATTGATGCAAAGTTATCCTCATGGCCAATACGTCACAAATTTACAAAATAGAGCTGCTGCTAAAGGGATTAACGTTACCACAAGCAGGATCCCCTGGTCTGGAGGCCAAAATGCTTGGCCTACATCTACCAGCCCGATGGCAGCTTATTACGATACCCTTTCTGATTTTGAAATCATTTGGGATCAACGAGCTACTCGATTCCAAAGCGGTAATGACACGAACAGAAGACCGATTTGGGAAGGCGAACAAGCTCGGATTGAAGCATGGGCAGCTGACCCCGGCAGTCTGAGCTATGTTTTTATGGTTGAGCGTTGCTGTGGAAAGGAATATGCAAAAACTTATTTCACGGACTTAATTAGTAACCTTGGAGGTTCAATTACCATGAACTCAACCATCGATAGAGCCGGTGGTTCTAATAGTTCGCTAACTCTGCCAAGCTTTTTTGATGGCATTAAAAATCATGATGTTACCGATAGTGGTCCAGGTTACGGAACTAACTCCTGCACCGGCTGTACTTTGCTGTATCCACGTAATGACAGTTCTTTTGCTGCCGCCTATTTTCGCAGTCAAGATTTAGAAAGCGGCACCAACGCAGATATCTTTCTTTACACCGATGTATACGTTGCGTCTCAAAGTGGTAACAATACGCTGCTTGATTGGTTCTTCGATGCCATGATCAACAAGCACGGTGCGAATCAAATTTTTCAATCCTTCCAAGATCAATTTATTTTTGTCGGTGAACCTTTCACTGAGGTCAGAGGAAATAATACTTGGGCAAGTTTTGTATCTTCGTTGAGCAATGGCTCAAAAAAAGTCATGGCGGGAGCGATAATCCCAGTAAGAAATTTCACAGGCGGCACGGAATACTTCTACCCTAACTTTATTCCTTCAAACGCCTGGGCAGATAGCTTTGGGGATGTCGGTCTTACCTACGATAGTCAATTAGGGGACAACCCTGGAGCAACCGATGCAGATTGGCTATGGGTTAAAGTTGCTCAAGGGAGCGCAAGTGGCCTTGCTTACATGGGAATACAAAGTTGTCGTTTTGATTCAAATTGCACTGGCGCTTACAGTAACGAAGTACCCGAAGGTCAATCTTTGTTCTGGCAGGTTTATTCCAAGACCGATAGTTCGACGCTATCTCCTGGTGTTGGAATTTGGGCGCAAATTTCTTTTAAAGATTCCTACGACGGTGCTTCCGGTAGCACCACCAGGGACGATCAACAAAGCTTGTTCAGTGTCCTTATTGCTGATTACGATTACAGAAAAAACGATACCGATCGTTATTCTGCTGGTGATACAAACTACGGCCTTGACGGTTATCATTATTGGTCGTACCAAGATCCAACCAATGCCGACGATAATTCCAAAGCACTGCTCTACGGCACCTCGCCGGTGGAATGCGTTACCACGCGTGAATCAGGTTGCTGGTACTCAAAAGCTTCAGGCGAAAGACCGCTTGCTAGTCTGTTAACGCCCTCAGACCCCTACAACAGCGAGGACATGAAGCTGAGTGTGTTTTACGATGCAAACTCTGGAGCTTTTAATCAGGGAACCTTTGCTCAAGCAAGTTTTACGCAAACTGTTCAAGATAGATCAGACGGAAGTAATTTTACTTGGCAAAGGACTGGAGTAGACATAAGCGCTTTTCGAACAAGCGCAGAGGCTGGATACCTCTCCAGCGCTTCGACTCATAACGGTTTCTTCGGTGGGATTCTAGAATTCCACGATAGCGGCAAAAGTCAATTAGCTCGAATTCATTCGACTAGCACGCTAGCTACAATTCTCTTTGATGATACGAACGACTTAGTGCAAACGGTGGCACCGCTAACGATAGCTTCTGCGCCTGCCAATAATTACACAGCAACTTGGTCGACCGTTGATACGGGGGCTGTGACTTTAAAATACGGAGATGCCAATAACTCCGAAGCAAAATCTGCTTACATATCTAAAGAAGTTTTTGGGGCCGAGATTCAAGACGACGGTTCGCAAATTGACGGTTCGTCAGGCGGTACCGGTAATTTAGCTGGCGCCATGGTTTCTTATAACACCTTAGAAGAGGGTGACTCAGATTTATTCCACTCTGGGGGCAACGATCCTATGCCAGATACGAGCTACTCAACGTGGGGTTTTTGGGCGATGAGCTCGGTGGATATTTCTCCTAATTCAGGTACCCAAAATGCTTCGGTGCACTTGGGTTCTTGGGTAGCGGGTGATGTGGTCGATCAAAGCGATATTCCAACTTCCGGTTCTGCATCGATGAGCGGGGCAGCGGTGATGAAAGTCGCATCGCGATACAATCAATCGGGATCTAATTACGATGTCCATAAATACACCACCACAGCGGATGTCGCAGCTACTTTCAATTGGGGTGTGGGTAGTTATTCAGGACAATTTGACTTCACTAATTTTGACGATAAAAATGCCATCGTTGCCAACGCAGGCTTTACCTCGTTTTCAATCAATATCTCCGGTTCGGGATCCACTTATGCCGGCTCGTTAGCCGATACCAACAACGGTTGGACGCGCGAGGCAGTTATTGCCGGAGCGCTCTACGGAGCTAGCGGTTCGGCTCCGGATGAAAGCGGCGGACGCTTGGGCGTAAGCTTGAGCAAATCCGGCGCTTTAGGAACAGCCGGCGCTAATGACTTCTATATGGCAGAAGGCATATATTTGATTGATTAATTAAAAAAATCAAAGAAAATACTCTATCCAACCTAATAAAACCTTGCAAATAAGGGAAAAAATGGATTTTTGGGTTGAAATATGACAAAATGTCAGAATAAAAAGATTATGAGCAAGAAAGTTTTACATTTTCTTGCGCCACCTAAACCATCAACCATACTGTTTAGTGCGTTACTTTTTATAACAGGAGTAATTCAAGCGCAAGAACGAATTGGAGTCGCCGCAGCGGTAGACACCACCACCACTGATTTAACTTTGGAACAAGAACGTAAACTTGTCGACGAAGGTTACAAAATCATCCAAAACCATACGATTGAAACCGACGAGAACGGAAAGGCGCAGATGCTTCTGGTTGATGGAACTGCGTTTACCGTTGGACCAAACTCGTCGGTCACTCTAGATTCCTTTATTTATAATCCGGAAACCGCTGAGGGTTCCCTGACGGTTACCAGTAAAGGTTTGATGCGTTTAGTCGGTGGAAAGGTCACCAAAAATAACCCTGCGATTATTCGAACCAACGCAGCCACCGTCGGTATCAGGGGTGGAATTGTCTTTGTCGATAGCGAAGGTGAGACCACCGAAGCTTCGTTCATTTACGGCGATGAGATGACGGTCACGCCTGCTTTAAATCAAGACGGCACTTACGTGCTAACCCGAAACGGATTTGTCGTTGTGGTTGATGATCCGTTAGAAGACGTTGAAGACGTTTCATTGTTGACTGCTGATCAACTGTTAGCAATGCAGGAGAGTTTGCAAGGATCGCCAGAAGAAGAGGACGAAGAAACAGAAGAAGAAACCAGTGAAGAAAGCGAATCGGAAGAATCCGAAGAAGAAGAATCCGAAGAAGAAAGCAGCGAGGAAGAATCCGAAGAAGAAGGTGAGTCTGAAGACGAAAGCAGCGAGGAAGAATCGGAATCGGAAGATGAGTCTGAGTCTGAATCTGAAGAAAGCGAGGAAAGTTCAGAAGAATCATCAGATGAGTCTGAAAGTTCTGATTCCGAAGCAGATGAAAATTCTGGAAGTGAGGACGGTTCATCAGAAGAATCCACTGACAGCGATAACGAAACCGAAGCACAAGAAACCGATAACGCAACAGATTCGGATACCAATCAAGACGGCGTTGAGACCGACGGCGATACCGATAATGAACCAGAAATCGATGAAAGTGCATTGGACTCAAGCGGTATTTCCGATAATTCATCCGACGTCGAACCCGATCAATTATCTACTGCGACTGATATCGATACTGGATCGGATATTGACGTTGCCGCTGAAACCGAAACTGAGTCCGCAGAAGAAACCGAGGCAGTTGAGGACGTGAGTGAGGTGGCACAAGAAACAGTGCAAGACACCGCTCAACAAGAAGATACTGCTGAGGCTGCTGAGGGCACACCGCTTGCCAGCGCGTTGGCAGGGGAGACAACCGATTCCTTGTCAGCCGATATTACTATAACGCCGTCGTTAGCAGAGAACGCTTCAAACGTTTCGATAGGAACCATTGACTTGGAAGCCACTGAAGATAGTCAAGTTACCGTAGAGATTACCGGCGCAGACAGCGATAAAGTGGTCTATAACCCCGAGACTCAAGAAATCATTCTTATATCAGGGTTAGATTTTGAAGACGATTCAACTTTGGATATTACTGTTTCAATCAGCGATGAATTAGGGAACAATCAAACAGACAATTTTACAATCGCGGTCACCAATCAAAACGACGCTCCAAGTTTGGTGGCTGTGGAGAATAATAATTTACTGTCTGTTAATGCATCTCTAGATGACATTCAAACCAACGGATCAAACATTAGCGAGACCACTGAGATTGGTACTGTAGTTGCTTCGGTTACGGTTGCTGACCAAGATGGAGATGCTCTGCAATACAGCCTTTCTGGTGCTGGCAGTGATAACTTTGCTATCTCATCTACCGGTGAGATAACCCTAGCATCATCCCTCAATTTCGAATCGCAAACACAATACACCATAGAGGTAACATCCACCGACGGTCTTGTTTCCATGACCGAAGAGATAACTATTTACGTGGTCAACGATAACGAGGCACCGTCTTTAGCAGTCCAAGATTTCAGTATCAGTGAAGCATCTTCCTTAAATTCAGTCGTTGCAACAGCCGTGGGTAACGATCCAGAAAACACTACGATTTCCTACTCGTTGTCCGGCGGCGGCGATAAATTCACTATCGATAATAACGGACAAATTACCCTTACCGATAATTTGGATTATGAGAGTAATGCTACCTATGAACTTACAGTCTTTGCCAGCGATGGTTTTTTCTCGGTACCAAAAATTATTACAGTTACGATTACCGATGCTAACGATGCTCCATCGTTATCTTCATCGGTTGCCTTTAACTCGTTTCTTGAGAATACAGCGGTTGGTTCAACCATCGCAACTTCAACTTTTTCGGATCCCGAAAGCGATACACTTTCTTTTTCATTATCTGGCACCGGCAGCGATAAATTTTCTGTCGATGCCGATGGAAAGGTAACTTTGGCAAGCGCTTTAGATTACGAGTCTGCAACCAGTTATACCATTGCATTGGAAGCAACCGATGGGGTTAATACTATTACCAAATCTCTATTAATAAACATTGGCGACGTTACAGAATTAAGTTACACAGGATCACTGGCAGCAAACTCGCAAATAGAAAGTATTAATACCGGAACAGTTATCCTTACTTCGTCTGTTTCCAATGGCCAAGGGTCTTTAACTTACTCCATCAGCGATCCAGATAACAAATTTGCCATTAATTCTTCTACCGGTGAAGTTACTCTAGATAACGCTTTAGATTTTGAAACAAAAACTTCGCACTCTTTCACGGTTTCGGTGACCGACGGCAGTACCACGTTATCTGAAACCTTCAGCGTATCGGTGAGCGATATCGATTTAAGTTACTCGGGAAGTTTGGCTTCAAGCTCACAATCAGAAAATATCTCTTCCGGTACCTTAATTTTGAATTCAAGCGCATCCAACGCCGAAGGCACAGTCACTTATTCGATAACCGATGCTGACAATAAATTTGCAATCAACTCATCTACCGGACAAGTCACTTTGGCCAACGCGTTGGATTACGAGACCAAGACCTCGCATACGTTTACTGTTTCTGCCAATGACGGTACCACTTCGACTTCTACAACTTTTACTTTAAACGTAAGCGATGCCAGCGGTTTAAGCAATCTTGTTACTACCTTAGCCAATCCAACGGTGGCAGAAAGTGGCACTAGGCATGCAAACTTTAATCCCGGTACTGCAGTTGCCTCCGTGTCTGGACTTGCGAATGAACTAGGTGGCTCGCCGGTCTATAGCATTACTTCGGGTAACGAGAAAAATATTTTTGCAGTTAATTCCAGTACCGGAGCCATAACGACAAACATAGACCTAGATTTTGAAACCGCTAAATCTCATACCATTAATCTGACCGCTACCGTCGGTAGCGATAGCACAACCACCGCCATCACGATACCGGTGAAAAATGCCCGTGAGAACAATGCTTCATTGGTTCGTTACTCCGGTGCCTTCCACAATGCTTCAAGATCGGGTTTATCGGCCACTGCTACCCGAGGCCATCAAGCCGGCGCAGAAACTTTTGAGGAGGTTTTGATCGGCCTGAGAAATCGAACTAGGCAGAATAATCAGGATAACATTAGGGAAGAAGGCTTAAGTAATGCTCTGCACGGTGGCGGAATTCGACTTCAATACGGTCATGGAGTAAAAGAAAATCTAGATTTTTATTTTCCCGTTTTCAGAAGTGGGGACTTAGAGGGTGCCTATGCACCTAACAACAATTCTGCAGGATCTGGTAATGCTGCAGTTTTTAAAGATGGGTTTTACTGGCCTTTTGGCGGAGCCACCGATATGTTAGATGTGAACTCAACAGGAGGCAGCAGTAAAATTCATACCGCAGGGCGTACCAATTACGTTGGAAATGGTTGGCATGAATTTGCGTTTATGACGACGCAAACCGCCAGCGTAGTTTCTTCAAATTTTAATATCATGGAGGAGGATTTGCGTGTCTTTTGTATGGGGTATGCTGAATCTTATTGCAACAACGCCTCCGGTTATTTTGCCAGCGGAAACCTCCAAACAAATTCTTTTATGTTCAACCGTACTTATACTTCGGAAATGGCTCAATCAGCAGGAAGTTCGCTTTATGCCCAGCAAGGCACTAGCAACCTCAGCGATAATTACCTGAACAGGTTTAACGTTATCATTGATAATCGCCAGTATGTCTACACGGATTCGACCAGCCAATCTGGTATGGCAACCGACCTTGATCTTTTTGTCGATTGGATGAAATTACCCTCGTCATTGCTCTACGTCAAAATATACGGAGATTACCAAGATGACGGAGATGGCCTTACAGAAAGCCAGCTCCCGCAACAAACCCGTAAATGGATTCAAGCAATAGGTGGCGACGTCGAGTTCTCTAATAATTGGAATGCTGGAACCGGGGGTTATCGTCGGCTTGGTGGAACTTTTGCCAGCGGCAGTTTTTACGAAGGTTTGAATAACACTATAATGTACGTCGCCTCCCCAGGGCCGGCGATATTATCGGCTACCAACGGCCAACCTATGTACTGCGGAGCGGGTTCAGGTGGCTCCGTTAGCAATTTCTCAAATTGCATGTCAGCTTATTTCAGAGCGGAAGATTTAGGCCCTGGAGTGCATGCGGATCTTTTCATCCACGGGGATCTCAGTTCAGCATGGGGCACGGGCTTGACGCAACAAGATAACAAACTTATCAGGACTTGGATGTTAGACAAGGCGTTTAGTAAAATAGATCCGCCCACCGGCTCTAATACTCCTGATGCGGAAGTCGATTCCATCACCTACTATAAAGATATGGTTACTGCGGCCGGCGAAATACTAAGGGATAGTACTTTTACCTCCTTTACCGGCGGCGGTAAGGTGGTTACTGCGTGGGTACCGATCCCAATAGAAAATACCGCGGCTGCGGGTTTTGCCAATGATTATTTTTTTCCAGCTTTTATCCCAATCGATACCTGGAAAAATATGACCGTTAACAGTAACGACTTTAATTTAGAGGCAGCTAATTTATGTATAGCCCAGGGATCGAGTTCGACTTGTAATAGTATGCGCTCTTCGATTAATACCTACGACGATAACTACAAATACATTAAAAATGCCATGACTGCCAGTATCTTCTCTGAAGAAAAATTTTATTACGGTAATCAAAATTGGTCGAACGCACCAATAGGGACAAGCCATTTGTGGCAAGTATTAAACGATAACGGTATCGGTGTTGGACTGTACGCACAAATTTCGGTTGTGCACTCAAGCAACACCAACAGAGACGACCAACAAAGTTTACTGAATGTTGTCATCACTCAAGTTGATCACAGGAGTAACGATACGACTAGATATTCTGTGGGTGATACAGGCATGGGAATGGACGGATACCATTATTGGTCTTTTCAAGACGACACCAGCAGCAATTCCAGAGGAATTCACTACGGAGTCGGGCCCATTGAATGTGCGACTGCGACTGAAGCGGGCTGTTTCTTTGGCGGACAACAGTCCCCTGCTTTTCCGGTAGGAGCAATGCTGACATCCTCTGATCCCTACAAATCAACTGCCATGACCTTGGCTGTGAGTTATGATTCCAGAGAGGATTCTTTTCAAGTGGGAACTTTTAATCAAGCCATAGTAAGACAAAGAATACTCGACAGCTCTGGTACTAAGGAAAGTCCAGGAAATACTTCTTACCAAACTAGTATGAACTTAAGCGATTTTCGTTCCACTGAATTTTATTCGTCGAGCGCTAGTTCCTACAGCGGATTTTTTGGCGGCTTATTAGAATTTGACGTCAGCGGTGTAGGTAACGGTCAATTGGCAAGGGCGCATTCAACCAGTACTTTGGCTACATTTACTTTCGATGCAACCAACGATGATGTTCAAGTTGTTGCGCCTATGACCGTAGCATCTGCGCCTAATAATAATTACACCGCAACGTGGAGTGCAGTGGATACCGGTTCGATGACTTTAAAATTTGGAGATGCCAATAACGATCAAGCTAAGTCAGCTTATATAAGCAATGAGATGTTCGGTGCCCAGATTCAAGACGACGGCACTCAGATAGACGGATCCTCAGGGGGTTCTAATAATCTAGCTGGAGTTTTAGTCTCTTGGGAAACCATTGAATCAAAGGATCATACTCTAGTCAGTGAGGGCATGCCTGATTGTAATACCTATAATTGCAACAATGCCGAATATTCAACTTGGGGTGCTTGGGCAATGGGATCGCCTGACATATCACCCAACGCAGGAGATCAAAACGCCGCAGTGCATCTAGGCTTTTGGGTAGCCGGCGATATGCTCGATCAAAGCGAGATTCCTACATCAGGCTCTGCTTCCATGTCGGGAAAAGCTGTGTTCAACGTAGCCTATAGACACAATCAAGCAAATTCCGATTACGGCGTTACTCAATATTCCAGCAACGCAACAGTAAACGGCACATTTAATTGGGGATCAGGCAGTTATTCTGGCCAATTGGACTTTACTAATTTTGATAGCGGAAATTCCTTAGTCAGCAATGCAGGCTTCACTTCTTTTTCAGTAAGCCTTGCCGGCTCGGGGGCAACTTACGCAGGTAGCTTGAACGATACCAACAACGGCTGGACCAGGGAAGCTGTGATAGCAGGAGCTCTCTACGGAAATAACACTCCGGTTGAAAGCGGCGGCAGGATCAGCGTTGGGCTGTCAAAATCAGGCTCTTTAGGTACTTCAGGCGCCAATGATTTTTACATGGCTGAAGGTATCTATTTAATCGACTAAGGAATCAGCCAACTGGAAGACAAAGCATCATTTTGCCAAACGTGTTTTGCGCGCCTGTGACCGCTTCCCTTTAAATGCAGAAATTCAAGGGAATCAAATTGAAACAGTACTACGCAAAAATTAGCGTAGCCCAATTCCAAATCTAAATTTTTCGCGTCGATATCAAAGGCATTTGGATCGTCTATCGATAATCCTGGTGCATCGGCGACCGAGTAACATTCTTTGGACATTTCTCTGGTTTCCGCCCAAGCAGCTTCGGTGACCGCATCTTGATGATGCACTTCAGCCGAACCAAGCATCCTTAATTGAATTTTTATGCTCGGGTCGTAGCCTTGCATCGTTGCTGCCGGATTAGCTTGTAATTCTTTTACTTTAAGTGAGCGCAAATCAGTATGGAATCTGATGATTCTGGAATCTTGGATAAAATCACGCAGCACGACGGTACGAGTTTGAATCCCTTCATTGGAATGACTTGAGATCACCGGCGTGTGAAACAAATTTTTGGCGTTCCGGATGGCATCTTCTAAAATAGACTCAGCTGATTGCAACGTCTGCTCAAGCGAATCGTAGTGCGAAGGTAAGTCCGGCATAATGGTGGTAGTGTAGCCCAACATCAAAAAAAATGGATGCTAATCATATACTTGAAAGTTTAAACGAAGCTCAACAACAGGCTATTAAGTCCGATGCCAAGCAGTCGTTGATTTTAGCGGGCGCCGGTTCGGGTAAAACTCGGGTCATTACTCATAAAGTCGCATGGCTGTCGAGCATTCTTGATATCAATCCCATGTCGATCATGACGGTGACGTTTACCAATAAAGCCGCACGCGAGATGCGCGGCCGAATCGAAGGGATTTTAGGCGAACAACTGCAAACCATGTGGTGCGGCACCTTTCACGGTTTGTTTCACCGCATGCTGAAGATGCACTGGCAAGAAGCAGGACTCATTAAAAGTTTTGCCATTTTAGACGGCGACGATCAACTGCGCGTTATCAAACGTGTCATGAAAGAAATGAATATCGATCTGGATCAATGGCCGCCCAGTCAAGTGCAATGGTTTATCAATAAACAAAAAGAGGAAGGGCGCCGCAAAGCTAAAATCAGTTCAAATAATTCATACCTCGAAGAAAAAATGGCAGAGATTTATGAGAGTTACCAGGCCGTATGCGAAGCAGAAGGGCTGGTGGATTTTTCTGAGATTTTGTTACGCTCCTACGAGCTTCTCAATAATAATGAAGGCCTACGTGATCATTATCAAAGGCGGTTTGAGTACGTTCTGGTCGATGAGTTTCAAGATACCAACGAAATTCAGTACTTATTATTAAGACAAATAGTCGGTCCCGATGGCTGCATCATGGTGGTCGGCGATGACGATCAAAGCATCTATTCATGGCGGGGAGCCAAAAGCGGGAACATTAAACGCTACACCAAAGACTTCCCGAAAGCCGATGTTATTAAGCTTGAGCAGAACTACCGCTCAACCAAAAATATTTTATCTGCTGCTAATTCGGTCATTAAGAATAACCCCAGCAGAATGGCTAAAGAATTATGGAGCAACAACGAAGAAGGCGAGATGGTGAAAGTTTACCGCGCCTTTAACGAAAGAGACGAAGCAAAGTTCATCGTCGATATTATCAAAGACTGGGTCAAGGAAGGTGGTTGCCTATCAGAATGCGCCATTATTTATCGGTCAAACGCACAGTCTCGTTCGCTTGAAGATTCCATCTTGCGAGCTGAATTACCGTATCGAATATACGGCGGCGTGCGCTTCTACGAGAGAGCAGAAATTAAAAACGCCCTAGCTTATGCGCGCTTAGCTGTGGAACGAAATAACGACGCTGCCTTTGAGCGAGTGATCAACGTGCCGACCAGAGGGATCGGTGCCAAAACGATGGATAATTTGCGCGAAGCAGCAAGGCAGGCGGGTTCATCGCTATGGGAAGCGGCTGAAGAAATGGCTAAAGCTAATAGCTCCGGTCGAGCAGTTTCATCCTTTCAAACGTTTATCGATCTTATTAATAAGATAGCCACGCATAAAGACACCGAAGAATTAGGGTCTTTTTTCACTGACTTGATTGAGGCGTCTGAGTTAAAAGAATTTCACGGCAAAGAACCCGGAGAAAAAGGTCGATCGCGGGTCGAAAACTTAGAGGAGCTCATCACTGCCACCTCAAACTATTTTGGTATCGGTGAAGACGATACCGACGAGAGAACCACGTTGGAGTTATTTCTCGACCAAGCTGCTTTGGATGCCGGTGAAACTCAAGCGGATGAAAGCGAAAAAGCCATTCAGCTGATGACCTTGCATTCATCCAAAGGATTGGAATTTCCGTTGGTCTTTATTGCCGGTTGCGAGGAAGGGTTGTTCCCGCACCAACGCTCCATGGACGATGCCGGACAACTGGCTGAAGAGCGTCGCCTTTGTTACGTAGGCATGACGCGCGCGATGCAACGCCTATATATGACCCACGCTGAAGTCAGAAGTTTGTACGGGAGCGATTCATTCAGTCCGGTCTCAAGATTCATCAAAGAAATACCGGAAGAATTAAAGTACGAAATTCGTTTAGCAGCAGAAAAAGAACATCCAGACCAAGGCTTTAAACCTAGAATAGTTGGCGGCACCGATGTGGCCGATACGCCTTTTGCTTTAGGGGATAGAGTGACTCATAACATGTTCGGTGAAGGCATCATTTTGAATTATGAAGGCCAAGGGGATAATGCTAGAGTGGAAGTCAATTTTGATTCGGGAGGCAGCAAATGGCTGGTAGTCAGTTACGCAAATTTGGAAAAAGTTTAATCGTTATTGTTGCGATGACGCTTTTTGCTTGCGCTGACTCAGGCACCGAAGCTGCTGGCGCTACCGATAATAAGGTCTACAAATGGCGCATGGTAACGACTTGGCCGAAAAATTACCCCGGCGTTGGATTAGCTGCAGAAAATTTATCGCGCTACGTGGATGAGATGAGTAACGGGCGCTTACAGATTCAAGTTTACGGTAACGGTGAGCTGGTGCCTGCTTTAGAGGTATTCGATGCTGTCTCTCGAGGCAGCGTACAACTGGGACATGGCGCTGCTTATTATTGGGTTGGAAAAGTACCTTCTGCGCAATTTTTTACCGCTCTCCCTTTTGGTATGAATGCCCAAGAGATGAATGCTTGGCTGCATTACGGCGGCGGCCTTGAGCTCTGGCAAAAAGCCTATGCACCTTACAACTTACTGCCTTTGACTGGTGGCAACACCGGCGTGCAGATGGCAGGGTGGTTCAACAAGGAAATTAATTCTCTGGAAGACATCAAAGGAGTGCGCATGCGTATTCCTGGGTTGGCAGGAAAAGTTTTTACTCGAGCCGGCGGTGAATCGGTATTGATGCCGGGTAGTGAGATTTTTACCAATTTACAAACCGGAGTTATCGATGCCGCGGAATGGATAGGACCGTACAACGATTTTACTTTTGGCCTCCATCAGGCAGCTAAATATTACTACTACCCCGGCTGGCATGAACCCGGTGCGGTGCTAGAAACCCTTGTGAACAAGGAAGCGTTTGAGTCACTGCCGACAGACTTACAGAGTATTTTGAAAGTCGCTGCCCGCGCCGTGAATCAAGATATGCTCGATGAGTACACGGCCAGAAACAATCAAGCCCTAGAAACTTTAGTTAACGACCACGATGTGCAACTGCGGAAACTACCGGATGATGTTTTAAAAAAATTCCGAGAAATCACAGACGAGTTGGTGGATGAGATAGCCGCTGAAGATCCGCTCTTTCGAGAAATTCGCGATTCCTTCACGGACTTTCAAAAAAACGTGAGCAATTATCACGAGATTTCTGAAAAAGCCGTCTATGAGATGCGCGATTTAGATTAAGCGTATCTTTTCACTAACCAAACTCCAATCGACGTCGATACCGTAAACCTAAGAAGATAAAGCAATATTGCAGGTAAGGTGTAGATGAATTCTATGTAAGCTTGAAAAAAACCGTTTAAGTTTTTAAACCATTCGATCACAGGAAAGAAAACGTTTAGATGAACTTGCAGATGTTCTTCAAAATTTATTGGTCCGACGACGAAGGCGTGCAGCGCAAAAAACAAGAGATAAAAATCACCCCATATTAAAAAATACCCTAAACCTTTTAAAAAATTAGTCATCAGCCAAGCGTCTGACTTCTCTCCAGACCCTTAAAATGTTGCCGTTCATTATTTTTTTGATGTCTTCATCGGAATAGCCGCGCACTAAGAGCTCTTTGATGAATTGCGGGTAAGTTGATACGTCTTCAAGACCGACTGGCAATCTTGGGATCCCATCGTAATCTGAGCCTATGCCAATGTGGTCGATTCCGACTAAATCAACAACTCGGTCAACGTGGTCAACGACGTCGGCAATGGTGACTTTTAAGTCAGGATTATTTCTTACGTCGCGAATAAAGTAATCACCAAAATTCAGTTGCAAGACGCCACCGTTTTTAGCTAGGGCAATCATCATTTCATCGGAAACGTTACGTTCGAAGTCTGGTACAAAGTGTCTTAACGATGAATGCGTCGCTACCGTCGGCACACTTGATAATTCAAGGACTTGAAAGAAGGCTTCGTCGGAAACATGAGAAATATCGATCATCATACCCAAACGGTTCATTTCTTTTACAACCTCAACTCCAAAAGGACTCAGTCCATCCCATTGACGAGTTTCATCGTAAGAGGAATCAGAAATGTGATTACTTTTTGAATGCGTTAGGGTGATGTAACTGATGCCTTTATCGGCAAAATACTGAAGTCGTTCCAGTTTTCCTTCCAAGGGACCACCGTTTTCCATACCGTAAGCGATACCGACTTTTTTGTTAAAGGTACTTTTATCGATATCCTCCGGAGATCTAACAAAATAAAAGAAGCGCTCGTTTTTCTCGATAATGGCATTCATAAAATCAATTACCTTATTGGCGGTATCGAAAGCTACGCCGTTGGCTTCATCGACTGCTGGAACGTAAATAGCAAAGAAGGGCACGTTCAATCCTCCTTCAAGTGCTCTCGGCAAATCAAAGTGGATGCTGGTTCTTCGGGTGATATCCTCAAACGAGCCGGTATCCATTTGTTGTTTGTACAAACGGTAGGGCGTATCGATGTGCGTATCGATAATCGCATTTTCCAGACTCATCTCAATGGCCTTTCTCTCAAGCGATCGGTCACAACCTAATAATAAGATCAAGCTGGTTAGTGCGATAAGACTTTTTACTTTCATACTTTTAACTATAAATGATAGAGGGCAACTTAGTCACGATGTCTGGGAACATAGCCATCAGAACCAACAAGCCAATTTGGATGGCAATGAAAGGAATCACTCCCTTGTAGATCGATTCTGTTGCAATACTCTCAGGCGCAATGCCACGCAAATAAAAGAGTGCAAACCCAAACGGCGGCGTTAAAAATGACGTTTGCAGATTTACTGCCAGCATGATGCCAAGCCACAGCGGATCAGCGCCCATTGCCATCAATACCGGTCCAACAATCGGCACCACTACAAAGCTGATTTCGATGAAGTCTAAAATAAAACCAAGCAGGAAGACCATCGCCATGACCAAGAGCATCGCGCCAAAAAGACCTCCAGGTATGGCATTGAAAATTTCATTGATGATCTCTTCACCGCCCAACCCTCTAAACACGAGAGAAAAAATTGACGCTCCGATAAGAATGAGAAAAACCATGGTGGTAATAAAAGCGGTTTGACGAGTTGCTTCCTTGAGCACGCCGCCGGAGAGTTTACCGCCGCTCCAAGCGATCAACATCGCACCTAAGGCCCCAATGCCGGCTGCTTCCGTAGGCGAGGCAACCCCGGAAATGATGGACCCCAAAACAATAAAGATCAGTGCAAAAGGCGGTAGCAAAGATCTTATGAGTTTAGGAATATCTAGGTCATCTTGATCTTGGGATTGTCCTTCGGAACTGACTTTAACGAAAAGCACAAAGTAAATGGCATAAGCCACAACGAGCATTAGTCCGGGTACGATGGCTGCGATAAAGAGATCACCGACTGAAATTGTCTTCGCAGCAAAATTCCCAAGACTTAATTGCGATTGTTGGTAGGCGCTCGACAGCACGTCTCCTAAAATAACTAAAGCAATGGACGGCGGAATGATTTGTCCCAAAGTGCCGGTCGCACAAATTAAGCCAGTGGATATTTCTTGTGGGTAGCCGCGCTTCAACATGGCAGGCAAAGAAATCAACCCCATGGCTATGACTGTGGCGCCAACGATACCGGTGCTCGCAGCAAGGAGAGCTCCGACGATGACCACCGATAGACCCAATCCGCTTTTCATTCGACCAAAGAGCCTCGCCATTGAAGTTAATAGATCTTCAGCAACTTTTGATTTCTCCATGATGACTCCCATGAAGATAAAGAGCGGCACCGCAATTAAGGTTGCATTGGTCATCACTCCGTACAAACGATTCGGGATGGTTTCTAATAGGTATAAATCAAAACCCCCAAATAAGGAAACGATGGCAGCAAAAATTAAAGAAACGCCTGCCAGAGTAAAAGCGACTGGAAATCCTGCCAAAAGAATTAAGCAAACAAGGGCAAATAACAATAAAGGCAACACTTATCGATCCTCAAAATATTTCAATATCATGGCAGCGCTTTGCATAATCAAAAGAATTGCAAAAACCAACAACATGGATTTCAAAACGTAGACAATGGGCAAACCTCCTGGCTCAGGGGAAACTTCTCCAATTGACCAAGAAAAACTAACGTAATCGATTGAAATCAGCAGGGTTAGCCATGCCATCGGTTGCACAAACAAAACCTGACCCAAAAAGTTAATTAATGCTTTGCGTGGCTTACTCCAATTGCGATAAAAGATATCCACCCGAACGTGCTCGTCTTCACCTAGCGCGTAGGCCGCACATAATAAAAAGAGAGAGCCGTGCAGGTAGATGGTCATTTCTTGTAAAGAAATGATTCCAATGTTCAAAACGTAACGACAAAAAACCACGATTCCGGTCAAAAAAATCATTGCAACGACAAACCAGGCGGCAAATTTGCCTATAGCTGTGGGTAAAAAGGTTAGTACCGATTGAGATAAATGGATTATTTTTTTGCTCATTTAGCTAATTTTGATTAGAATTTTTTAGTGATTATTGTTCTTTCTCCAGCTAAAACATTGGATTATGAAACTCCAATGAACGGTATTGATTATACCGTTGCCAATCATTTAAGTAAGTCTGCTGAACTTATCAAGACTTTAAAGTCCTATGAAACCGAGGATATATCGAAATTAATGGGGTTAAGCAGCAATTTGGCGTTTTTGAATTTTGAGCGTTATCAAAGCTGGAAAAAGCCAACCAAGCCAAGTGCGGATGCTCGCCAAGCAGTGTTTGCTTTCCAAGGGGATGTTTATCAAGGTTTAGAAGCTGCAACTATGAAAAAAGGCGATCTGAAATTTGCCCAAAAACATTTAAGAATTCTCTCCGGTCTTTACGGAGTGTTGAAACCTCTAGATTTAATGGCGCCGTATCGTTTAGAAATGGGCACTAAATTAGCAACAAAAAAGCACGATGATCTATACGGTTTCTGGAAAGACACTCTAACAGCCGATATCAATGAACAATTGGCAGAGCAAAAAGATTCAACACTAATCAACCTAGCTTCCAACGAATACTTCAATGCCTTGAATAAAAAAGACATCGCTGGCGACATCGTCAGTCCAGTTTTCAAAGATTTCAAAAACGGTGATTACAAGATCATTAGTTTCTTTGCCAAAAAAGCCAGAGGCATGATGGCAAGGTATATCATTGATAATAAAGTTACCAATCCCGATGGATTAGCTACCTTTAATTACGGTGGTTATAAGTTCAACGCGAAGCTTTCACAAGACAACGCGCCAACTTTTACTCGCAAAACTTCTTAACTTCCTGTTTCGTCGTATTTTTTGACAGCAACCATCTTGTCAAAAGAGGTTTCTCTTTTTTCCATTTTCGCTTGCATGGCTTCGCCCATGTCTTTGGAACTCAACATAGCTCCACTCCATAAGGCATTGTATTCCAAGCCATCTTTCACGGTATGATCGCGAGAATAATTCAGAACTTCTTTTAGACCGTAAATAGCAACAGGAGATTTACTGGCGATCTCTTTGGCCATGGCATCGGCAGCTTCAAGCATGGCTTCATGTGAATCGTAAACTTCATTCACTAAACCGCATTCTTTTGCTTCCTCAGCCATCATCCTTCTGCCGGTGTACGCAAGATCACGGACTTTTCCTTCTGGGATCAAGCGAGGCAGTCTTTGCAAAGTTCCAACGTCAGCTGCCATACCAATATTGATTTCTTGAATACAGAAAAAAGCATCTTTGGTGCACAGTCTTATATCACATGCCGTAACCATATCTAGTGCTCCGCCAATGCAACCACCTTGTATAGCAGCGATTACAGGTGCTCTGATGGTTTCTATGTTTGTGATGTAGCCTTGCAGCTCCTTCGCAACTCGATACATGACTTCACCAACCCTTGCATGATCAGGTTTCTTTTCAGGCGATATGTTCTCAACCCCGTTGTCGAAATTAGCTAAGTCCATGCCTGCACAGAAGTGCTTTCCAGTTGAAGAAATGACAACTGACCTTAAGTCAGGATCACGATTTATTTCATTCAATATTTCTGGCAACTCAATCCAGAACTTTTTAGTCATAGTGTTAAACGATTCCCCTCTACAGAGAGTCATGTTTGCGACGTGACCATCTTTTTCTAAAGTAAAACTTTCATAACTCATTACGAACCTCCGTTTTCAAGTTTTGCAATAGCGTCTGCTGCAATGCCTTCGAGTTCTTCTATTAATTCAAACTCTTTGTGATGCGGCAGAACTACTTTTCTGTTTTTCCCTATTCTTTTTAGTCCTGATGCGATATCTTTTAAATCACTCAGAACGTCGTTTGTATTTTCCATAATGTGCAAATTCAAAAGACCATTGTAAAGTAATAATTTATTGGAAAACAATTTTTAATGGATAAAGAAACCGTCAATAGCCTAGTTGCAGAAGCTCAGCACATTGCTGAGAATGCTGGAAATCTGATTATGACTTTTTTTGATGAATTAGCTGAAGAAGAGGTGGAATACAAAGCTGACCAATCTCCGGTTACCTTAGCCGATAAAGCAGCCAACAAACAAATCGTCGAGGAGTTAATCAATTTAGATGACTCTATTCCAATTATCTCAGAGGAAGGTTTAGCTCAAAATCTAGATAACTCCGATATCTTTTGGCTGGTGGATCCTTTAGACGGAACCAAAGAATTTATTAATGGATCACAAGAGTTTACCGTCAACATTGCTCTTATTAATAAAGGTGAGCCAGTTCTGGGTGTTATTCATCAACCGCCAGCTAATATCACGACATTTGGTAGCCTAGAGTCCGGTGCTTTTATTGCTGGGGATGATGAAGAGTTATCCACCAGCAGACCTGAGAATTCATGCATGCTTGCAGTTAGCAAACGTCATAGCTCGGGAGAAGAAACTAAATTTGCCTTGTTTCTTCAGGATAAATTTGAAGAAATGAGGACCATTGGTCTTGGATCTTCATTAAAATTTAATGCCATTGCTCAAGGTTCGGCGCATATATATTCCCGATTTGGTAGGACTTTTCAGTGGGATATTGCTGCTGGGCACGCTATTTTAAGATCAGCAGGTGGTGAAGTAGTGGATTTACACGGAAAGCCAATTTCTTACAAAAATGACTCAAATCAGCCAATAAATGGATTTTTTGCCGTTTCTGATATAGACTACTGGAAAGGAATAATCAACGAATTCAACAACTTATAAAGCTTATATCTTTATTCTAATTACTAATATTTTGTCATTTTCACAAAATAGGAGTTAAAATTCCGCACCTATGGGCAAAGAATTGCAACCAATGGACATTTCGGCACCAGGTCAGAACCTGGAGGCCTACCTTAACTCCATTCAAAACATAGCTATTCTCTCGCCAGAAGAAGAGCGCAAGTTAGCAGAAGATCTTTACTATAGAGAAGATCTAGAAGCTGCGAGGCAGCTCGTAATGGCACATTTAAGGTTTGTCGTGCACATTGCTAGAGGATATTCAGGTTACGGTTTGCCTCAGGCAGATCTTATCCAAGAAGGTAACGTTGGCTTGATGAAAGCTGTCCGAAAGTTCAATCCTGAGGTGGGCGTCAGATTGATTTCATTTGCTGTGCATTGGATTAAATCGGAAATACACGAATACGTTTTAAAAAATTGGAAAATAGTTAAAGTAGCTACCACTAAGGCTCAGAGAAAATTATTTTTTAATCTAAGAAATAAAAAGAAAGATATCACTTGGTTAAGTGAAGAAGATGTAAAAATGATATCTAACGAGCTTGATGTCAAGGAAGATACGGTGCGGGAAATGGAGAAAAGAATGTCATCTCATGACGTTTCTTTTGATCCTTACTCTGCAGATGATGGCGAAGAGGGTAATATTTATAGCCCTGCTGATTACCTAACAAATGAAGACTCGGATCCAATGGAAATTGTTGAGAAAGAAGACTTTGCTAGAGATCAAATTAATCAGCTGCAAAACGCAATATCTGACTTAGATGAAAGAAGCCAATTGATTCTTAAAGAACGCTGGTTAACAGATGATAAACCTACTTTACATGAGTTGGCTGACAGGCATGGAATCAGCGCCGAACGAATTCGCCAAATTGAAAAGAAAGCCATGGAAAAGATCAGAACTAATATAAACTGATCTTATTCATGAACAATATTCAAGTTAGCATCAACGCCGAATCAAAAAAAATTCCCGAGAACCTAAACATTCCTCAGCTGCTCAATTTTTTAAAGCTCAAAGATGATCTACTTGTGGTCGAATTAAACGAAGAAGTGGTTATGCGAGCAGATTGGGAAACCTCAATAGTTGGAGAAGGCGACAAACTAGAAATAGTTAAAGCCATTGGAGGAGGGTAATGTCCGATTCATTAAGAATTGGAGTTCGTGAATTTCAGTCTCGTCTCATGGTTGGTACAGGAAAATATGCCAACGACCAATTAGCAATTGACGCTATCAGAGAATCCGGAGCGAATATCGTCACCATGGCGATCCGAAGAGTAAACCTTGGTCAAAATAAAGATGAAAGCAATATTCTTGAGCTAATCTCGCCAAATGAATTTACAATCTTGCCAAATACTGCGGGATGTTACACAGCTGATGAGTCTGTTAGAACATGTAAATTAGCGCGTGAGTTATTAGGCGGCCACAGCTTGGTTAAGTTAGAAGTCATTGGCGATAAAAATACTTTACTGCCTGATATGTCAGAAACATTAAAAGCAGCAAAGGACCTTGTTAAAGAAGGTTTCGAGGTGATGGTTTATTGCACCGATGATTTTGATTACGCAGTTGCCCTAGAAGATGCTGGTTGCGTTGCAGTGATGCCTTTAGCCGCTCCCATAGGATCTGGAAGAGGAATAGAGAATCCACAAGCAATTGAAGCAATTGTTCAAAAAATTCAAGTTCCGGTCATTGTTGATGCCGGCATTGGAACTGCTTCAGATGCAACTTTGGCAATGGAGTTAGGCTGCGATGGAGTTTTATTGAATACGGCGATTGCAGGAGCACAAAATCCAGTTTTAATGGCAGCTGCAATGCGACAAGCAGTCAAAGCGGGTAGGTCTGCCTATCTTGCTGGTCGCATGACTAAATCTAATCAGGCCGTTGCCAGTTCACCTACAGAAGGAGTTATTAACTCTTGAGATCTATAAGAAGCTTTGCCAAAGCAAGGTCAAGACTCTCAGCTAATCATAAAAAAATTTTAAACCAAGAGAATGATTTTCTTTTTTCAGCGATCACCAAGTCAGCTTTCGAAGAAACATTAAGAAGCACTAAGAACAAGATTCTTGAAATTGGTTTTGGCGAAGGAGATTCTCTCTTCGAAATGGCTGTAAACAATCCAGATCTCAATTTTTTTGGTATAGAAGTTTATGAAACCGGCGTTGCAAGAACTTGTTCAAAAATAGAGGAGTCTGGTATTAAAAATTTGAAAATATACTTGGGCGATGTTGTCGACTTAATGCTGGATAAAGATATCGAGACAACATTTGATTTGCTGTTATTTCTCTTTCCTGATCCCTGGCATAAAAGAAAACACAACAAAAGACGTCTTTTAAGTTCAGATTATTTAAACAAATTTCGAAGTTATCTCTCTAAAGAGGGATTTATTTTTTTTCGCACCGACTGGAAAGAATACGCAGATTCTGTCAAAAAAATTTGTAATGACCAGAAAGTAGAATTTCAAGATTTAGAAAAGTTATTTCTTCTTAATCAGTTGACCCTTACTAAATACCAAAGAAAGGGAATTGAAGCAGGCAGATCCATTACATCACTTCTCTTTAAGTAATTTATTCAAAAGAATCTTTGTTGCTTTAGCCCTATGGCTGTTTTTATTTTTATAATCTTTGCCTAATTCAGCAAGGGTTTTGCTTTCTTCAGAGATATAAAAAATTGGATCATAGCCAAAACCATCTTTACCTTGAGAGTCTCTGGCTATCTCACCTTCAAGTCTCCCCTCTGCTGATAAGGGATCTTCATCTGAATTGGGATCGAAGAACACCAGGCAGGCCACAAAGGCAGCATTTCTTTGCGTTTCATTTTCTAAAGATTTCAATAATTTTAAATTGTTATCAGCATCGCTTGAATTTTCCCCTGCATAACGAGCAGATTTAATACCCGGCGCTCCATTTAAAGAGTCAACGCAAAGACCTGAGTCATCAGCTATAGCAGGATATCCAGAAATAGTTGCAGCATGCTTTGCTTTGATCAGTGCATTTTCATAGAAAGTTGCACCGTCTTCAATAGGACTATTAATTCCTAGATCTTGAAGAGAATAAAACTGCCAATTCAAAGGCGCTAATAGGGTTTCAAATTCTTTTAGTTTTCCTTGATTAGAGGTGGCTATGACAACTTTCAATTCCTGGCCTTAACCCTATAAAGAGCAATTTCGGTTAAGAGGTTAGGAGCAACTTTCATAAACGATCGTTCTTCTCCATCAAAAGTTAAAAGTTGTCTATCAAGAATGTCTGCGCCGTGATCAACGCATAACTTTTCAAAATCCTTTAAAGAGCATAAGTGTATGTTTGGTGTTGAATACCAATCGTGGGGAAGGGCAGAAGATACCGGCATCGTGCCGCCAAAAATAAGCTGTAAGCGACATCGCCAATTTGCAAAGTTGGGAATACTGATTATTGCCTCTTTGCCTATTCTAGTGATTTCTTCTAGAGCAACTTCAGGCTTTCTTAATGCTTGAATTGATTGACTCATAATGACTGCATCAAAACTTTGATCTTGAAAGTTACTCAAACCCGAATCAATGTCTTGATCGATAACGCTGACATCTTTCTGTAGACACTCTTGAATTTTTTTATGATCTATTTCTAAACCTAAACCTTTTACTTGATTATTTTTTTTTAAAAATGCTAAGAGTGAGCCGTCACCGCATCCCAGATCAAGGACTCTGGCATTACTCTGGATAAAATTACCTATCAACTTATTCATTTTTCTCCAAGAACGTCTCTACTGCACTATCGTATGTTTCGCTAGGCATTAAAAAAGCATCGTGACCATGCGGAGAATCTATTTCTAAAAAGGAGACGTCTTTTTCAGCCTCAATAAAAGCATCGGCTAACTCTCTGGATCTTTCCGGTGAAAATCGCCAGTCGGATGAAAATGCGATAAGAAGAGTTTTCGCAGTAACCGATTTAAGAGTTTTAGCTAAATCTCCCTCATGAGACTCAGCAGGATCAAAATAGTCTAAAACTTTGGTCATAAGCAGGTAAGTATGCGCATCAAATCTATTAGAAAAACTCTCGCCTTGGTACCTTAAATAGCTTTCTACTTCAAACTCGACATCGTAGGAGAAATTCACTTCGCCTTTTTTCATATCTCGCCCAAATTTCTCTCGCATTGCATCATCTGATAGGTAAGTAATGTGACCAAGCATTCTCGCTAGCCCCAAACCCGTCTTCGGAAGCTTATCCTCAGAGTTATAGTTGGGATCAGCCAAGATGGCTTGCCTAGCTATTTCGTTAAAAGCAATGTTTTGAGCGCTCAGCTTAGCTGCTGCGGCTATTACCACAATTTTTTTAACAAGGTCGGGGTAATCTATGGACCATTGTAAAGCTTGCATACCACCTAGACTGCCGCCAACAACAGCATACCAATAGGGCAGTCCGAGATGAGTACGCAAGAAATCTTGGCTTTTGACCCAGTCTCCAACTGTCACCATAGGAAAAGAGGAGCCGTAAGCTGTATTGTTTTCTGGATTAATGGAATTTGGGCCTGTGCTACCGTGGCAGCCGCCTAAATTGTTGGAACCAACAATGAAATATTTGTTTGTATCAAACGCTTTGTTTGGACCGACCATATCATCCCACCAGCCTTTCTTATCGTCTTCACTCAATCCTGCTACGTGATGATTGCCGCTGAGGGCATGACAAATGAGAATAGCGTTATCTTTAGCTTCATTTAATTCTCCATAAGTTTGATAAACCATTTCAAATCCTTGAAGGGTTTTACCTGATTTCAAAGAAAAAGAATCTTTATGAATAAAACTCTTTGTTTCTACCCGACCTAGTGAATCGTTTGACATTATATGAACCGAGGTAATTCTAAGTTTGCGCCTAGAGTTAGAAGAATTCTATCGATCTGTATTAAGAGAAAAAATACAATAATCGGTGAAAAGTCTATCCCCGAGAATGAAGTAAATCTCTGAAAAGGTAACAGCAAAGGTTGCGTAAGACCATGACATATATTCAGAAAGGAATTATTTGACATGGGCGCTAACCAACTGGCAAATATTGAGATAAACAAACTATATCTAATTATTTGCGAGGCCATGTATAAAGAGCCAATAGCCGCCCACGATAAAGCATCTATCGTATCGAAGATCTGGTCGGCACTAAAAATCAAATTAAACAGACCGAATTTTGCCAAAATTACCAATGCCAATGCAGACAAATCTATTCCAAACAAAATAGGTAAAACAAATCGAAAAGGTTTAAGGAAAGGTTCTAAATACTTAAAGGAATTTGAAACGATCGGATTATTAAAACTTAATTGAAACAATCTAAAGAGTAGATACAGCAAAAAAATTGCCGAAAAGAAATTTACCAAAGCTATGAGAAAAAAGTTATTCGCCATTTTAATCGTTTAGTTTTTTTGATCTTTTAATTGCATTATTGATTGCTTGTGAAATGATCTCATTAATTCCAGCAGACTTCATTGTATTTAAAGCTTCTTCTGTGACTCCTTTTTTTGAAGCAACTTTATTTTGAACTTCAGCAAATCCAGCTGACTCATTCTCTTGAAGCAATTCTCCGGTAGTGAACATAACTGATGCTAGGTCTTTATCGGACATGGATAAACCGCTATCCGCAGCAAGCTTGCTCATTGTTTCTGCTACAAGAGCAAAATAAGCTGGCCCAGCACCGTAAATAGCTGTGAATGCATCAATGTCTTTCTCTTCCAATACATAAGTGCTTCCTAACTCAGAAATGATCACTTCGGTTTGATCAACCAATGCTTTATCTCCCATTTCCGCTATAGCGATAGGCCCGTTTTTAAAACCAATTCCAAGTGATGGCATGGTTCTCACGATATTTTTATAACCGCCTGCTAGATCGACGAGCTTACTTCTTGTGATGCCAGCAACAAAAGAAATTACGAGTTGGTTCTCTAATTGTGAGGCAATGCTAGAAAGAACCTCTGCCGTTACGTTTGGCTTTACGGTTATAAAAATAACATCACATTTTTTTGCTAAATCGATAGTTTCTAACTTTTCTGCTGCTAGGTTTTCAGCAGCTTGATTAATCGAAAGGTTTGAATAAAAAATATTATAAGAACCGGACAAAGTTTTAATTGCCTGTAAAGCTAAGTTTCCGCATCCTATAAACCCTATGTTTTGTTTATTCATCGTTTACCAAATATTGATTCCCCAACTCTAACCATGGTTGATCCGTGCTTAATGCCCAACTCAAAGTCTTGTGAGGTTCCCAATGAAAGTTCATTGGCAGAAGGATAATAATTTTTGAGTTGATCGCTAAGCATATTCATTTTCTCATATTCTTTTTCATTAATCTTTCCATCTGTTGGAGGCGAAGGAAGCGCCATCAAACCTTTAAGTTCCAAGCATTTCGATTCAATAACAATCTCCGCCAGAGGCATCAGATCGCTTTCAGTTATGCCTGACTTGCTCTTTTCTTCACTGACATTAACTTGGATTAAAACTTTAAGATTTTGACCGGCAGCATCTAGTGCATTAACTATCTTTGCTCTATCAATGGTATGCACCCAAGAAAAATATTGAGCTATTTGCAAACTTTTTTTTGATTGAATGTTGCCAATAAAATGCCAATCTATTTCTTTTGAATTTATGGATGAAATCTTTTCAACCGATTCTTGCAGATAATTTTCGCCAAAGTTGGTCAACCCACAATGATGAGCTGCAGCGATTAAATCAGTGCTTTTCTTTTTTGAAACCGCAATTAACTTTATCTCTTCTAAAGATCTTCCGGCTTTAGCTGCAGCAGATTTTATTTTGTCGTTAATTTTTGTAATATTATCTGAAATATCCATTACATTTTTTCAGGAGCAACTATCCCTAAAATACCTAATCCATCATTAATCACTGCTTTTGTTGCCAAAGAAACAGCAATCCTTGCATTTCTTGAATTATCATCTTTATCCAAGATTGGGTGAGAGTTGTAAAACGAATGAAAGATAGCCGCTAAGTCTCTAAGGTAAAAACATAAGGAATGGATTTCTCTTTTATCAAAACATCGCTCAAGAGTTTGTTGGTAGCTGTTAATTTGTGAAACAAGCTCATTCTCTTTATCAGAAGATAAAGACGATAGGGCACTAGAACCTTCTGAATTGGAATAATTAAAACCCCTTTCTGGCAACTCTTTCATCAAGCTGCAGATTCGAGCATGAGCATATTGAATGTAGTAAACAGGATTATCTTTATTTTTCTTTTTAGCAAGCTCAATATCGAACTCAAGCGTTTGATCTGACCTTCTTTCTAAAAAGAAATACCTTACAGCATCTACACCCACCTCATCGACAAGTTTCTTTAAGGTCACAAACTCTCCTGATCTTGTAGACATGGCAACTTTATTTTTTCCTCTTATTAAAGAAACAAATTGTATAAAAATTGTTTTGAGTTTCTTGCTGTCGTAGCCGAGACCCTTTAATGATGCATTTATTCTGGGTAGATAACCATGATGGTCTGAACCCCATAGATTTATCATTTCATCAAACTTTCTATCAAATTTATTTTTATGGTAGACCAGATCAGAAGCAAAATATGTTGGTGCTTCATTCTCTCTAATTAGAACCCTATCTTTTTCATCGCCAAAATCCGTTGATTTATACCAAATAGCACCGTCTTTATCGTAACTAAGATCTTTTTTACTGAGATAATTTAGAGTTTTATTAAATTCTGATTTTTTAGAGTCTTTAAAAAGACTAGATTCAAAAAAGAAATCATCATGGAATGTATTAAATTCTTTTAGGTCGGTTTTTATGCCATCCAAAATTTTTGTGAGTGCAAATACTCCTAACTCTTCAAAATCAGATAACTCTTTTTTTGCCAAAATAAGCCAGTCATCAAAATTTGTTGGTAGTTTTTTTGGAAGAGTGAATTCGTATTTATTTTGTTTATTTTTTTTCAAATCACTTGCGAGGGTTTTCAAATAATCCCCCTGGTAACACTCTTTGGGTAATTTAATCTTTTCACCGCCAAGCGATAGATAATTCAGCAAAAGACTAAGACCGAGAGTCTCTATCTGCAATCCTTGATCGTTCACGTAATATTCTTGTGTTACTTCACATCCTGCTTTAGATAAAAGATTTGCTAAGGCAGAACCCAATGCAGCTCCTCTTCCGTGTCCAATATGAATGGGCCCGGTTGGATTGCTAGAAACGTATTCAATTAATATATTCTGTTTAGTTTTACCTTTAATTAAGAAGGGCTCCTCTTGCTCTAAACATTCTTGAATGAAAATATATTTTTGTTCAGAGGTTAAATAAAAATTTAAGAATCCTGCTCCTGCAATCTCAATTTTAGTTATCCAGTCATTTTTTGTGAGGTTCCTAATTAATTTTTCAGCAATTTGTCTCGGATTATCTTCAGAATTAGCAGCAAGTTTCATACAAATATTTGAAGTCCAATCTCCAAACTCAAGATTTTTGGGTTCAAAAACCTCAATTTGGGACGCCTTAGTGACTCCTTTGAGATTTGATGACTTAATTTCTTCAAAAAGAAGGTTTTGAATATCTTCTTTCAATCTTTCGCTCTGCTTTGATATTCGCCAGTTCTGGTATCAATTTTAAGGATATCTCCAATCTCAATAAATAACGGGACTTTTACTTCAACACCATTTTTAAGGATGGCCGGTTTCGTTGCTCCTGTAGCAGTATCTCCTTTAAATCCAGGCTCAGTTTCAGTTACTTCCATTTCAACAAACGTATCGAGCTCAACAGATAGAGGTGAACCTTCAAATAATAAGACTTCATAAGACTCACCTTCTTCCATCCATTGAATTGAGTCGCCGAGATCACCTTTAGAGAAAGTTTCTTGATCGAAACTATTATTATTCATCATTACAACTTCTTCGCCGCTTTCGTACAAAAATTGCATGGGTATATTCTCAAGATCTGCCTTTTCAAGCGACTCCCCGGTTTTGTAAGTTTTTTCCCATACTCTATTGGATTTTAAATTTTTGAATTTCACACGCATTACTGCTTGCCCTTTACCGGGTTTATGGAATTCATGTTCAAGAATCTCGCAAGGATCCCCTTCAACAATAAGTTTTAATCCATTTTTGAATTCATTTGTACTGATCAAAGCCATAGTGAATTTTACATTAGAGTGACAAATAATTTCATAGATAGATGTTGATTTTTTATTTGAATTCCAATAAAAGAAAAACTAATAAGTTTGTTGCTTTGATAAGTTATTCTTACTAAAGTAGATAACGAAAAAAATCCGCCCAGCAAAAATTTAATTATTAATTTTTGTTGGCTTTCTTTTAGGGAGATGAAATGTTTAGTAAAACAGTTAAAAAATTAAAAATTACTGTCTTTATTATTATGTTTTCTTTTTCAGGAGCACTTTTTGCTCAGCTTCAACCTGTTCTGCAAGTTAATGATGAAAGAACGGAAAGAGCTTCAACTTCTCAAACTGCTATCGATGGTTTTCAAGATAAAACCGATAAGTTATCCGCTGAATACAAAATAGTCAGCAAGCAAATTGAGGGGTTAAAGGTTTACAACGCACAAAAAAGAAAACAAATAAAAAGACAAGTCGAAAGAATGGAAGAAATCGAAACGACCATGAAAGATGCATCGGTTCTTCAAAGACAAATTCCACCTTTATCAAGAAGAATGTATGAGGGGCTCAAAAGTTTCATTTCATTAGACTTACCATTCAGACTTGGCGAAAGAGAAGAAAGATTATCATTTATTCAGAAAGCTTTAGATAACCCAACCGTTTCTCCCGCGGAACAATTAAGACAGGTTCTTGAAGGTTATACAGTTGAATCTGAATATGGAATGAAAATGGATACCTACAAAGACACAATCACTATTGATGGCCAGGATCGAGAAGTTAATATTCTTAGAGTTGGCAGATTAGTTTTAGCCTATCAAACTTCTGATCTTGATCAGACCGGGGTATGGAATAAAGAGACAAATACTTGGGAAGAATTACCATCTAGATATAGAAATCCTGTAAAAAACGGTATTCGTATAGCTCAAAAACTTCAAACAGTTAACATCCTAGAGATGCCAATTCAAGCAGCTGAGGTGGTCCAATGAAAAAACTATTGTTGATATTTATCATTGGGTTATTTTTAAACCCACTTTTTTCTCAAGAAGAGGAAAAACCAGAATCTGCAGCGGCTAGTCTTGATGAGTTATTGGAACTCGTAAAACAAGGTAGGTTTGCTGAATCAGAAGAAGCATCAGAAAGAGAAGACAGATTCAGAACTGAAAGAAATAGACAGCAAAAACTTTTAACGGATGCTAAAGCTGAGAGAGCTCGTTTAGAGAGAATAGCTGAAGAATTAGAAGCTCAGTTTGAAGCCAATGATGCAAAGCTTGTGGTGCTTGAAGAACAACTTAAAGAAAGGCTTGGTTCTCTCTATGAAATGTTTGGGCATCTACAAAGTACTGCAAGTGACTCTTTAGCAAGGTTCGAAGAATCAATCACAGCAGCTCAATTTGGTAAAGACAGAGAAATATTCCTATCTAATTTAGCTAAAAAAATGAGCGAAGGTGTTTCTTTGGCATCAATTCCAGAATTAGAAAGACTTTGGTTTGAGTTATTAAGAGAACTACAAGCATCCGGATCGGTAGAAAAATTTAACGCAACAGTTGTTGATAATAACGGTAATGCAACTGAAGAGGATGTTGTGAGGGTTGGAACTTTTAACGCCGTTACTGAGGGAAGTTACTTAAGTTACTTAAAAACTAGAGGAGCTTATGAGGTTCTTCCAAGACAACCTGCAAGATATACCGGAGGAACATATGACCTATTCGATGAGAGTTCTGGATTTGTGCAATTTGGAGTTGATCCGACAGGACCTCAAGGTGGTACCTTACTTTCTAATCTAATAACACTTCCAACATTTAGTGAAAAAATTGCTCAAGGAAGATTTGTTGGTTACTTGATTCTAGTCTTGTTAGCCATATCTGCAGCAGTATTCATATGGCGTTTTTACATCTTATACGGGGTAAGAAGGGGAGTGAACGCCGAGGCTTCAGGCAAAGGCTCTGGAAACAATGCACTATCAAGAGTCATGAAAGTAGCTGAAGAAGCAAAAGATGCCGATACGGAGACTCTCGAGCTCAAGATGGCTGAACAAATTCTTGCAGAAAGACCGGCTATAGAAGCTTACATATGGGTGGTTAAATTAATCGCTGCAGTTGCTCCGCTTCTTGGATTATTTGGAACGATAATCGGTATGATTAATACATTCCAAGCAATTACCTTGTTTGGAACAGGTGATCCAAAAACTATGGCTAGTGGTATTTCAGAAGCGCTTGTCACAACCTGGTTAGGATTGATGTGTGCTATACCATCTGTCTTCATGGCAGCTATCCTTGCTAATTATTCAAAAGGTATTTTGTCTATCATCGAAGAGCAAAGTACTGGAATGGTGGCTGCAAGATCTGAAGGAAAAGCCTAGCGTTTAGATATGAGTTGGTTCTACGATCTTCAAGACCTTCTTTTCGAGTTTCTTGAAAAAGGGGGTCCTGTAGTTCTTCTTATAGGAGTCCTCATTATGGTTATGTGGATCCTTATTTTTGAGAGATTATGGTTTTTTAGATTCTCAAAACCACAACTTATTCAAGATGCACGAGATCAGTGGGATCAAGTAAGATCTGAAAATGGCGGTCCAGGAAGAAAATCTTGGGAAGGTCATATGATAAGAAGTATGCTTATTTCTCAGGCTAGCTCATCAATCAATACAAATATAGATCTGATAAAAGTATGCACAGCCGTTGCTCCTTTATTTGGATTATTTGGAACAATCACCGGAATGATGGAAGTATTTCATATTCTTGCTGTCACAGGCGGTGGAGATGCTAAGGCTATGGCAGGTGGAGTAGCTAGGTCTACCATACCAGCAATGGCAGGTTTATTTGCCTCCATCCCAGCATTGTTAGCTTTGAGATCTATCGATCAAGCAGCTAAAAAGAACGTAGAGATTCTTACAGAAAGATTAACTTATGATAAAAAATTTGATGTAATTTAAAGAGGATAAATAATGAGAAGAGCACCTATCAGCCAAGCAGTAGCAGAAGAAGAAGAAATAAATATTACACCTATGTTGGATGTAGTATTCATTCTGCTAATTTTCTTTATTGTTACAGCAAACTTTATCAAAGAGCCTGGACTAGAAGTAAACAGACCAGACTCAGAAACAGCAGAGCCTACTGAAAATGCTGCAATTTTAATAGCTGTAGGTAACGCTGGTGAAATATATATGGATGGTAGGAGAATTGATAAGCGTCAGGTGAAAGCAAATGTCGTGAGACTACTAGCAGAAAACCCTCAAGGATCAGTAGTAATTCAAGCTGATGAAAAAGCCACTGCAGATACAATTATGGCTGTAATGGATGGCGCTAGAGAGGCTGGCGTTTACAACATCTCTCTCGCATCGGAACCTCAATTTTAATTATGGCATTCGGTCTGAATAAAAACGATTATCAAAAGTACGGCCTTATAGCCGCCGGTGGAACTTCTTTTGCAATTTTTTCCCTGCTATTTATGGCCGCCTTAATTGCTACTGGGGATGTTTCACTCGACGATATTAATACCAGAAAAATAGCTGATTTCCTCATGCCGGAAAGAGAACTTGAGCTGATGGATGATTCTATGGAAAGACCTGAAGAGCAAGAACCTCCACCAGACATGCTACCTCCTGATGTTGAGATGGAAACTATGGAAGATTTATCGGGAAATATAGCTCCAAAATTTAATTTTAAAGCCAGGAGGCAGGGAGTCTTTGCAGATGGAGCTTATGTTCCTATATTTCAAATCCCTCCTCAGTATCCAAGAAGAGCTGCTGAAAGAGGAATTGAAGGTTGCGTGGTCGTTGAATACACCGTTACGACTATGGGAACCGTGAGAGATCCAGAAGTTATAGCAGCCAATCCTTCTGGAATATTTAATAGTTCAGCAAAAAGAGCTGCATTAAAATATAAATATAAACCTATGATAAGAGATGGTGTGGCTGTGGAAGTTCCTGGAGTAAAACAAAGAATAACTTTTATTTTAGAGGGCGAGGGCAAGGGCCCTGATTACATTCCTCAAAATTGTTTAGAAATGTATTGATATGCTTAAGTTTTTTATAATAATTTCATTATCTTTTATTTCCTTTTCTGCATTTGTTCAAGAGGAGCAGCCAAAAGAGAAACAGATTCTTTTTCCTGAGTACAACCTTGATGATTGTTTAAAGAATCTTGATATCAAGAAGGCCAGTAAAAGAAGATCGGCAAAAACTTTAAGCAGATCTGTCCAAAGAATAATGGCTGATATTTTTCCTCTTCTAGAAGAAGAACAATGGGATGAAGCTCTATTATTGTTAGATCAAATTAAAGGTCTTGAAAAAGCTACTGATACTGATTTTGCACAAATGTGGTATTACTATGCTTATGTTCATTTTTCTCAAGATAATCTTAGACTTGCAAAATACGATTACCAACAGTTTTTAGCAATTCCTGATACTGATCCAAGACTTAAGGCCGGTGTAATTTTTAGTCTTGCTCAAATAGCATATTCGAGCGAGGATTATAGAGAGGCTATTAAACGCTTGAAAGAATGGCTTGCTTTAGAAGAAGCTCCTAGTTCAACTGGTTTCGACATCATGGCCGCTGCCCACTGGCAACTTAAAGAAAAGAAATTAGCTTTAAAAAATGCTGAGACTGCAATGTGTATCTCTAAAGCAAACCAAAAAATTCCGCGTGAAGGAACTTACAATCTATTAATAGCTTTGTATAACGAAACTGATGATTCACAATCAATGTTAACTCTATATGAAGAACTGGTAAGTTTTTATCCGAAGAAAAGATATTGGGTTCAGCTTTCTGGCATTTATGGAGAATTTAAAGAAGAATCAAAGCAATTAGGAGCTTTAGAAGCAGCACATGATCAAAGACTTCTAGATAAAGAAAATGAGTACGTTGTTTTATATCAACTCTTAATGAGAGCCGAAGCGCCATTCAAGGCAGCAAAAGTAATTGACTATGGAATCAAAGAAGAATTTGTTGAAGAGAACGAGAAACATCTTAAATACTTAGCTCAAGCATGGCATTTATCACAGGAGCTAGACAAAGCAGAACCCGTTTACAAAAAGGCTGCTGAAAAAGCCAAAGATGGTGAATTATATGTTTTCTTAGGACAGATTTACCTCGCTACCGATAGATTAGATATGGCCTCAGAAAGCTTAAAAAAAGGTCTTGAAAAAGGAAAGTTAAAAGATCCTGTATCTGTGAATATATTATTGGGGCAAGTTGCTTATGAACAGCAAAAATTTGATGAGGCTACGACATTTTTTAGAAAATCCCTCGATAAAGTCAGTGATATAAAAGGGAAAAATGAAGAAGATACATATAAAAAGCAAGATAAGCTTAGAAACCAGGCTTTAAAGTGGTTGACGTATACTGAGAATGAAAGAGAACGAGTTAGGATTCTTAACTTAAGAAGAAAAGATTTAGAAGAAAACGCCTAAGAATTTTTTACGTACTTTATTAAAGCACAGTTTATTCCAGAGCCTTCGTCAAAAAAGTCTTCTCTTTCCATTTCCTTCCAGCTTTTCCAGTCAAAATCAGGCAGACTTACATCTCCCTCTACTTTAATATCAACTTTAGTTAGATATAGCGTATCTGCAAAAATTTCCCCATTTTTATAAATGGCATGACCCCCGATCAAGAAAATATCTTTATTTGGAAAGTTTTCTTTTGATGAATTTATTGCTTCTTCCAATGAGCTAACTATTTCGCAGCCATCAGCTGACTTCAATGTTGTTGAGATAACTATATTTTCTCTATTTGGCAGAGGTTTTCCTATCGATAAAAAAGTATTTTTACCCATTATCACCACTGAATTGCTTGTAATTTTTCTGAATCTTTTTAGATCTTCAGAAATTTGCCAAGGTAGGGAACCATTCTTTCCGATGAAGCCATTTTTAGAAACGGCAACAATTAGACTTACAGTCATTAGACGGCAATAGGAGCTGAAATTGCAGGGTGAGGATCGTATTCTTTTATTTTGAAATCTTCATAAGAAAAATCAAAAAGATCCTTAACATCTTTATTTATTTCGAGGCTGGGTAATTTTTTAGGCTCTCTTTCAAGTTGAAATTTAGCTTGATCAAGATGATTGAGATATAAATGTGCATCACCTAAAGTTAAAATAAATTCCTTTGGCTTTAGGTTGCAAACTTGAGCAATCATCATTGTTAAAAGAGCATAGGAAGCAATGTTGAACGGAACTCCGAGAAAGACATCTGCACTTCTTTGATATAACTGACAAGAAATTTTTCCGTCTGCTACATAAAATTGAAAGAGTATATGACAAGGCGGCAATGCCATTTCATCGATAAGCGAAACATTCCATGCGCTTACTATATGACGTCTGGAATTCGGATTATTTTTTATGCTTTCAACGACTTGAGTTAATTGATCAACTTTTTTGCCATCATGAGTTGGCCATGATCTCCATTGAGATCCATAAACCGGCCCTAGCTCTCCATCTTGATCTGCCCACTCATCCCAAATAGTTACTTTATTATCTTTCAAAAATTTTATATTTGTTTCTCCTTTGATAAACCAAAGCAATTCATAAATGATAGATTTTAGATGCACCTTCTTAGTTGTTAATAATGGGAAATTATTTTCTAAATTAAACCTTAACTGTTCTCCAAAAATACTTCTTGTTCCTGTGCCGGTTCGATCTTCTCTATCAATACCTTCGTTGATAATTTTTTCTACTAAATTTAAATAATTTCTCATGAAGGTTTTTTCCTATAAGCAAAGAGCATTAAAGATATACCTATTATTAACATAGGTAAACTCAAAAGCTGACCTCTTGTAAATATTTCCAATAAATCAAATCCTATGTGTGCATCTGGTGTTCTAAAGTTTTCTGTAAAAATTCTTACAACCCCATAGCCACTTAGAAATAAACCAGCTATGGACCATCTTGGAGGATTAGTGCGCGCAAACAGGTAAAGCAAAATAAATAGAATAAACCCTTCGCTGAATGCTTGATAGAGTTGAGATGGATGTCTTAAAAGGCCATCAGGATCATTTGAAAAAATGACCCCCCAAGAAACTTCAGTTGGCCGTCCTAATAATTCTCCTCCCAAAAAATTTCCTACTCTGACTGATCCAAGGCCTATAGGGAAGCAGATAGCGTAATGTTCCATTACATCAGAGAACTTGAGGTTAAACTTTCTACCGAATAAATAAAAGGAAAAGAGAACCCCAATCAAACCTCCGTGAAAGGATAGGCCGCCTTCCCAGATCCTTATAATTGACAAAGGATCGTAAATTAATTGATCAGGTGCATAAAAGACCATGTACCCAATTCTGCCGCCTAAAATTGCTCCTAATATTCCATAAGTTAAGTAGTCTTCAGCCTGTGCAGGTGACAATCTTCTACTTACTTTACCAATTCTTTTAGCAGCAAAATTTACTCCTAAAATCGCAGCTAACCATGAGATGCCATACCAGTAAACTGGCCACCAACCTACCACAGGAACTGGAATATAAAATGCAACCGGGTCGATATTTATAATCATAAAAAAGTTGAATAAAAGACCCTAAACGCAGCTAGGATTACCAAAATTGCAAAAGCTTTTTTTAAAATATCTCCTTGTGTGTTTGAGGATAAATTTGCCCCGACCCGAGCGAAATAAATACTGCTTAATCCAACAATTAAAATGGCAGGATAAAAAGCTGCTCCAATAAGATAATCTAATTCTTTAGCAGTCTCTGGAACAAATATAAAGACTGCTATAGAGCTTGATAGAGCAAATGAAAATCCCATCACAGAAGATGTGCCAATTGCTTTATGCATAGATAATCCTCTAAATTTGAAATAAGGAATCATTAAAATACCTCCACCAATTCCTACAATTGAGGTTAAAGAGGCTATTGCGGCGATGACAAGTATTAGCTCTACTTTATTTATTTGCT
Organism: uncultured SAR86 cluster bacterium; assembly: GCA_902578495.1. Classification (GTDB taxonomy): domain Bacteria; phylum Pseudomonadota; class Gammaproteobacteria; order Magnimaribacterales; family AG-339-G14; genus CACNYO01. Next base: position 187,484 of record CACHCY010000002.1, read on the forward strand.
TAGAAGTTTGTTTTGGAGAAATATCAAAAATTAATTGTAAGGCTGCCAAAGTTAATGAAACAGCAATGATAATTTGTAAGGTTGTGCTTTCGAAAAAAAACGAAATATATCTTCCTAAGAAAGCAAAAAGTAATCCCACTAAAAAAACAATCCTTAAAACATCCGTATCAACATTTCCATTCTTATAATGAGTTCGGGCAGCATTGGGAATCACTAAAGCCATTGTCGTCATTGAAGTGCCCGTTGCTAAGAATGGGATAATTTCTTTAGGGAAGTTTAAAAATTCAAATAGGAAAATGTATGCTGGCACTAGAATGATGCCAGATCCAATACCAAAGAAACCCGAAAGTAGCCCTGCAAAGATACCTAGAAACAAGAGAGCTATGGTTATTTCAATCATTACATGCATTATCTATGATAGAGGTGCTCTGATAAACTTCTTTCCAAAATAAAATGTGTCTCATCCTTACTGCAATAAATCCTAATTCTGAGTTAAAACTTGTCTTAGCCTCTAATCGTGATGAGTTTTATGAAAGACCAACAAAAAATATGTTTTGGAGGTCAGATAAAAATATTCTTTCTGGTGAGGATGAGCTTAAAAAAGGGATGTGGTTAGGCCTAAATAAAAATGGAAGTCTCGCAGCGGTAACCAATGTCAGAGATTTTTCTGATGAAGAGGCTCTTAATCAACCTGAAAAAAAGGAATCCAGAGGCGACCTAGTAAAAAACTTTCTTGAGAAAAACATATCTATAAAAGATTATTCAAATAGAATTACTGGATCAAATTATCAAGGATTTAATCTGATTCTTATCAAAGATTTCAAGTTAAGTATTATTTCAAGCGAAGGCATAGAATTAGATGAGCAGAGTGAGGGGGCCTTTGTTTTAGGCAATAAAAAATATAATTCAAAAAGTGAAAAACTCTCAAGTGCAAAAAATGATTTTAATGATGTTCTCAAATCTCAATTAACTCATGAGGGGCTGCTTGAGTTGATGTCTGAGCCAGCTAATGAACCTTTTGCTTTTTCAAATACATTTATCAAAGGTAATCATGGCAATGAATTCAATGCGCGCTTTATAAATTCTGATATTTATGGAACGAGAGCAACGACAATCATAACAATTGATCAAGAAAACTTATGTTTAATTACAGAGAGGGTCTTCGATGACAAGGGCTTTGTCAAAGAAAATAAATTTGAATTTACTATAAAGAATGAAAGAGTTTCCTGAAGGCTATAGAAAGAATGTGGCTGTCATTGTTAGAGATCCGTCGAATGGAAAGTTACTCTTTTGTCGAAGATGCGAAACAGACAATTGGCAATTTCCACAAGGCGGCATTGATAATGGAGAAGATACCACGGAAGCTATGTACCGAGAACTATATGAGGAAGTAGGTCTTGGTAAAGATGATATTAATATTGTGGCTATTTCAAAAGAATGGATAACTTATGACATCCCAACATCAATTAGATCTTACGTTTTGGGAGGTAAATTTAAAGGCCAGATTCAAAAATGGTATTTTGTGGATCTCGTTTCCCCAAAAGAAAAAATAGACTTAAATCAGGATACTAAGCCAGAATTTGATAGATATGAATGGGTCACATATTGGTATCCTTTAGGAAAAATTATCGACTTCAAAAAGGAAGCATATAGAAAGGTGCTTACAGAATTTGCAGAGCAAATGTGAAAGATGAAATTACACGTTTTTGATTTAGACGACACACTCCTTTGCGGAGACTCTGAGGGAGCATGGATAAATTTTTTATCAACAAAAGGTTTCTTTGTTAACGGAGATCACGCCTCAATAATAGAACAGTTTGAAGTAGATTATCGTTCCGGTAATTTTGATCCAGAAAAATACTGTCTTTATATTTTGCAATCCATGCAGGGGCTACATGAAAAGGAATTATCAAAATTATCTGATGAATTTATTGAAGAGTACTTCGATCAATTGGTAGATCAAACTACTTTTAATCTTTTAGATAGGATTGAGAAAGAAGACCTATCAATTATTGCTACCGGGGCTATGGATTTTTTAGGAAATAAATTTTCCAGCAAATTTGGCATTCAAGACTGCATTGCGACCAAAACAGAGATCATAAACAATAAAATATCTGGCAGGTTAGATGGTTCGCCAAACTTTGGGTCTGATAAGAAAGCTAACGTTGAAGAATGGTGCAAACGCAAAAACATCTCCAAAGAAGAGATTATTTTTTACACCGATTCTATAAATGATTTTCCTTTGGTTGAATATAGCCCCAAAAATGTAATTGTATGCCCCGATGATAAGTTAGAAATATTTGCTCAGGAAAATAAATTAGAAATTATTTATCGTTAACATATTAAAATAAATACATGGAAGATCTTAAAGAACAATTTGATTCTTTTTGCAAAGAAAAAAATGTAATTGATTTAACAAGGGGAAAGCCGTCTCCTGAACAGCTGACTCTATCTGAAGATCTCGATGGCATTTTAGATGGTAATTTTATCCAAGACGACATTGATATAAGAAATTATGGTGAAATAAAAGGGCTACCTTCTGCTAGAAAGCTTGGTGCTGAGATATTGGATTATTCTGAAGAATTTATCCTTGCTTCTTCAAATAGTAGTTTAACTTTGATGGGCAATCTTTTGTCAGCCTTCCTTTTCAATGGAAGCGGGGATGTCCCTTGGAAAGAATTGGAGACTATTTCAATAATTTGTCCAGTTCCTGGTTATGATCGTCATTTTGCACTATGTGAAAAACTTGGGATCAAGATGATAAAAGTTCCACTAACAGGAGATGGTCCCGACATGAATATTGTTGAAGACTTAGTTAAGAATGATGACAGCATTAAGGGTATATGGTGCAACCCCAAACATTCAAACCCTACGGGAGAAATATATTCTAATGATACCGTTAAGAGAATTGCCAATTTGCCACTGATTGGTTCTTCTGATTTCATTGTTCTCTGGGATAATGCTTACGCGGTTCATGATTTTACAAATTCAAAAAAGCTTTCTAGCATTCAGGATGTCTCTAAAGAACTTGATACTTTTGATAATGTGGCTACTTTTGGCAGCACCAGCAAAATAACTTTTGCCGGCGGCGGAATAGCTTTTTTAGGGGCTTCCGATAAGTTAATGAGCTTATTTCTTGATTACTTTTCAAAATTCAATTTCAGTCCAGATAAGGTTAATCAAGCAAGACACGTTAGATTTTTAAAAAATAGAAAAGGCATAGAAGCTCACATGAAAAAACTAGCTGACGTCATAAGGCCTAAATTTGAGCTAGTAGATAAGTATCTGAATTCTTTACCCAAGGGATTGGCTTCTTGGACAAAACCAACTGGAGGATATTTTATATCGTTTGACTCAAAGCCTGGACAAGCATCAAAAATTTTTGATTTATGTAAGACAGCCGGGCTTAATCTTACTCCTATAGGATCTGCTTTCCCTTACAGAAGAGATCAAGAAGATAGCAATATAAGAATCGCGCCAACTTACGTGTCAATTGAAGATCTTGAAAAGGCAATGCAAATATTTGTGTGTTGCGTGAAATTGGCAGATGAAATGGAGAAGAATTTAGTTTCTTGAAGTTTCCCTTACTTCATAAGATTGGCCTTTGAAAGGTCCAAAAAATTCTTTCACATCGGGATGATCGACTGGAGAGTTTGAGTCGTCAGCTATAAGATTTTGCTGAGAGACATAAGCTGTATAAAAAACATCATCATTTTCGGCGAACACATGATAGAAAGGTTGATCCTTTCTAGGTCTTATTTGTTGAGGAATGCTTTGGTACCACTCTTCGGTGTTATTAAACTCAGGATCAACGTCAAAAATTACGCCTCTAAAGTCTAGGTATTTATGTCTTACAACTTGTCCTATGGAATAATTGGTTTCGATAAGTTCTTTCATTGATGATTTCATTCTAACATCTTTTTAATGAGGGCTTTGTCAAAAAAATCAACCTTTGTGACGCCCTTGCAAATAATCATTAGACTGCATTTCAGTTAGTCTGCTTAAGGTTCTTTGAAATTTATCTGCAAGCCTTGTGCCAGTGTATATTTCATTAGGAAGAGGGTTAGACAGAAAAATTACCTTAACGTTTCGATCGTAACATTCATCAATAAAAGCTATAAATCTTCTTGCTGTATCTTCTCCTTCAATTACATTTAGATTGGAAATAAAAATTGTATGGAACTCTCTTGATAACTCGATGTAGTCTGGTGAACTTCTTGGAGAGTTAAAAATTACATCAGCCGAAAAATGAATAATGTCATTTGCAGAATCTTCAAAAGCAATCTTTCTGTCTAAAATATTTATGGCATCTGGCCCAGAATTAGTTCCTTTAGATAACTGAAGAAATAATTCATGGAAGCTATTTATCTTCTCAGAATCTATAGGAGAGAAATAAATACCGCTCTTTTCTAGCTCTCTTAATCTGTAATCTGTTACTGACTCTAAACATACAACTTCGCAATGATTTTCAATTGCAGATATTGCTGACAGAAAAGATTTTCTCTGTAGTCCACCCATGTAAAGATCGCTAGGTTTGATGTTTGAAGTGAAAACCATTTTAACTTTCGAGGCCAGTAGCTTTTCTAATGATCTACCGAGCAACATAGCATCACCGATGTCTTCAACGTAAAACTCATCGAAGCATATAAGGTCATAATCTCTCTCTAATTCTGAGACTACGAGACTCAAAGGATCAGTTTTACCAGATAGTTCGGCTAACCTTGCATGGATAGACTGCATGAATCTATGGAAATGTTGACGAATCTTTTTCTTAGTCCCTACTGAATCAAAAAATAAATCCATAAGCATTGTTTTACCTCTTCCAACACCACCGTATATGTAAACTCCTTCTAAAGAATTAGAAGATTTTTTGAAAAGTCCTTTAATATCTTCAAGGATTCCTTCCTTTGCTATATTTTCAGAGAGGCTCTCAAGTATTTCGACAATTTTGAGCTGATCAGGATCCTTTTGAAGGATTCCTGATTCAACTTGAGCTAAGTATTCTTTTTTCAGAATTAGACTTTTTTATGTACTGATATCTCAGGGGCTCCAGCCATAAAAGGCGCTAACGCCATTCCAAGCGTTTTGAAATGTTCTGTTTGCGAATGACTTTGATGAGCCTCTTCAGTTTTATAAAGCTCCATCATCATAATGGTTTGAGGATCATCGGTCTCATGCATTTCATAGTAAAAACAATCAGGCTCATTATCAGCTACTGCTTGAACTAATTTACCCATGGCTTCTATAAAGTTATCTCTATCCCCGTCTTTTATTTTTAATTTAGCTATTACTCCAATCATTATTTATCCTCATTGATTTAAATTGATTTAAGATATCAAAGTATAACCATTTAATACTCAAGGAGAAATCATGATTAAAATTTGGGCTACGCAAGGTTCTAGAGCCATAAGACCAATATGGACTGCCGAAGAAATGGGATTAGATTATGAACTGACAATGATGCCTTTCCCGCCGAGAGTTTTTATGAAGGAATATCTCGATGTAAACATGTTGGGCACAATTCCTTATCTCAATGATGGCGACGTAAAAATGACCGAATCAGTAGCTATGGCGCAATACTTAGTTGAAAAATATGGTCCGACAGATTTAAGAGTTTCACCAGATGAACCAGATTATCCATCTTATCTAAATTGGTTATTCCATTCAGATGCAACCTTAACCTTTCCTCAAACTGTTGTTCTTCGATATAAACTTCAAGAGCCTGGTGTAGCCGATGCTGCAGTTGATGGTTACAGTAGATGGTTTGTATCTAGATTGAAATTACTTGAAACAACATTGGAAGATAGAGAATTTCTTTGTTCTGACAGGTTTACTATCGCAGATATATGCGTGAGTTATGCTATTACGTTGGCAGATTCTTTAGGTATTGAACAAGCATTTAAACCTAATATTAAGCGTTGGACAGATATGCTTTTTGAAAGAGCGGCCTACAAAAAATCTATGTCTTACAAACACGAAGAATAAATTTTTTATCAAACTTTAGACTTAGGTCTAAAAAATAATATTATTCCTGTAATGGAGCTGATCAAAGCAAGGATCGAGAAGATTTTTAATAAAAGATTATTAATATCATCTCTATCGCGCCAGTCCATGATGTGAAGACCCCACATTAAATCCCAAAGGCGCCATTCAAAAGTTCGAATGGCTACTATTTTTCCTAAACTTGGATCAATGTACACGTTTACTTCTTTATTTGAAGAATCTAAAGAGGATAATTTATACAAGGGAAGGTTTCTCCCTCGAAACTCACTCCCTCTTTTTTCTTCTGTAATTTCCTCAACTGAAATTGGTTTTAGATAAGTTTTTTCTATCACTATTTCTTTAGCTTCATCAAAAGAAATTCTGCTTATTTTCTGTGGTGTAATTTGCTCAACTGATTTCAGATAATTTTCTCCTCTTATCTGATCAATTTTATTAAAAGAAAAGAATATTCCCGAGATAGTCCAAAGTAAGAGTTGGACTGAAACAACTAAACCAATAAATTTGTGAACTTTGCGGTTAGAAACGTTCAAATTTTTTTCGGAGGCATAGGAATTAGAATAGATGTTTTATTTAAATACCGTTGGTATTCCTCATTGCCTTTCCATTGTTTTCTTCCTCTTGCCTCAAGAAGACTAACACCACTTATTCTTGTAAGTTGAATAAAAACAAAGATTGGGGATATCAATGCGAAATATAACCATCCTTCAAGCGATGGAAGGGCAACAATAGCAACACCAAACCATAGCAATATTTCACCGAAATAATTCGGATGCCTTGACCAGGACCAAAGGCCAGTTGTAATGAATTTATCTTCATTTTCCTTTTTTGCTCTAAATTTTGTTTTTTGATTGTCTGCAATAACTTCTATCAGAAATCCGGTTAACCAAATTAAAAAACCAAAGATATGGATGACATTAAAACTTACTTCTTTTGGAGAGCTAATAGCAGCTAAAGCAGCTCCTAGAGATAATAAAACCCATAGACCTTGTACATTCCAGGTCATAAAGAACCATGAAAATTTAGTTTTCATTATTGTAAATCTTTTATCTTCTCCATCTTTTCTTACTCTCCAAAACAAGAAAGATCCTAGACGAATTGCCCAAATAGAAATCATTAGGGCTAATAAAATATTTATTAAAGACAAGTTTGGACTCAATGCCACAGATAAAATTGATATCGATATAAATGTGAGGCTTCCGGTTAAATCAAAGAAATGTTCAGTTTGATTTAGATATGAAGGAATAAAGATCACATATTGAATTACAAAAATTATTAATGCACAAAATCCGAATAATGGTATCCCCGATATAGTAAGTGAATTTAAGCTGCATACCCACGCCACTAAGAGAGCAACCGCAAGTGTTACTACAGTGCCAATGTTTGATTGAGTTCTATTCATAACAAAATTCTACTATAAGACTTGATTTGGAGGCTTATTTAGATGATATTATTTTATGTAATTGGAGAAAAGAATGAAAAATTTAATAAATAAAATTTTATTTTCAGGTGTGTTGCTATTTTTAAGTTCAACTGCCTTTAGTTATTCAATTTCTGGTGATTCTTTTAAGGCAAACCTAGAAATTGATACCATAAACTTCGGTCAAGAATACGCAGTAATTTCTGCTTCTGGAAGAGCCGGGGAATACGGAGCAGTTTATGCTGACTACAAATTAATGCCATCAAACGATCAAAGAAATTCTGGAACCATATCAGGGTTGGCAAGAGCCATTAACGATGATGGTGTATTCACGGGTGCAAATCTAACCGGTGTATACAAGCGAAATGGCGGAATTATCAGTATCTATATGCTTGATGAATTAACCAATGGGGTGATTCATTATGTCGAAGGTACAATAAATGTTGTCACTAAAAAAATTGAAATCGAGGTTTATCCTAAATAATTGGAGATTATTATGATGAATTCAAAAATTTGTGAATTGTTAGATATAGAGTTTCCGTTAGTTGCTTTTACGCATTGTCGAGATGTTGTAGTTGCTGTCTCAAAAGCAGGCGGATGCGGGGTTTTGGGGGCAGTGGGTATGTCGCCTGAGCAATTGGAAAAAGAATTAAAATGGATCGATGACCATATTGATGGCAAACCTTATGGCGTTGACGTTCTTATTCCAAACAAAATGGTTGATCAAAGTGAAAAGTTCGATGCAGAAAAATTAAAGAGCATGATTCCACAAGAGTATGCTGACTACAGAGCTGATATCCTGGAAAATCATGATATCGAAGCCTCTGAACTAAGAACCATCGATACAGCTGGGTCCAGTTTTGCACAGAATACCAAAGCAGATGGTGCTAAAGCTCTATTAGATGTTGCTTTTAGTCATCCGATAAAACTTATAGCTAACGCATTAGGTGTTCCACCCGACTGGATGTTAGAGATGGGAAAAGAAAATGACGTAAAGGTTGCTGCTTTATTAGGTACTGCTCAACATGCAATTAATCAAGTTAAAGCAGGAGTGGATATTTTAGTTGTTTCAGGTACTGAAGCAGGTGGACATTGCGGAAGTGTTTCGACAATGGTGTTGATTCCAGAAGTTCACAAAGCAATCCAACCTTATGGAGATGTTCCAATTTTGGCTGCCGGTGGCATCGTTACAGGTCAACAAATGGCTGGCGCGATGGCAATGGGAGCATCCGGAGCATGGTGCGGTTCGGTTTGGTTAACTACTGTCGAATCCGAAGTGCCTCCTGTTATAAAAGAAAAAATGGTTGCTGCGAATTCTAGTCAAACTGTAAGATCAAGAAGCAGAACAGGAAAACATTCAAGACAATTAGTTTCTCCTTGGACTGAAGCATGGGAATCAGACAAGGCTCCTGATCCTTTGCCGATGCCTTTGCAACCTATGGTTGCTGAACCAGCTCTTCAAAAAGTCAATAAACTGGCAGAAGGCGGTCATGCAGGAGCTAGAGATCTGTCCACTTATTGGGTAGGTCAGGGAGTGGGATTGATGAACGCCAGCATTTCTGCAAGTGATGTTGTTCAGGAATTCAAGGAAGACTTTATTTCTGCATACGAAAGACTTACAAACTTTGTAAGTTAGTGGTTATAGATATTTGAGGAAGAATATTCCTTGAATATCTACAACATTTCTTCCTAAAGCTGGCTGGCTATCAAATGCGTGATCTTCATCAGCGTAGATATGGATTTCTGCAGTTCGATTATGTTTTTGAAGCTCTTCATAAAAATCTGTAGATTCACTCAAAGGAACTACTTTATCTTCCGATCCGTGTATCAATAAGCAGGGAGGAAAAGATTCCAGATTCTGTTTTATAGGACTAGCTTTTATATAATCTTCTGAAGAAGCCTCCTCTCCCATCATAAAAGCAAAAGCATTGAATTTTCCTTCCGGAACTTCCTCTCTCACAAGCGTCGGTGGATACACAGCACATATTGCTTTTATTTTGCTATCAAAATCCTGATTGCCACCTTGTCCTTCAAGGCTAGGATCATTCGAAGCACACATCAAGGCTAAATGACCACCTGCTGAGTTACCAGTAACTCCAATTCTATCTGGATCGATGCCGAGTTCTTCTGCATTAGCTTTTAGATATCGAATTGCACACTTTACATCTTCGATATGAGACGGCCATTTAGCTTCTTGAGAGAGCCTGTAAGATGCACATAAACATACAAAACCCATCCTAGATAATAAGATTCCATAGCCTCTTAGTTGAGTTTTATCACCTTCCATCCACCCGCCGCCATGAATAACAACAATGGCTGGTTTTTTAGGATCATTTTCTGGAGGTAGGAATAGGTCTCCTAATAGATCCCTACTACCAGCTTTACCAATCAAGACATCATCCTTGATGGTGACAATTTTATTTTCTTTATCCACTTACTTATGAGAAATAGATACTAATCCAGGAACCTTGCCATTTTTTAAGTCATCAAGAATCCCGTTAATTTCTTTAACAGGCTTACTTTCAACAGGAACAGGATCAATTTTTCCATCCTTAACCAGCTCCATCAGTTCTTTCATTTCTTGATAGCTACCGACGTAAGTTCCAACTAAGCTTCTTGCACCGATAGTTAACATTGGAAGTTGAAGATTCATAGATCCTCCAAATAAACCCGTAACTACATAGATTCCGCCTCTTCTGAGAAGATTGTATCCAAAACTTACTGAAGCTTGAGCACCAACATAATCAACTACGTATTTTGCTCCGCCGCCAGTTAATTCAAAAAGTTTTTCGAAAGCGCCTTCATGAGTAGAGTTTATGACTTCTGAGGCGCCTGCTTTTTTTGCTAATTCAAGCTTTTCATCATCTATATCGACAATAATTGGATTTATGTCATAAGCAGCTTTAGCAATTTTTAATGCTAACAAACCTAGTCCGCCAGCACTCACAATAATAAGCGAATTATCTCCTTTTTCTGGATTAGCTTTTTTCAGAGCACTGTATGCAGTCAATCCTCTGCATGCATATGAGCCAGCTAAATCATCCGGAGTATCTCCGGCATCAAAAAGATACTTTTCGTCAGGCACTAAAACATACTCTCCATATCCTCCAGCGGTGTTTATTCCAAGATTTTTTGAAGTCATTGGCCCGCAATAGTGTTCGTCACCTTTTTTGCATAAATCACAGTCCCCACATCCTATCCAAGGAAAGGCAACGTATTTCTTTCCTACTTCAACCGAATTTGCTTCATCTCCTTTTTCGACTATCTCTCCAAAGACTTCATGACCCATTGTGAGAGGCTCTCTTAAAGGAATAGGTAATTTATCTTCACCTCCAAGACTAAAAAAGCCATCGTGAATGTGGACATCCGAATGACAAATTCCACAAGAAACTGTTTTTAAAAGAACTTCTTTTCCAGTTGGGGTGGGTTTCTCTAATTCATTTTCAATTAGAGGTTTTCCATTTTCTACTACCTGATAAGTTTTCATATTTTTCTCCTAAAAAAATACTATCACAATAATTTTTATCGCAAAACGCATGTAGAATTGATCTCGAAAATTTTCTTTTATGAATTCTTCTTTAATTAATTGGTTGTTGGTTTTATTTGTCAGCTTTAGTTGGGGAGCATCTTTTATGTTTACTCGACTGGCGGTTGAGGAAATTGCGCCTACTTACTTAGTTGTATTAAGACTTTTTCTTGCAAGCGTTCTTTTAGGACCAATATTTATTAGGATGAAAGATCTTACCCTCATGAAAGAGCAAATTCCTGCAATTCTGCTCCTCGGTATCATAAATGCTGCCTTACCTTTTTTTCTTTATGCTTATGCAGCTCAAGAGCTAAGTGCAGGTATGCTGTCCATATTAAACGGAACTTCACCTCTCTTCGCTCTAATTATTGCCATTATAATTTTTAAACAAAACACCACCATTATGCAGATCTTTGGCTTAGGATTGGGTTTCATCGGATTATTAGTTTTTATTGGCGTTGATAAACTTTCCTTTATTTTCTTTCCGGTCTTGCTTTGTTTAATTGGCGCGTTTTGTTATGCCTACTCCAATAATATTTTATTTAAACTTAATCATATAAAGTCCTCGGCTCTTGCCTCTGTGACTATGATTTCTGGCTTCTTTTTTTCGTTACCTTTAATTCTGATAGAGCCTAAAGCATTTTCATGGGATATCTCTCCCGAAATCGTTTTTGCTATCTTTTTTTTAGGTCTTGTCTCTACAGGAATTTCATTTATTGCCTACGTCATTCTTTTACAAAGATCGTCTCCTGTGCAGGCGTCTTCTATAATATTCTTGGTTCCCGTTACGGGGATCTTCTGGGGTGCTATTTTCTTAGGAGAGGTGATTTCAACTAAAATCTTAGTAGGAGCATTCTTCATTCTGATAGGAATTGCTCTGACTAATCTTTTTAAACCTAAAGTTCTTTCTAAGGACGCCTAATAGTTTCAACTAAGTTAATAACTGATTCCGGAGGACTCTTTGAAGATTTAGTTACTAAAAGCATAACCAAAAAATTGAGAATCATGCCGATGACTCCAATTCCTTCAGGTGAAATTCCTAGAAGCCAATGATCAGAATTATTTAATTCTGGAGAAATAAACTTAAAAAAGACAATGTAGCTAAATGTGAAAACTAAACCAGTAAGCATTCCTCCTATGGCAGCTTCTTTGGTTGTCTTTTTTGAAAAAATTCCCATGAATAAAACTGGAAAAAGTGTTGATGCTGCTAATCCAAATGCAAAAGCTACTACTTGAGCGACAAATGCAGGAGGGAAGATACCCAGAAGGCCTGCGAGAAGAATAGTTATACCGGCTGCTAACCTCGCATATAAAAGCTCTTTTTTTTCTGTAATCTGCGGCATAAAGGTTTGCTTCATCAAATCATGAGAAATGGATGATGAAATCACCAGCAGCAATCCTGCTGCCGTAGATAACGCAGCTGCTAAACCTCCTGCTGCAACTAGTGCGATGACCCATATAGGCAGGTTTGCTATCTCAGGATTGGCTAGAACAATAATATCTCTGTCTAAATAAACTTCATTAGAACTAGATGGATTGGCTTCATTTTCTAACAATCTTTGACCTAGACTTCCTCTTTCATCGGCGAAAACTGGTCTACTTTCAACAAAAGGAGAACCAGATGAGTACTGCATTTTTCCATCCTGATTTTTGTCCATCCAAGAAATCAATCCTATGTTTTCCCAATTCTTAAACCAATCGGGTGCATCTTCATAAGATGTGTTTTGGACCGAATCTATGAAATTCAGTCTTGCAAATGAAGCTACTGCAGGGGCAGTGGTATAAAGAATTGCAATGAATATAAGTGCATATCCAGCAGATCGCCTTGCTGCCTGCATATTGGGAACTGTGAAAAATCTTACAATCACATGAGGCAATCCAGCCGTTCCAAACATCAAAGCTGCGGTTATGCAAAATATATCTATTAGGCTTTTTGAATACTCTGTGTAAGGTGAGAAGCCTAAATCAATTATGGTTTTATCAAGCTTATCGATTAGATAGACATCGCTATTTAAAAGCTTATCTCCAAACCCTAACTGCGGGATTGGGTTGCCAGTTAACATAATAGATAAAAATATTGCCGGCACTAGATAAGCAAAAATCATGACGCAATATTGAGCAACCTGAGTATAGGTAATTCCTTTCATTCCACCTAAAACAGCATAAATAAAAACGATACCCATGCCGATAATCACTCCCATCTCTATCTCAACTTCAAGAAATCTTGAGAAAACAATACCAACGCCTCGCATTTGTCCTGCTATGTAAGTGAAAGATATGAATATTAAACAAATAACTGCAACAACTCTTGCAACGTTAGAGTAATACCTCTCTCCAATAAAATCTGGCACAGTGTACTTACCGTATTTTCTTAAATATGGAGCCAGGAGTAGAGCTAAAAGGACATATCCACCTGTCCAACCCATTAAATAAACAGAACCATCGCGACCCAAAAATGCTATTAATCCAGCCATTGATAAAAAAGAGGCAGCAGACATCCAATCTGCTGCTGTGGCCATACCGTTAGCTACTGGATTAACTCCTTTTCCGGCAACGTAAAAATCATTTGTTGATTTAGCTCTCGAAGCAATGGCAATGCCAATATAAAGAGCAAAAGATAGACCTACAAAAATATAAGTAAGAGTTTGCGCTTCCATTTTATTTCTTCTCTTTTCTCTCTAGTCTTTCAACGAGATAAGAATAAGTAAAAATTAGAATAATAAAGACATAGATGCTTCCTTGTTGAGAGAACCAAAAACCTAACTCAAAGCCTCCAATTTTCATTAAGGATATGTACTCTGACAAAAGAATTCCGAATCCAAAGGAGCAGAGAAACCAAAAAAACAATAATGAAGATAAAAGAATTAAATTCTTTTGCCAAAAAGTCATTTAGTTATTTTAAGTTAACTAGAAGCGTTAACAACCCAAGTAGCACTCTCGAATTCTAAGCCTTGGCTATTTTTATGGGATTCATATACCTCGGCCAATTCAGTCACAATAGGTTCTTTTTCATCATCACTCATCCCTTGAAGAGCATTACTAATGATGGGATTCAATGCCATGAAATCTTTAGCTGCGTCGTAGGAAGATTTATTTGGGAATAAATGAATATTTTCTAAATTATCATTAATAGAATAATTACTAAAACCAGAGCTTTCTAAGATTTCCTCAATATAGGTTTTCTCTTCAAAAGCAAACGGACTCGGCGCTCTGGGTTGTGCAGGAGGTAAATCAAAGTATTTCTTAAGAATTCCTAAGGGTTTTGTATGCCAGGGATTTTTACTAGGATGTTGCCAACAAACGAAGGAAAAACTCCCGTCTGCTTTCAAGCTTTTCTTTAAATTTTTAAAACTTGATATTGGATCTGTGAAGAACATCACCCCAAAACGAGAAAATAAGTGGTCGTACTGATCATCAAGCTCATTTTCTTGGACATCCTTATTGAGGATAGAGATGTTGGTTTTATTATTTTCGATCGCAAGTTCTAGAGTTCGAGCTAACATAGGGACAGAAATATCTAATCCAGTAACTTTTCCTTCGGGACCTACTTTGTTGGATAGCAAAAGTGTTGTGGTTCCGGTTCCGCAGCCAACATCTAGTACGGAATCACCTTTTTGAATATCTAAAAGATCTATAGCTTTTTGCCCTAAAGGATTGAGCATGGTGTCCATTTCGAATTGTTTATCGACCCAATAGTCGCCACCACCACCAGACCAGAATTCAATTTGTTGTTTATTAGCCGACATAAGAAAGAAAGTAATATGACATTATTAAACCAATGATAATGCACTATTTTAGATACTTTTTTGATACTTAATAGTGCATAAGGATATGACTTGTAGTTAATTTTAAAAAAGTTGTTTATAGACTGCTTCTGTATTAACTTAGTTGAATAAAGGAGAGAAAAATGAATCTGCGCTATTTATCTTATTTACTTTACATAGTCTTAATGATCACAGGGGTTAATGCTTTTGCAGCTGAAACATTAGAGCCGGTTGCAAAGAAGGGTCAAGTAATCGTCATTTACCGAGGTCCTTGCCCTAGCGGAAAAACAAAAGCTGCTATGAGAATGATCGAAAAAATAATTAGCTACGAAAGAAAAAACAGTCCTGTAAGTTATTCTTCGTCACCAGGTAATTGGGAAGATGGTCAAATTGGGGCTGTTGATTTGCATGCATCACAAAGCGCAATGGAAAAGGCCTTTGCTTGGCAAGAGTCAGATAAAAAATGGTCGAAAATGTACGATGACGTTGCAAAAATTTGCGGTACGACAGTTGAAGAATTTCATGTCCATATGCTTACAGCCAATTGAATAAATTCTTTTATCTTGCAGTAACACTTCTTGTTCTTTCTTGTGGTGGCGGAGGAGGAGGAGGGAATAGCAGTTCCAATGTTCTAAGCTCACAATCCTCATCTTCAAGTTCTTCGACAGATAATTCAAGCACTGATTCCTCAACAGATTCCTCAACAGATTCAACTTCAGATAGCTCGCAACTCCAATTAACAGATGCAAGATTTACTTCTAATAGCTCTTTTACTTGTAGCCCAACAATAGAAACAGAAAATGAATTTAGATACTGTTGGGAAGAAAGTATTACTTTATTGTCTGTAGGAACAGATTATTCGGCAACAATTTTAGAACCTTTGACAGTTACGTTTGATGGTTTAGCAGAGACAATTCCAGAATTTTCTTACGCGGAATCTTTATATAAAGATTACGGGATCATTCTTTCTGATGAAGGGGGAGTTTCTTGGACAAAAGAGTACTCTTATGCTCTCTACGAGATGATTAAAAGACTAGGACTGAATTTCAACGGTGAAACTTTTGACGCAAGAGGGGATGCATTACCTTATTCTAAGTGGACCTTAACTGATGATTTGGTTGTGGATGATATATCAATAACCGATTCTATTATTGGAACTTCGCCTGGTGAAGGTAAGTTTGTTAATCTGACTACTCAAGTTTTCACAAATGCTATTCCAAGGATGGCTACTGTGGATGGTAAAAAAGGAAGGTATTTTTCGAACAGACTTCATCATGCTGTTCTCAGGTTTGTAACAGATAACGGTGAAGATTCCGGTAAAGTAAATGAGATTTTACGAAAGCGTTACGGGGTATCTGTTTCGATTCCAGATTACGTTGCCTTAACAGGAGAACAAGCATCGAGATTTCAAGCTTTTAAGGGTTGGGAGCTCATAGCAATAATGAGTATGTTTGAGGAAATGCCACCGGGCATGCATAAAATTGACGGCTTGAATTATCTTATAAGAAGACTAGACGGAACTTTTGATCCAACAACCAGCGCTCCAGCAATAGCTTATTCAGGAGCAGGCTACATCATATTTATGGAACATGCTTTTGTCGGTACTTCGCTGGACTACTTGCATAGATTAATACTTCACGAAAAAGCACATTTCTTATGGTCAAAAGTTTTTGATGATAATCTTTTAAGCGATTGGGTTGCTTTAGGTGGGTGGACTCATTCTTGCGTTGATGGGACAAATCCATGCGACATAAAAGACTATTTTAACATGCAAGAAGGTTGGACCACTTCTAAACAAACAGAATTTGTAAGCTCATATGCGCATGGAAACAATCCAAACGAGGATATGGCAGAGTCAATTTCTTATTTTATTGTCAATCCAAATGGCTTGAAATCAAGAGCTATGGGGAAATATGAATTTATTAGAGACCGCATTATGCAAGGGACAATTTATATATCTACTTTGCCTGACCAATTTACTTTCGAGGTTTACAACTTATACCCGGATTACGTTTATCCAGGGAAAATAAAACGCCTTGAAGTTATCGTAACTGGTGCTCCAAATGAAAAAAAATCAGGTTCCGTTACCATAGAGCTCCATGCTCTTGATAATTATTTAGAAGGAGCAAAATATGCTTACACTAGAATTTATAGCGAAGTCGATACTTTTTTTGATATGTATTTATATCCCGTTGAAGGATACACAACTACAGGAAAAGATGCGGACGGGAATGATGTTAATGTTGGCACGGTATTAAGGGGAACATTTGAATTAGCTGCAAATGTAAAAAAAGGATTTTGGTCGCCTAGACAAATTTCAGTAACCGATCAGGTTGGAAACACAAGAAATGAAGGAGTAAATGATTTTGGTTTCAGGATGTTCGTGAATTCCTTAGACGAGGACATCACTCCGCCTAAATACATAGCAAATTCAGTTGCACTTACAAAAGGAACTGCAATTGAAGATGGCTTAGATGTGCAAACCATAACAGCAACTTGGCAGGTTGAAGAAGAACTTATGTTAGGAACAAGCAATCAATGTTATGGAGCCTTAAATGACGATAACGTTGGTACGTATTCTTTTCAAGGAGGCGGAGATGCTTTGACGAATTCAGATTGCAAGGTGGTTTGGTTTATGCCTGATTATATGCCTTCGGGTAATTATTATTTGAATTATATTGTGACCACAGATTTGGCAATGAATAAGACTAGAACTTATTTTAGAGGGCCAGCTGGATTAGATTATGGAGAACTTATGGACGAAGGAAGTGTCAATACTGATGAACCAGCGCCACAAGTAAATTTAACAACTTTAAATCCAGATACGAATCATCCAGAATTAGACATTAATAGCATTTCGATTTCTGCGACTCCAACCAATCCTAGCGCACCCAATGGGGAGACAGTAGTAAATATTTCTTTTAGGGTCAGAGATGATATTTCTGGTTATGACTTAGGTAGTCTTTACCTTAGAGATCCCCAAGGGTTGGTGACTCAATTTTATCATTATCCTGAAGGAGGAAGTTCCCTTGCTGCAACCGCTGATGGTGGAGCTTGGAAAGACCATATTGCTAGTTACACATTGCCAGTGGGATCTGCTCCAGGTACTTGGGGATTGATTGAGATGACAGTTCAAGATAAAGCTATGAACTTTAAATATCATAATTTTACTGAGATCGTATCTTTTGTGGTGGATGAATAAAAAAAGATAAATAAATTCTATTGATTGATCGGCTTTGAAGTCCTCTAAATGAAGCTGTTTGTAGCTTCAATAAGTAATTCTGTTATTTCTTTTTCAAAAGCTGAGTGACCTGAAAAAGGCGCTATTTTTAATTCTGCTTCTGGCCATCTGCTGCTGAGTTCGTAGGCTGTAGTAGGCGGGCAAACTACATCGTATCTACCCTGAACTATGACACAGGGAATGTGCCTAATTTTATCAACGTTATCTAAGAGTTGATTTTCATGGTCCAAAAATCCTTTATTAATAAAATAATGATTTTCAATAAGTGCAAACGCTAATGCAAATTCTGCATTGATAGATTCCTTAACCGCCCCAGGATTATGGTTTATATAGCTTGTTGAGGCTTCCCATTTCGACCAAGCTCTTGCAGCGGAGAGTTTTTTTTCTTGATCCTCGCCGTTAAATATTTTTCTGTAAGCCTCCATCAGATTGGATCTTTCCTCTGGCTTAATTTCATCTAAAAATCTTTGCCAAGCTTCAGGGTAAATCTCACTCGCGCCGTATTGATAGAACCATTCCAGTTCTTTTTGACGAAGCATGAAAATACCTCTGAGGATTAACTCAGAAACCCTATCAGGGAATTTTTGTGCGTATGCCAAGGACAGCGTGCTTCCCCAAGAACCGCCAAAGACAAGCCATTTTTCAATTTCAAGCTTTTCTCTAATGGATTCAATGTCATCGACTAAGTGCCAAGTCGTATTATCCTCGAGCGAGGCATGAGGTTTGCTTCTCCCGCAGCCTCTTTGATCAAAAACAACAATTCGATATTTTTTTGGATTAAAAAAACGTCTTGAAAGAGTGCCGCCACCTCCACCCGGTCCGCCATGCAGAAAAATGGCTGGCTTGCCTTTTGGATTTCCTGATTGCTCGTAGTAAATCTCATGGATACCTTTTTTAATAAAGCCAGTATCAAAAGGTTCAATCGAAGGAAACAATTTATTTTTTTTACTAAAAAATGCCATTATGTTTTATATTAAATTTAGCGAAGAAAAATAGAAAGTTTATTTAAGAAAAACTTATGAAGACTTGGGCAGCGGAAGCGTTAAACACAGCTCCGGATTCAAAAAATGAAATCCACGGGGATAAGCTGGCAAAAGAATTTGGTTTTAAGGGTGGTTTAGTTCCTGGAGTGACCATTTCTGCCTATCTATTACATCCTGTGATAGAAAAGTGGGGAATCGAGTGGCTCAATAATGGGTTTGCAAAATGCATAATTTCTTCACCGTTGTACGATAGAGAAAAATTTGAAGTAATTTCTGAAGAAGTTTCGGAAGAAAAAATACTTACTACACTTAATAAAAGCGATCAGACCATCAGCGCTAACGCTGAAGCTGCACTTTCAATGAATTCTACAAAACCTCCAAAACGTCGAGGAGATAAAATCGAATCTCAGGATTATGTTGGGCCTCAAGCAACAAAAGATATTTGGGAAAAGCTAAAAAAAGAGGGATGTTTTTCTTTTCGATATCTATGGGGCGGAGAAAATCCCTTAATTTATTTACGTGATCCAAATCAACTTCCTGATCTGCTTAATCCAAAAAAAGATGGTTTTGCAAATTTAAGTTTTCTATTGGGATGTTCGAACTGGATTCTAGCGAGCAATGCATATATGAATCCTTGGATACATCTTCAAACTACATTTCATAACTTTCGCGCAGTCCCAATGGGGACGTCATTGATCGCAGAAATGCAGGTTAAAGATTGTTATGACAAAAAAGGTCATGAATTCATAGATGTTGATGTAAATCTTTTCGACGAACGCGATGAAGAATGCATTATGATGATTAATCTCTTAGCAATATATAAAGTAAGAGGTGCCTAATAACTGACAAAAGGGGGAAAAATGGCTAAAGAATCATGGTTTTTGATCTTAACGGCAGTTGGTGTTGCTCTGGTTTCACTGGGATATGGAGTAAATCCAAAGCTTGGGATGCCCTTGCTATATGGGATTGATATAGAAAGCGTAAATCAAATAAATATGTACAGAGCTATTATGGGTTTGTATTTAGCTATTTCTTTGTACTGGATTATTGGCGCCCTTAATGAGAATGTTAAGTTATCTGCCCTCTGGAGTATGTTCGTTTTTATGACGGGTATAGGCTCTGGAAGGTTAATCAGCGTTTACTTGGATGGCAGTCCTTCAACTATTTTTATGTTTTTCCTATTCATTGAAATAATTTCTGCAGTTTTGTGCTTATTTTTTACTTCTAGATTAAATAAGGGGATTGAAGCTTAGTAAAGAAAACTATGGAGCTTTCTAATAAAAATTCCAACCTTTATTACTTTCAAGCAGGTCAAGGAGATCCCTTAGTCTTTTTACATGGGTTCCCTGATTGTGCGGTTAACTATAAAGAGCAGATAGAATTTTTTAGTGCCAATGGATTTCATGTTTTTGTTCCATTGATGCCAGGTTATCACGAGGACGATCAAGAGCTAGATACTTACCAAAGCTTAAAAATAGCTGAGGAATTATCAACGTTCATTAATTCTGTTACAGACAAGCCTATTAATTTATTTGGCCATGACTGGGGAGCTTCAGCAGCTTATGGGATAGCTAACTTAATACCTGAGAAAGTAGCTAAATTAATTACTGCTTCGGTCCCTTACGGCCCTGCTTTGATGAGCGCTTTTTTACTTGATGGAGATCAACAAAGAAAATCTTGGTATATGTTTTTTTTCCAACTTGAAATTGCTGAGATGGCTGTTGAAGCGAACGATTATGAATACATCAAGAGACTGTGGCGAGAATGGTCGCCGAATTGGCCTGATTACGAAAGCTATGCTCAAGAAGCAATAAATGTTTTATCCAAGCCTGGAGTCTTAACCCGAGCCCTGAAATATTATCGCAGCACTTTTCAATCAGGATTACAAAGCGAAAGATTAAATAATTTACAAATGACCTTTACTGATAAATTTAAGATGCCGGCGCTTTATCTTCATGGAAAAAACGACGGATGCATTGCTGCTGAACTTTCGACCGGGATGGAGGATAGTTTCGAAAATCTGAAAAAGCTCGAGCTTGATGACTGTGGACATTTTCTCCATTTAGAAAAACCTAAAGAAATAAATCAAATTATCCTGGATTTCCTTAACTCTTGATCTTCAAATCTGAGTCTACTTTTAATTAAAGATTAAATATCCAATTTCTTCTTTAATTTGTTCTGCTATGACTGGCTGTGCGTTCTCATTTGGATGAATACCATCGGGCTGCATAAGATCTTCTTTTAATGCCACATTTTCCAGCATGAATGAAATCAATTTTGCATCCGTCTCAGAAGCAACTTCAGAATAAATATTTTCAAAAGCTTCAATATATTTTTTTCCGTAATTTGGAGGAATCTTGATCTGCATGATTATCGCAATTGATTGGTTGTTGGAGATTATTGAGACTATTTTTAACAAGTTCTGTTTTATCCTAGATATTGGATAACCACGCAACGCATCATTCCCGCCTAACTCAACCAAAACAAAGTCAGGTTTATGCGTATTTAGATCTCTGCTTATTCGAGATAGTCCTCCCGAAGTAGTATCTCCCGAAATACTTGAATTAATGATCTTCAAACTTTTTCCTTCTTTAGAAAAAGAACTTTTCATCAAGGTAGTCCAATTTTGCGATTCTTTAATACCAAATCCGGCAGAGATGCTGTCGCCTAAAATCAAAAGCTTCTTATCATCTGCGATGATAGAATTGGAAAAAATCAAAACAAAAATAAATAATTTTTTGTACCTGGAAATCTCAAGGAAACTCATTTAATGATTATAAAAGCAAGAAATTTGTCAAAAAAGGTTATTTTTAACGGCGAAGAAATAAATATTTTAGACAAGATTGATTTAGACATTTCTTCAAATACATCACTTGCAGTAGTTGGCCCATCAGGATCGGGTAAATCAACTCTCTTGGGTCTTCTTGCGGGACTGGATTCTCCTTCGGGAGGGGAAATATTCTTCGACGACATGCCTCTTCATTCCATGTCGGAAGATAGCCGCTCAAAAATTAGAAAAGAATCCGTAGCTTTTGTTTTTCAGAATTTTGAGCTGTTAGCAGGATTGACTGCTCTGGAAAATGTCATGCTTCCTTTAGAGATGAAAAACAATGGAAAAGCCAGAGAGATTGCTGAAAAATATCTTGAGAAGGTCGATATGCTCAATAGAACAATGCATTATCCTCAACAGCTCTCGGGAGGTGAACAGCAAAGGGTTGCCATTGCCAGAGCATTTGCGTGCGAAGCAAAGGTTCTATTCTGTGATGAGCCAACCGGAAACCTAGATTCAACAAATAGCAAGATGATTTCAGATTTACTTTTTGATGTTTTTAACGAATCAAGCACCGCACTTATCATCGTGACCCACGATGAAGATTTAGCTGACCGATGCGATCAAAAAATTAGACTCATTGATGGAAAAATTCAATGAATGTTGTCTTATTATCTTTAAAAATTTTCTTTCGCGAACTCAAGTCTGGACAGTTGCTGTTAATGTTTCTTTCTTTAACTTTAGCTGTTGGAATAGTTGCATCTATCACTCTGTTTACCGACAGACTAGATCGCTCCTTGATAGCCGAGTCTCAAGTATTTTTAGGGGGAGACTTAAAATTTGAAACAAGCGATGCAATTGAAGAATCCAATATCCCAAATTTCGAGGGACAATTTGCAAAGATCTATGAATTTGGAAGTGTAGTTTCTAATGCGGATAACTTTCAATTAGCTGCTATAAAATCAGTTGAAGAGCCTTATCCAATCGCTGGTCAGCTAGAAATCATAAATGAAAACTCAGAAGTGGAAACTTTCACTTCGCCGCCCAATTCAGGAGATATTTGGCTTGACGGTCGTTTAGCTAGACTTCTAGATATTTCCATAGGTGATCAAGTTG